>JAUNNC010000093.1 GCA_030531585.1 Eubacteriales bacterium | reverse complement strand
CGGACATCTCACGCAGGGCCTCGGCCCAGCGGGAGGTGGAGTCGGCCAGGACGGCGACGTCGTAGCCCATGTCGCGGAAGTACTCCGCGATCGTGATGCCGGTGTAGATCGAGGCCTCGCGCGCGGCCACGGGCATGTCGGAGGTGTTCGCGATCAGCACCGTGCGCTTCATCAGCGGCTCGCCGTTGCGCGGATCCTTCAGCTCGGGGAACTCCATCAGCACGTCGGTCATCTCGTTGCCGCGCTCGCCGCAGCCGATGTAGACCACGATGTCCACGTCCGACCACTTGGCGAGCTGGTGCTGCACGACGGTCTTGCCCGAGCCGAAGGGGCCGGGAACGGCCGCGGTGCCGCCCTTGGCGATGGGGAAGAGCGTGTCGATGATGCGCTGGCCGGAGTTCATCGGGCGCGCGGGGACGTACTTTCTGGCGTAGGGTCTCTGGATACGGACGGGCCAGCGCTGGACCATGCTCAGCTCCTTCTCGCCCTTGTCGGTCATGACCTTCGCCACGATCCCGTCGACCGTGTACTCGCCCTGTTCGGCGACCTGGGTCACCTCGCCCTTCACGCCGTTGGGGACCATGATCTTGTGCAGGATCGCGCTGGTCTCCTGGACGGTGCCGAGCACGTCGCCGGGGCCGACCTGATCGCCGGGCTTGGCGACGGGGACGAACTCCCACTTCTTCTCACGGTTGAGGGCGGGCACGTCCATGCCCCTGGTGATGCAGTCGCCGCTGAGGGCGCGCATCTCGGGCAGGGGGCGCTGGATGCCGTCGTAAATATTGTCCAGCATGCCGGGTCCGAGCTCGACGGACAGCGGCATTCCGGTCGTTACGACCGACGCGCCGGGGCCGAGGCCGGAGGTCTCCTCATAGACCTGGATGGAGGCTCTGTCGCCGGTCATGTTCAGGATCTCGCCGATCAGATGCTGAGAGCCCACGCGCACAACGTCGGAGACGTTGGCGTCCGCCAGGCCCTCGGCCACGACAAGCGGGCCGGATACCTTGGTAATTGTTCCGCTCATTCTTTTCCTCCTTCCGCCCGCGTCCCGGAGAGGGCCGGGCGGGAATTTTTGATAAGCCGGGTGCTCAGTCGCCCAGGATGTTCGTGCCGACGGCGCGCTCGACGGCGGCCTTCAGCGCCTGCAGGCCGAGGCCGGAGGAGCCCTCGCGGCCCGGGATCACGATGATCGCGGGGCTGGGGACGTCCTTGAACCTGTCGATCTCCGCCTGGATCTGGGCGGCGAAGGTTTCCTCGATGTAGATGATGGCGTACTCGTCCTCGCTCTCGCGGGTGAGTCTGCGCAGGAGCTTCCCGGCCTCGGCCGGGCTCTCCGCGGCGAAGGTGTCGAGACCCAGGGCCTTGAAGCCCATGACGGTGTCTCTCCCTCCGATAACGGCGATTTTAAGCATACAGATCACGCAGCCTTTCCCGGATGGCCTGCGGCTTCACGCCCGCAAGCCTGCCCGTGAGGATCATTCTGACGGCCTGGATCTCGCCCTCGACGGCGGCGAGGTAGGCGCAGACCGCCTCGGGGCCGTAGCTCACCAGCTTGGCGCCGCGCAGGTACGCGTTCACCGCGTTGTCGCAGGCCTGCTCAAAGGCCGTCATGCTGCCGCCCGCGAGCGCGTCCGCCCCGAGCGCGGCGGCCCTCTCGAACTTCGAGGAGGCGTAGAGCGCGGCAAGGCTGTCCTTGTCCGACGCCGCCGCGATGCGCTGGGCGCCGATGCTGCCGCCCTCGATCAGAACGCCCGCCAGGAAGTCCTGGTTCTTGCCCATGCGCAGGGTACGCACGGCGCTCTTGAGGTTGGCGCTGTCGGTCAGCGTCTCGATGTAGCCTTTCAGGAAGGGGCTGCCGAGCTTGTCGGCGACGGCGCGCAGCTCGTCGAAATACGCCTTGTCGAGCACGAAGTCGGACAGCTGGGGGTTGGCCGTGCGGGCCAGCACCGACTTGGCCTCCGCCATTGCACCGGCCAGGATCTCCGGCAGACGGGCGAGCCTGTCCTCGTTGTAGAGCTCCAGCAGCTTCCCGCCGGGGATGCGGCCGGAATCCGACAGCAGGCGGCGGCAGTCGCTGCCCATGGCCTCCGCCTTGATGATGGCCTTGGCGTTGTGGTAGTCGTACTTGAGCTTGAACAGGTCCACGAGCTCCCCGTCCGGGCAGAGCCCGGCGAGCTCGCCGAAGATCGCCGCGCGGCGCTCGGCCAGCGTCTGCTCCACCTCGTCGATCTTCATCTGGGACATGTCGGGATAGCCGCAGTCCGTCAGAAGCTTGGCGGCGTCCTCAAAGGAGGCGGCGTCCAGCATGCGCTCCGCCCGCTCCCTGTTCAGGAGCCTCGGCTCTCTGGCGCGCAGCATGGCGGACAAGCACAGATACGCTTCTTTTTTCGTTGACAATTTCTTCCCTCCCTTGGGGATCTCAGCCGAAGAGAACGTCGGCGAGCCGGCTCGCCATCTCTTCGCGGCAGAGGTCGACCAGGAGCTCCGCCGTGCAGTTGGCCTCGATGCTCCCGCGGCGCAGGATCAGGCCGCCCTTGAAGTCGCCCGTCTCGTCCGCGAGCGTGAGCTTCCCGCCCTTGAGGCGCTCGTTGGCGGCCGCGGCGACCTTCTCGCCGACGGCGGCGCGGTCGCGCGCGTTGAGCACGATCTGCTCGTCGCCGGTCACGGAGGCCTGCGCGGCCAGACGCGTCAGCAGCGCCGCATACTGGTCCTCGGGCAGGTTCACGAGCTGCCCGACGGCCCTGTCAAAGCTCTCGGAGACCATGTCCTGCTTGAGCGCGAGGACGGCCTTGCGGCCCTCCATCTTCGCCAGGCGCTCCATGCTCTCGAGCCGGTCCTGATTGGCCTTGACCCCGGCGCGGATCTTCTCGGCGTAGGCGTCTTTGGCCTGCTGCTCGTACGCGCCGCGGATCTCGGCGCAACGCTGCTCGGCCTGCGCGAGGACCGCAGAGCTCTGCGCCTCGGCGTCCGCCCGGATATGTGCGATGATCTTTTCCGTGCCTTTCATAGCTTCTCCAATCCGGGTGCCGATCAGCCGAGGTTGATGGCGTTGAGCATCATGAAGGAGGCCAGCAGGGACAGAATGGCGTAGAACTCGACCGTGATGCAGAGGATCATGCCCTTGGACCAGTCGTCGGGCTTCTTGGCCAGGATGTTGATGGAGGCAGCGGCGACCTTGCCCTGGGCGATGGCGGACAGCAGACCGCCGAAGGCGATGGGAAGGCAGGCGGCCAGCACCTGCAGGCCCTGCTCGATGCTCATGCCGGGGACGAGCTTGTTGAAGGCGAGGAACCAGATCACGAAGCCGTACAGACCCTGGGTGCCGGGGATGACCTGCATGATCATCGCCTTGCCGAACTTGGAGGGATCCTCGGACACGAGGCCCGCGCCCGCCTCACCGGCGATGCCGGTGCCCTTGGCGGAGCCGATGCCCGCCATGAATGCCGCAAGACCCGCGCCCAGGATGCCCAGCGCGTAACCACCGAATGCGTTCAGAAAATCCATTTTTGTTTCCTCCTCAATATGTTGATATGAAATGGAGTACAGGTTGATCCGCCCGCTCCGCTCCCCCCGCGGGGAAAAGCAGGCTCATTGCTGGGGATTGATATACTTCGTGCGGATGCACAGGGGCTCGAAGGGCTTGCCGCCGTCCTGATAGAACTTGCCGAAGAACTCGAGGCACTGCAGACGCAGGTCGTGCACGAAGCAGCCCAGCAGGTTCAGCGCGAAGTTCAGCGCGTGGCCGATCAGGAAGACGACGATGAAGATGAGGCCCGAGACGGGCGTCACGCCCTTGGCCGAGGGCATGGCCGCGATGGTGTTGAACACCTGGGCCACGACGCCGCCGGCCAGCATCAGCGCCATGATACGCGAGTAGCTCAGCACGTCGCCGAACCACCCCGTCAGGGTGCTGTAGAGGCAGGAGAAGGGGGCCGTGATGATGCCGAAGCCCTTGGCGCCGCGCGTCGAGCCGATGAGCAGCATGGCCGCGCCGAGGATCATCACCCCGAGGCCGATCTTCTTCAGCAGCTCCGCGTCCTTGAAGACCAGCATCTGCAGGCCGAACAGGACGCCGCCCAGGAGGATGATGAACTGGGAGCCCTCCTCGAGGATGGCTCCGGCCTTGTCGCCGTGCCGCATCTTCTCGTGGAAGTTGACCGCCATGCCGACGTTCAGATGGATGACGCCGAGCACCATTGCGCCGTAGAGCACGGCATTGGAGTCGCGCACCGGGCTGAACAGGGCGGGCAGCCCCTCCCAGGTCGAGCCGAACATGCCGGCGATGACCTTCGGCGCGTCGCCGAAGAGGCCGCCGGTCAGCGCGCCCATCACGAAGGTGGAGATGCCGCCGTAGAGCAGCAGCTGGCAGAACGAGAGCGTGCCCTCCCTCGGCTTGATCTTCTTCATGGCCACCAGGGCCGCGAGGATCATGATGATGCCGTAGCCCATGTCGGCCATCATCAGCCCGTAGAACAGGATGAAGAACGGGGCCATCAGGGGGTTCGGGTCCACGCTGCCGTAGGCCGGGAGCGAGTACATGTTCGTCACCATGTTCAGGGCGTTGGTGAATTTGTTGTTCTTGAGCTTGACGGGGACCTTCGGGTACTCGTCCTCCGCGGGATCGAGGGCCTCCCAGGCGCAGCCGAAGCGCTCAAAGACCTCGGCCAGCTCGTCCTCGCGCTCGGCGGGGAACCAGCCCTCCATCGCCACGACGCTGTCGGTGCCGCAGAGCCGGTCCTCGGCCTCGGCCAGGGAGATCTTCACGCTCACCCGGTCGGCGGCGAGCTTCAGCTCGCTGCGGTGCACCGCGTCGTCCACAATGTACTGCGTGCAGTTTTCCTTCTCGGCCGCCAGCTCCTTGAGGCTCTGCTCGGCGTTGAGCAGGCACTCGCGCGCCGTGCCGTGCATCGACGTCAGCGGCGAGGGCGTGAAGCCGAAGGGCCGCAGCGCGTCCTGCATGGCGGGCAGCTGCCCCTTCATGCACACGAGCAGCACGTCGTGCTCCTTCTTGTCCGAGCGGACGGAGAAGAGCTCGGCCTCCTCGTCCACGGCGGCGATCGCGGCCTCCGCGTCCGCAAGCTGGATGCGTCCGGGCATCGTGCCCAGCAGCACGCTGCAGCGCTCGGTCCCCTCGAAGTCCAGCGGCAGATCGAGCCCGAGCCAGGGCTGCAGCGACTCGATCACCGAGCGCTGGCGGCTCTCCTCGGCGGCGATGCGCTTGATGCGCGCGTCGCTGCTCTCGATCGCCTCGGCCACCTTCAGCGCGCCCGTCAGGCCCGTGTCGTCCAGCAGGACGCGGTCCTCCAGCTCGGGCTTGGCCGACAGCAGCTTCGTCTTCTTCGGCGCGTAGACGTCCAGCAGCTCGACCGCGTGCACCAGCGCGGCGTGCTTTGACCGGAGCGCGGACACGTCCGTGCTCTCCCGGTGCAGCAGGCCCTCCAGCTCGGTGCCCGCGAGCTCGCCCTCCAGCTCGGAGATCTCCACACAGCCGCGGCGGATCAGCTCCCGGAGCAGCTCCTCCTTCACATCGCGGACAGCGAGAAGGCGGAGCTTTTTCATTTGCATAATGGCCATCTCAGCTGTTCACTATCCTTTCCACTACAAGCGCCGCGGCCTGATCCAGCTTGCCGCCCGCTTTGGCCCGCAGCGCGGCCTTCTTGTTTTCCAGCTCCGCGGCATAGGCCTCGGCCTGCGCTCTGGCCTTGTCGTCGACCTGGCGGGACAGCTCCGCGAGCTCCTCCGCGGCCTTCGCCGCGGCGGCGTCCACCGCCAGCTTCCCGGCATTTTCCGCGTCGGCCGCAAGCTGCCTGGCCCGCTGCTCGGCGCCGGCGACCATGGCCCTGGCCTCGGCCTCGGCCTGCGTGATGCTGCTGATCGCTTCAAATGACATTGGCACACCCCCCTTGATGTAATCGTGCCCGGCCCTTCCGGCCGGTTGGGACCCCGCTGCCGCCGCAAAACGGCAAACGGGAAAACGCCCCCATGGATTTCCTTCTCCATCGAGGCTGACTTTCTGCAAAGCAGTATATCATATTATAGTGGGATTCGGCAACATTGTCAATTTTTTATCTAACCATTTTTTTGGTGAAGAATCCATCCGGGTTTTTCGGATATTTCCGGGTATTTTTCGTAAAAAAGCGCAAATATCCTGCACATTTCCGTTCCCGGCCGAAAGCCTTCCCCCGACTTTGTGCAAAAATAAACTTCCCGGTTTCTTTCGAGAAAACGGGAAGTCAGACTGTAGGCAAAGAACCCTTTCCATGTCATCTCGACCGAGCGAAGCGAGTGGAGAGATCCGGAAAGTGTGGTTTTTCAACGTTTCAGATCTCTCGGCTCCGGCTTCGCCTTCGCTCGAGATGACAGATACCGGGGTTCTCTACGCATGGAAGTCCTGCGGTGTCGGGCATCGCCCCTTTCGGCGTCAGGCGGGTGCGGCCAGCTCGATCGCGCTCTGGCGGCCGGTCGCCGCGTCCACGAAGATGCGCAGGTCCTCGCCGTCGGCGCCGGCGCAGACGAACTCCCAGCAGGCGCGGCGCGTGCCGCCGGGGCTTTTGCGGATGACGCGGCGGTCGGAGACGGGCGTGGCGTTCTCCGGCAGGGCCGCGCGCGCCGTCTCGCGGTCCGTGTCCCAGGAGACGCTGACCGGCTCCGCGTCGTAGTTCGTCGCGTCGAAGGCGTAGACCGAGCCGTCGTCCAGCGCCACCGAGACCATGACGCCGTCGTCGGGGCGCAGCGCCCCGTCCTGCTCCGGGGCGTAGCGCAGCACCGCGAGCGCCCCGTTGTCCCCGGCGCTGTCGAGCTTCAGGCCCTCATAGCCGTTGGCCGCGAGGAAGTTTTCGGCGATGGCCGGCGCCTGCTCCGCGTCGACCGTCGCCGCGCCAATCAGCCGCGACTGCGCCAGCCAGTCCAGGCCCCGGCCGCTCACGCCGATGAGCAGGCCGCCCGCGCTGTAGCAGCGCCGCCCGTCCGGGCCCTCGGCGCAGCGCTCCTCCTTCAGCTCCCGCTCCTCCACCCCGGCGGCCTTCGCCGCGAGGCCGCGGGTCCGGCTCTCGTCCAGCGTGCCGGGGGCCCTCTGCTCGCGCGGACTGAACACCCCCTCGTAGGCGAAGGGCTCGGGTGCGCGGAGCTGCCCCTCGAAGTCCAGCAGCAGGGCCGAGAGCTTCGGCGCGTCCTCTCTCTCCAGATTGGACAGCGGCTTTTCGCGGCTGTCCATCACGGCGCTGCCGTCCCGGAGCATCGCCCGCAGCTCGGTCAGGCGTCCCGAGAGCTCCGCCGCCGCGGCGCTCAGGTCGGCGATATGCCCCCGCGCCTCTTCGTCGGGCGCGGCGCCCGCCTGCGCCACGAGACTCATGGCATAGTCGCCGCAGCGGTTGAGAAAGCCCTGGGTCTGCTCGAGCTCCCAGGTGGCGAAGGGCAGGACCGAGATCGCCGTCTCCGCCGCTCTCGCGTCCGCGGCGGCGCGCGCGCAGAGGCTCCGGCCCAGCGCGTCGTCGGTGACGTAGGCGAGCTTTTTGAGCGTGAGGCTCAGATCCCCCGCGGCGGACGCCGCCTCCTCGAAGGCGCGCGTCGAGCCGTAGCCCGCCTCGCGCCGGTAAAAGCCGAGGCGGTCCGCGGCCGTCCAGGCCAGCGCGCCGAGACAGATCAGGGCCGCGGCGGTGTAGATGACCAGTAAGCGTTTGATTTTGACGGACATGAAAATCCCCCTTTTCGGATTAGCATTTCCGAAAAGGGGGAAATTATTTGTATCGGGATCACGCGAGCTTTTCGAGGCCCAGGCGCAGACGTCGCAGGCACTCGTCCTTCCCGAGGATGCGGCAGATCTCCACCGCGCCGCCGGGCGTGACGGCCCTGCCGGCCGCGGCGATGCGCGCCGGCCACATGACCTTGGCGTTCTTGACCGCAAGGCTCTCGGCCAGGCCGGTCATCACGCCGAGGATGGCCTCGTCCGTCCAGGCGTCCAGCGCCTCGAGCGCGGGGATCACGGCCTCGAGCATCTGCTTCGAGGAGGCGCGGTCGGACTTCGACTTCTTGTGGACGAAGAGCTCCGCGTCGTAGTCGGGCAGGGCGTCGAAGAAGTCGACCTTCTCCGGGATCTCGGTCAGGACCTCGGTGCGCTGCTGCAGCAGGGCGGCCACCGCGCTCACGTCGATCGCGGGGTTCTTCACCGTCTGGCGGATGTAGGGTTCGGCCGCCTTTGCGAAGGCCTCGGGGCTCATGGCGCGGATGTAGGCGGCGTTGAAGTAGCGCAGCTTTTCGATGTCGAAGATCGCGGGGGACTTGGAAATGCCGGAAATGTCAAAAATCTCCCTGAGCTCGTCGAGCGTGAAGATCTCCTGCTCCCCTCTCGGGCTCCAGCCGAGCAGGGTCACATAGTTGATGACGGCGTCGGTCAGGAAGCCCTGGGCGATCAGATCCTCGTAGGAGGGGTCGCCATGGCGCTTGGACATCTTGCTGTGGGCGTCGCGCATGACCGGCGAGCAGTGGACGTACTTCGGGATCGGCCAGCCGAAGCCCTCGTACAGCAGGTTGTACTTCGGGGCCGAGGACAGGTACTCGCTGCCGCGCACGACGTGGGTGATGCCCATGAGGTGGTCGTCGACCACGTTTGCGAAGTTGTAGGTGGGCAGCCCGTCCCGCTTGAGCAGGACCTGATCGTCCAGCTCGGCGTTCTCGACCGTGATGTCCCCGAAGATCTCGTCGTGGAAGGTGGTCGTCCCCTCATGCGGGATGCGCTGGCGGATGACGTAGGGCTCGCCCGCGGCGGCGCGGCGGTCGGACTCCTCCTGCGAGAGCGCGCGGCAGGGGTCGTCGGCGCGGCCGAACTCGCCCGTGTCCTCCTCGGACGCGGTCTTCTCGCAGAAGCAGCGGTAGGCGTGGCCGCGGCTCATCAGCAGCTCGGCGTATTCCTTATAGAGCCCGCGCCGCTCGGTCTGCACATAGGGGCCGACCGGGCCGCCGACGTCCGGGCCCTCGTCGTGGTCGAGCCGGCACTCGGCCAGGGTCTTGTAGATCACGTCCACCGCGCCCTCGACCAGACGGCCCTGATCGGTATCCTCGATGCGCAGGATGAAGGTCCCGTTTGCGTGGCGGGCGATCAGCCAGGTGTAGAGCGCGGTGCGCAGGTTGCCGACGTGCATGTATCCCGTGGGAGAGGGGGCAAAGCGCGTGCGCACCTTCCCGGACGGGATGCGCGCCTCCATCTCCCCGAACCAAGTCAAATCTTTCATAGCTCCTCCAAGAATGCGTTTTTCGTGCGTTGCTATTTTTCGT
>JAUNNC010000092.1 GCA_030531585.1 Eubacteriales bacterium | reverse complement strand
TCACCGGGAAGCCGAAGAAGCGCTGCAGCGCGGTCTGGTAGTGCTGCTGGGCCAGCACCGTGGTCGGCACGAGGATCGCGGCCTGTTTGCCGTCGAGCACGCACTTCATCACCGCGCGCAGGGCGACCTCGGTCTTGCCGAAGCCCACGTCGCCGCAGAGCAGGCGGTCCATCGGGACCGAGCTCTCCATGTCGGCCTTGATCTCGGCCACGCATTTGAGCTGGTCGTCGGTCTCGGTGTAGCCGAAGTTCTCCTCGAACTCGCGCTGCCACTCGCTGTCGGGGGCGAAGGCGTGGCCGGGCAGGCGCTGGCGCTGGGCGTAGAGGGTGATGAGGCGGTCGGCCATGTCGCGGGCCGAGGCCTTGGCGCGGCTGCGGGTCTTCGCCCACTCGGCCCCGCCCATCTTCGACAGGCGCACGGGTTTGTCCTCGCCCGCGCCGGTATATTTCGACACCAGATCGAGCTGGGTGGCCGGGACGTAGAGCGAGTCGGTCCCGGCGTAGCAGATCTTGATATAGTCCTTGTCGAAGCCGTCGACCTGCATGCGCACGATCCCGGCGAAGCGGCCGATGCCGTGGTTCTCGTGCACCACGTAGTCGCCCACGGACAGGTCGGCGCAGGACTCGATGCGCTCGCGTCCGGGCGGGAGCTTCTTCGAGGCCTTCGCCTGCCTGCCGCGCGCGCGCAGCAGCTGCGAGTCGGTCAGCACCGCAAGCCGCAGGGCCGGGTACTCGAAACCCGCCGACACCGCGCCGATCGTGATCGCGCAGCGGCCCGGCTCGGGCAGGCGCGTCAGCTCCCGGAAGACCGGGGCCTGCACGCCGCGTTCGTTGAAGAAGCTCTGCAGCACCGACGCGCGGCGCTCGTCGGCGGCGAGGACCACGACGCGGTACGACTGCTTGAGATAGGCGGCCACGTCGTCGCAGGCGGTCTGGGCCGAGCCCGCGTAGCTCGGCAGCTGCTTGGCCGTGACGCTCGTCAGGGTCCGCGGCGGCACCGGCGCGCGCCCGACGGTAAAGGCGTCGGCCATGTAGAGCGGGTATTCCGCGAGGCGCCGGAACAGGGCCTCGTTCGAGACGCGAAAGCCCTCGGCGCTGACGGCGATCATGCCGCGCTTCTGCAGCTCGCCCACGTCCTCCGAGAGCTGCTTTTCGTACGCGCGCGCCCGCTCGGCGCAGCGTCCGGGCTGGTCGAGGAAGACGACGGCCTCCGCCGGGATATAGTCGAGGGCGCTGGCCTCGCCGTACAGAAGCGGCAGGTAGCGGTCGAGGTCGGACAGCGGCACCGCGTTTTCGAGCTTTTCGGCGTCGGCGCGCAGGTTCCCCGCGAGCGTCGCGGCGAGCTCTGTCCTGCGGCGCTTCTGATAGCTGTCGGCGAAGCGCTCGATCTCCTTTGCCAGCGCCGCCGCCCCGCCGGGATAGAGGGCGCTGAGCGCCTCGACGGCGGGCAGGACCGTACAGGTCTCGAGCCGCTCGGTGCGGCGCTGGCTCTGCACGTCGAAGAAGGACATGGAGTCGATATCGTCGCCCCAGAACTCGATGCGCACCGGCTCGCGGTCGGCGGGGGAGAAGAAGTCGAGGATGCCGCCGCGCCGCGCGAACTGGCCCGGGCCCTCGACCTGGGGGCTGCGCCGGTAGCCGCAGCGCAGCAGCGCGTCCTCCACATCCTCGGGCGGGACGCTCGCCCCGTCCGTGATCGTGAAGGCGGTCTGCAGCAGGGCCTTCGGCGGCAGCGTGCGCTGCATCAGGCCCGAGACCGAGGCGACGGTCAGCGCGCTCTCCCCCCTCGCCAGCCGGTAGAGCGCCGCGAGGCGCTTCTGCTCGCTCTGGCGCGAGGCGGCCTCGGCCGGGTAGAAGACGAAGTCGCGCATCCCGAGCACCGCGACCTCCTCGCCGGTCATGGCCGCGAGGTCGCGGGCAAAGGTCTCGGCGGCGGTGTCGTCGGCGCAGACTGCGAACAGCGGCAGGCCGAGCGCGCCGTGCAGCGCCGCGGCCAGATTGGCCCGGTGCACCGGCGACAGCCCGGAAATGAGCGCGGGAAGCCCTCCGCTCTCCGGCAGCGAGGGGAGGGCGGCGGCTTCCTTGTGGTTCAGGATCTGGCTGAAAAGAAGATTCATACAGGGGGTCCGTTTTTTGTCATCCTGAGCGGAGGCGAAGCCGGAGTCGAAGGATCTCAAGCGTCGGGTTTTCGAGCGCTTGAGATTTCTCGACTCGCTGACACTCGCTCGAAATGACATCGTTTTGGGCTTTGTCTGCGGTCTGAGAGGACGGCGGAGGCCGTCCTTCTGTAGTTTATTCCTTTCCCGGCGCTTTGATGTCCAGCATCCGCAAGACGGCGGAGGCCGGCATGAAGCGGGTGTAGAAATCGGGCAGGACGCGGTGGATGACGGGCGCGAGGTCCGCGCCGCCCTTCATCGGCTTGAGGTACAGGTTGGTCTTCACCCCGGCGATTTTGTAGTCGCTCGGGATCTCCTCGTAGCCGAAGCGCGTGAAGAACTTGCGCAGCTTGCGGAGGCGGTCGGGGTCGGGGTCGTCAAACTCGGAGATCTCGGCGATCACGCCCTGCGCGTCGGCGTAGCGGCGGTTGAGCTCGCGCATGAGCTGGACGCCGAGGCCGCGGCCGCGAAACCAGGGCATGATGCCCATGTACTTGAGGTCGACACAGCCGTAGAGGTTCTTCGTCAGCACGACGGCGTAGCCCGCGTCCATGCGGCTCTCCTCGTCGTGCAGCGTGAGGAAGTCGATCGTCCCGTTCATTATGCCCCGGTGCAGGGCGAGCTTTCCGACCAGCTCCTCCGAGTCGAAGTCCGTCTCCAGCAGCGGATAGTAGCGCTCCAGATCCCGGTGTCCGGATTTCTGCAAAATCAGCATGGCGGTTCCTCCCCCGTTATTTCAGCTGCTGTGCGCGGCACAGCGCGGCGTAGACGCCGTTTTTCGCCAGCAGCTCGTCGTGGCTGCCCATCTCGGCGATATGCTCGTCCTCCACCACGGCGATGCAGTCGGCATTTCGGACCGTGGAGAGGCGGTGCGCAATGGTGATGGTGGTGCGTCCGCGGCTCAATTCGTCGAAGCTCGCCTGGATGCGCTGCTCGGTGACGGTGTCGAGGGCGGAAGTCGCCTCGTCCAGCACGAGGATCTTCGGGTTTTTCAGAAAGACCCGCGCGATGGCGATGCGTTGCTTCTGCCCGCCCGAGAGCATGACCCCGCGCTCGCCGATGAAGCTGTCGTAGCCATCGGGCATGAGCAGGATCTCCTCGTGGATCTCGGCGCGGACCGCGGCCTCCACGACCTCCTTGTCGGTCGCGTCGGGCCGTCCGTAGCGGATGTTCTCGCGCACGGTCCCGGCGAAGAGGAACACGTCCTGCTGGATGACGCCGATACTGCGGCGCAGGCTCTCCTGCGTGAGCGTGCGCACGTCCTGTCCGTCGACCAGCACCGCGCCCCCGGTCACGTCGTAGAAGCGCGGCAGCAGCGAGCAGAGCGTCGTCTTGCCGCCGCCGGAGGGCCCGACCAGCGCGAGGCTCCCGCCGGGCGGTACGTGCAGGCTGACGTTTTTCAGCACCTCGACGCCGTTTCCGTAGGAGAAGCAGACGTCCCGGTATTCGACCTCGCCGCGCACGTTTTTGAGCTCTTTCGCATCGGGGGCGTCGGTGACGGCGGGCTCGGTGTTCATGATCTCGAGGAAGCGCCCGAAGCCGGCCATGCCCTGCATGTAGATCTCGGAGAACTGGGTCAGGCGGCGGATGGGGCTGATGAACACGGAGATATACAGCGAGAAGGTGATGAGGTCGACATAGCTCATCTCCCCGCGCATGATGAGCAGGCCGCCGACCGCGATCGCCACGACCTGGGCGATGCCGCCGGTGAACTCCATGCCGCTCTGGAAGCAGGCCATGGCGCGGTAGTACTCGGTCTTGGCGCCGCGGAAGAGGGCGTTGGCGCGGTCGAACTTCTCGCTCTCCCTGTCCTCGTTGGCGAAGGCCTTGGCGGTGCGGATGCCGGAGATGCTCGACTCGATGGCGGCGTAGATGTCGGCGGTCTTGCGCTTGACCTCGACGTTGGCGCGGCGCATGGCCGCCCGCTGCGCGAGCGTGAACCACAGGCTCAGCGTGATGACCAGCGCGAGCGCGAGGGCCAGCTTCCAGTTGACCGCGAGCATCACGAGCATCGAGCCGACGAAGGTCAGCGAGCAGATCAGCAGGTTCTCGGGTCCGTGGTGGGCAAGCTCCGTCACCTCGAAGAGGTCGGAGGTGATGTGGCTCATGAGGACGCCCGTGCGGTGCCGGTCGTAGAAGGAAAAGGAGAGCTTCTGCATGTGCTCGAAGATGTCGCGGCGCATGTCGGCCTCGACCAGCACGCCCATGCGGTGGCCGAAGACCACGATGACGTAGTTGAGCGCGGCCTTGACAACGTAGGCCGCGGCCAGCAGCGCCATGACCGCGAAGAAGGCGCCGTAGCGCTTGTCCGGCAGCAGGCGGTACATGGACAGGCGCGAGACCCAGGGGAAGACGAGGTCGACCAGCGCCACGCACACCGAGCAGCCCATATCGAGGAAGAAGAGCCTCTTGTGCCCCGCGAGGTACTGCGCGAAGATCCGCAGCGGCGGGGCCGAGTAGTCGATTTTGTTCATGCGTATCTCTCTCTCTCGGCCACGGCGAGGGCGTCGCAGCGCTTGTTGAATTCGTTGTCCGCGTGGCCCTTGACCCAGTGGCAGCGCAGCTCGTGCTGTTCGCTCAGCTCGAGCAGGCGCGCCCACAGGTCGGGATTCAGGGCGGGCTTTTTGTCGGCCTTGATCCAGCCCTTTTTCTGCCAGCCTCTCGCCCAGCCCTTTTCGAGCGCGTCGACGACGTATTTGGAGTCGGACCAGAGCTCGACGGCGCAGGGCTCCTTCAGGGCTTCGAGGGCGCGGATCACGGCGGTCAGCTCCATGCGGTTGTTGGTGGTCATGGCCTCGCCGCCGGAGAGCTCCTTTTCTTTTCCCCGATAACGCAGAACGGCCCCCCAGCCTCCCGGCCCAGGGTTGCCGCTGCAAGCGCCGTCGGTGTAGATTGTGACTGTTTTCATTCGTTTCCCAATTATCGGTATTTCATCCGCAGCACGCCGACGGCGCTTGCGTCCCATGTCCGGCGGTTGCCGCGTCAGCGGCGAGCCGGACGGAATTCAAATCCTCGAGGCGGCGAAGCCGTCCTCGCCGTCGGTGTAGATTGTGACTGTTTTCATTCGTTTCCCAATTATCGGTATTTCATCCGCAGCACGCCGACGGCGCTGCCTTCCCCTTGAGGGGAAGGTGCCCGCAGGGCGGATGAGGTGTCTTTTGCACGTCATTGCGAGGCCCCGCAAGGGGCCGTGGCAATCCGTTTCTTCTTGCCGGTTTGCAGAATTTGACCTGCGTCAATCAACTTTTCTTCGCTCGCCCGAAGAAAAGTTGCAAAAGAAGCGGCGCTCAGGAGGGGAAGATTCCGTTTTCTTCCCCTCCTGAGAACCTCCCTAATTGAAACGGCCAAGGGGGTCTGCGGACCCCCGTTGGATTCCCCGGGGAGCGATGGGAAGATTGTGCACAAAACGTACCGCATGCACCACGCAGCGCCAAGCGAAGCGTCTCCGCGCGGAAACAGAGGCGACAGCCTGTTCCACGATTGCACCCGGTTTTGGGAAAAGCCCGGATATCCGCGGGGACCGGCTCAACGCTTGTCATCGGGAAACCCGCGTGAAAGCGCCCTTTTCTCTTTGGAGTCCAAGAACCGTTTCTCTTTTCGGGCAAGTACCGAAAAGAGAAATGGGTCTTGATTTGCGCAGCTTACCGCCTGCATACCGGGAAGAGAAGGACGGATTGCCACGTCGCTTCGCTCCTCGCAATGACGAGCACGGGCATTGCCCCGGCTCTCCCCGTCTACCTCCGCAGGTGCCGCTGTTTCAGCAGCTTGTACTCCTCCCGGTCGATGATGCCGTTTCGAAGGTAGTCGTCGAGCTGGGTGAGATACTTGTCCCCGCCGCGCCGCTCTGCGGTCACGGCCCGCTCCGAGGCGGCGTCCTCAAGGGGATTGCCCCGCAGCCGGTTCAGACGGTGGATCTGCACGAAGACGCGCACCAGGGCCACCAGCCCCGCGAGCATCAGCAGCGCGCCCAGCGCCATCAGCACAAAGTCGCTCCGGTGGGAGCGGAGGATGCGGTCCACACCGAAATTGACGCGCTGCGCCCACTCGAGCTCGAGCCGGAGCTGATGGAGCTCGTATGTGGTGAGGATCGCGGCCAGAGCGGCGACGCTCACGAGCACGATGTCGATCACGAGCCTGACCGTGAGCTTTTCCTTCTCGTTCAATGGTAGTCGTCCTCGATGTTGAGCCTGCTGTAGCGCTCCTTCATCAGCCGGTACTCGGCCTTGTCGATGATGCCGTTGGCGAGGAAGCCGTCGAGCTGCTCCAGATACTTCTGCTTTCCGGTGCTGTGATGGCAGTGGACGGCCTCCTCGGCGCGCTCGGCGCCGCCGGACGCGGGCCGCGCAGCGGTACGGGCCGCCGGACGGGCAGCGGTCCCGCTCTTGCCGCCGTTCTTCTTGACGACGCCTATGGTCGCCGCGATCACGCCGAGGATCACGACGACGCCGACGACGGCGAACAGCGCCTCCGGCCTCTCGATCTCGCCGATCTCCCCGATCGCACTCAGGAGAAAGACCAGGATCACGGCGGGGGCCAAGAAGCCATTTCCCTTCTTTTTCTTGTTTTTATTGTTGTTGTTCTGCAGGTTCACGGCAAGTCCTCCTGTCTCTTACTCTTCGCTCTCCGGACCTTCCTCTTCCTCTGTCTCGACCGGCTCGGTGTGTTCCTCGGCCTGGTTTTTCTCGGTGCATTCGATGGAGATGACGCGGCTGCCCTCGGCCAGGCGCATGATCTTGACGCCCTGGGTGGCGCGGGAGAGCAGGCTGATGTGGTCGACGGCCATGCGGATGATGGTGGCGTCGTCGGAGATGACGAGCAGGTCCTCGTCTCCGCTGACCATCTTGACGTCGGCGACGGGGCCGGTCTTGTCGGTGCAGTTGTAGTTCTTGACGCCGATGCCGCCGCGGCCGTGGATCGGGTACTCGCTGAGCGGGGTGCGCTTGCCGTAGCCCTTCTCGGTGACGGTGAGCACGGCGCTGCCGCCCTCGGACGAGCCCGCGCCGACGACGTAGTCGCCGTCCCGGAGGCGGATGCCGCGCACGCCGACGGCCTGACGGCCCATGGCGCGCAGCTCCTCGGCCTCGGGGAAGCAGACGGCCATGCCGCCTCTTGTCGCGATGAGGATGTTCTCGTCGCCGTCGGTCTGCAGGACGCTGACGAGCCGGTCGCCCTCCTCGAGGGTGATGGCGCGGATGCCGTTGGAGCGGATGTTGCGCAGCGCGGACTGGGACATGCGCTTGACGGTGCCGTTGCGCGTGACGAAGACAAGGAAGCAGTCCTCGTCGCGGCCGCGCCCGGCGATCATGGCGCTGATCTTCTCGGGGTCGTCCCCGTTTTCGACGGGGAGGATGTTGACGATGTTGGTGCCCTTGGCGTTGCGTCCGGCCTCGGGGATGTTGTAGCCCTTCTTGACGAAGACGCGCCCGCGCGAGGTGAAGAAGAGGATGTAGTCGTGGGTCGAGGCGGTGAAGACGCTCGTGACGTAGTCCTCCTCCTTGGTGGCCATGGCGCGGATGCCCTTGCCGCCGCGGCCCTGGGCGCGGTACTCGCTGACGGGCATGCGCTTGATGTAGCCGCCGTGGGTGAGGGTGTAGACGCACTGCTCCTCCTCGATCAGGTCCTCGATGTCGATCTCGTCGGCGACGTCCTGGATCTCGGTCATGCGCTCGTCGCCGTACTTGTCCCGGAGGGCGAGCAGCTCGTCCTTCAAGACGGCCCTGATCATCTCGGGGCTGCCGAGCAGCTGCTGATAGTACGCGATCTTCTCCTCGAGCTCCTTATACTCGTTTTCGAGCTTCTCGCGGTTGAGGCCCTGCAGGGCGATCAGGCGCATGTCGCAGATGGCCTGGGCCTGCACGTCGTCGAGGCCGAAGCGCTCCATGAGGCGGAGCTTCGCGTCGTCGTAGCTGGTGCGGATGATGTGGATGACTTCGTCGATGTTGTCCTGGGCGATCAGCAGGCCCTCCAGCAGATGGGCGCGCTCCTGGGCCTTTTTGAGGTCGAACTTCGTCCGGCGGACGATGACCTCCTCCTGGAAGCTCAGGTACTCGTCGAGGATGTGGCGCAGCGAGAGGATCTTCGGCTGGGTCTGGTTGTTGACCAGGGCCAGCATGTTGATCGAGAAGCTGGTCTGCATGGCGGTCTGGGCGAAGAGGCGGTTGAGCACGACCTGGGGGTTTGCGTCGCGCTTGAGCTCGATGACGATGCGCATGCCGTTGCGGTCGGTCTCGTCGCGCAGGTCGGAGATGCCCTCGAGCCGCTTGTCGTGGACCTGATCGGCGATGTTCTTGATGAGCTGGCGCTTGTTGACCTGATAGGGCAGCTCGGTGACGATGATGCGGATGCGGTTCCCGGCGTGCTCCTCGAACTCGGCGCGGGCGCGCACGACGATGCGGCCGCGGCCGGTGGCGTAGGCCTGACGGATGCCGGAGCGGCCCATGATGATGCCGCGGGTCGGGAAGTCCGGCCCGGAGATGTTCTGCATGAGGTCGGAGAGCGTGCACGCCGGATTATCCAGCACGCACACGCAGGCGTTGATGACCTCGGTGAGGTTGTGGGGCGGGATGTTGGTGGCCATGCCGACGGCGATGCCGGAGGAGCCGTTGACCAGCAGGTTCGGGAACTTCGAGGGCAGCACGCGCGGCTCCTTGCGGGTCTCGTCGAAGTTGGGGTCCCAGTCGACGGTGTCCTTGTCGATGTCGCGCAGCATCTCGTTGGAGATCTTCGAGAGCCGGGCCTCGGTGTAACGGTAGGCCGCGGGGGGATCGCCGTCGACCGAGCCGAAGTTGCCGTGGCCGTCGACGAGCATCATGCGCATCGAGAAGCTCTGCGCGAGGCGGACCATGGCGTCGTAGACGGAGGCGTCGCCGTGGGGGTGGTAGCGGCCGAGCACGTCGCCGACGCAGGTGGCGGACTTCTTGAAGGGCTTGTCGCTGGTCAGGCCGTCCTCGTACAGGGTGTAGAGGATGCGCCGGTGCACGGGCTTGAGGCCGTCGCGCACGTCGGGCAGGGCGCGGCCGACGATGACGGACATGGCGTAGTCGATATAGCTGGTCTGCATCTCCTGCACCAGCTCCGACTCCGTTATGACCTGATCGGGGAAGGTGATATCCTCGGGCTTGTAATCACGTTTGTGTGCCAATGTTGTGTCCTCCTAAGGAGAGGTGTTGCCTTCCCCTTGAGGGGAAGGTGCCCCGCAGGGGCGGATGAGGTGCTGCCTTCCCCTTGAGGGGAAGGT
>JAUNNC010000238.1 GCA_030531585.1 Eubacteriales bacterium | reverse complement strand
AAATAAAAACATAAAAGATCCCGCCGTGCTGTTCCGTCTCCGTATAGTGGCCGTAATCGTCCACCCAGCGGATCTGTCCGTCCTTGCGCCGGATGCGGTACTCAACGTAATCCATGCTGTCTTCGTCGGTTTCAACCTGATCCTTGATGGAGACGGTGATCGCCGCATAGTCCTCCGGGTATACCAGCCCCCGGAAGGTGTAGCCGGTCAGCGCTTTGAAATCCTCCAGATCATCACAGCCAAAGATGTCAAAGCAGGCCTTGTTGGCATAGAGCAGCTCCTCCGGCATTTCGGCTTTGTAGATGAAAAAGCCGCCCGGCATGTGCTTGCCAAGCCCCTCGATCACGGGAAGCGTGGTTTCGTTCAGTTCAAAGTGTTTTCCGAACATGGGGTCGACCTCCTAAAACAAACAAGGTTCTTTTGCCCGGACACAGTGCCTTTCAGAATACCGAGCACCCGCTCCGACGGATCTGTTTCAAGTTTCGGAGCGCGGTGTCCGCGTCGACAAATACGTCGCCCTGCGGATTCTCCCTGTCCGAAAAGGCGATGCCCACGCTCAGAGAGATCGGCTCCAGTTCGTCCTGAGCTCTTTGCAGTTCCGCATTGATCTGTTCGACCTTGTGAAGAACAAGCTTCCGCATGGCGCCGGTCATGCGGGACATGATGACGACAAACTCATCCTCCTGCAGACGGCAGATGTCGTCCACCGAGCGGAAGCTCCCCCGCAGCACCTCCGCCACGCGCAGGATGACCCGCTCCGCGTAGGCTCTCCCGCGCTCTCTGGGAATGGAAGGATAATCGTCCACCTTGGCGATCATCACGGCGATATGATCCTTGTCCGAGTCGTGGAACAGGATATCAAAGGCGCTGTGATTGTACAGACCCGTCAGCGGATCGTGGAGCGCGTCGTTGATAAACTGATTTCGGGGGGCGAACCTCGGTTCGATCTCCACGCTGTCCGCGGCGGCGCCCGTCGTTTTGTCCAGCCCTCTTACGTAGACTTCAAACTCATCCGCCGGGAGAGGCTTGGAGAAGAAGTAGCCCTGGATCACGTCGCAGCCCATGGACTTCAGGGTGAACACCTGCTCCGCGGTCTCCACGCCCTCGGCGACGGTGGGAAGATCCATGGACTTGGCCAGACCGATGATGGCCTCCAAAAGCCTGGTATCCTTGCGCTTCTTAAAGGCGGTGCGGATAAACTGCATGTCCAGCTTCAATACGTCGATGGGCAGGGTGGAGATCATATTCAAAGAGGAATATCCTGTCCCGAAGTCGTCCATCTCGATCTGGAAGCCGCTCTCCCGGAGCCCGCTGACCACGGAGATGATCTGGTCGGAATTTTCCGTATAGGCGGATTCCGTGATCTCCAGAAGCAGCTCTCCCCGGGAAAGATTGAATTCCGAGGCCAGCCCCTCCAGATTCTCCCGCAGCAGAGGATCATAGAGATCGATGCGGGACACGTTGACGGAAACCGGGATCGAGCGTCCCAGCGTTTTCTTCCACGCCTGGATCTGCGCCGCCGCCTCCCGCCAGACGAAGGAATCCAGCTCCCGGATGAGGCCGTTTTCCTCAAACAGCGGGATAAAGACGCCGGGGCTGATTATGCCGAATTCCGGGTGTTTCCAGCGTACCAGAGCCTCGGCGCTGCTCAGCACCGGCTCCGAAGGACGGACGTCAAACTTGGGCTGATAATGTACGGTGAACTGCTTTTCCCGGATCGCCGTGTGGAAGTCCTCGATGAGCTGTTCGGCGAACAGCTCCTTTTCGTGCAGGGAATTATCGTAGAGGGCCACCGCCCGGTTAAAGCT
>JAUNNC010000237.1 GCA_030531585.1 Eubacteriales bacterium | reverse complement strand
GCATGAAATAGCCGACAGTGAGCAGCGCCAGCGCCACCCACTTGTAGGCTCCCACCCCGTCATTCGTTTTTTCGTCGCTCATGGTCTGATTCCCTTGATGTTCAACCATCATTTCCATTCGGTCACGTTTTCATAGTCCGGCACGTAGGTCGCCAGCACCTTGCAGATGTGTTCGACCTTGGCGTCGCGTTCGTCGCGGTCGCCCTTGTCGCGACGCGCCTCGTCGTAGATCTTGCGGAAGGTCCTCACGTATTCACCCTTCTGGATACGGCCCGCCAGCATCCGGCTGTAGTAGGCTTCGTCCTGGTGGATCAGCTGCACGAAGACGGCCACGCGCTGCCAGGACGGAATCAGCGAAATGAGTTCGTCGAGGCGACGTCCGGCCGCCTCCTCGTCCTTCGCCTTCCGGGCCTCCTCGATCAGCTCCCGATAGATCGACACATAGTCCGGAACCAGCGCGATCAGGGTACTCCGATAATAGCCGGCATCCACCATGCGGCCATCTTTCATGGCCTTGTCGATGAGCGCGCCGAAGGCGTTGACATGACGCCGGTCCGCGCGTACACGCTCCTGGGAGGTCCGCTCAATCATCTTCCGATGGGCTTCGGCGACCTGCTCGCCGACGGACGTCTCACCTGAGGGGGCGTCTGGCCAGGCCACGGAGACCGCCACATTCGTCGCGTCATCCGAAGACGTCGGCTCGGCGGGCCGCGTCTCCGCCATGCCGGCCTCCTCCGACGCCTCCCCCCTCTCTAGCGCCCCGGACTCCTCCAGCGCCAGCAACTTCTCCGCGCGCTGGAGCGCGAGCAGTTCCGCGCGGCTCGTGTTGGCGCGCGCATACATGCGCAGTCTGCGATCACGCTCGGCCGTCGCCGCGGCCTCTGCGGTCTTCCGCTCGTTTTCGCTCTTGGCCAGCGCCGCGTCGGCGATGCTCTTCGCCGCAACGGTCTTCGCATAGTCGGCCTCCGCCTTCCGGCGTTCCTCCTCCGCACGTTTGAGGGCAACCGCCTCCGCCTCGGCCTTCTTCGCCTGCGCGGCCCTTTCGGCCTCCGCGGCTTCCTTCTCGGCGACCGCCTTGGCCACAGCGGCGTCCGCGGCGGCTTTCTCCGCCTGCAGACGCTTCGCCGCGGCGGCATCGGCCGCAGACTTCTCCCTCAGATTGGCCTCTTCCTGTTTCTTTGCGGCCAGAACGGCCTTTTTCGCGTCAGCCTCGGCATCTGCCTGTTTACGCGCAGCCTCAGCCTTGCGGGCCTCCGCCTCCTTGGACTTTGCCTCGGCTTCCCTGGCCCGCGCATCGGCGTCACGGGTCTTGAGCTTGGCCTTCTGCGCCTCGGTCTGAAGACGTTGCCGTTCCGTCTCCTGCATCGAACGGTAGGCGAACGCCCCGCCCCCCACAATGCCCAGCGCCAGCAGGGCCGCCACCAATCCCGTTGTTCCTGAAATTCTCATGTCGTTCCCTTCCTCTTCCAATCAAAACAACTCTTCATTCGTCATTCCTCATTCTTCACTTGATCACGGGTCTTCCTGCCATTCCAGATAGACGGGCTTGCCGTCCTTGATCGTCATCTTCGCCTTGACGACATGCCTCATCCCCATCGACTGCGCCGTGATGGTGAGTCGATAGAGTGCACCATCGCCCGCACCGCCCGTGTATCCGAGATAGTCGTCGGCGACCTTGTCGATTTCGCCGGACGTGATTTCCTGGAGCTTCGCGAAATCCTTGATCAGCGTACCGCTCTCCTCTTCTTCGAGGTCCACTGCATTGCCATCCTTGTCAAAACCTTGACGCCAGTCGAGAATGGCCTGCGAGATGAGCTCCGCGT
>JAUNNC010000091.1 GCA_030531585.1 Eubacteriales bacterium | reverse complement strand
GGCGACTACCTCGCCATCGTGACGCTGGCCTTCGGCGAGATCCTCAAGGAGATCATCACCTGCCTGCTGGTCGGCGTGGACGAAAACGGCCTGCACGTGATCTTCAACTACAACGGCGCGAAGAACGCCAACGACCTGAACCTGGCCGCGGGCGGGCGCATCATCATCAAGGGCGCGCAGGGCGCGACCGGCACCCAGACCATCGCCAGCTTCACCGCGGGCTTCGTGCTCATCCTCATCACGCTCGTCGTCGTGCAGAACCTGATCCGCAGCCGTCAGGGCCGTGCGATCATGGCCGTGCGCGACAACCGCATCGCGGCCGAGGCCGTCGGCATTTCGATCACCCGCTACAAGATGATGGCCTTCGTGACCTCCGCCTCTCTCGCGGGCGCGGCGGGCGCGCTGTTCGGCCTGAACTACTCCAACCTCGCCGCGGCGAAGTTCGACTTCAACACCTCCATCCTGGTGCTGGTGTTCGTGGTGCTGGGCGGGCTCGGCAACATCTGGGGCTCCATCATCGCGACCGTGGTGCTCTACATCCTGCCCGAGGCGCTGCGCGGCTTTGCCAACTACCGCATGCTGATCTACGCGGTCGTGCTGATCCTCGTGATGCTGACGACCAACAACCCCATCATGAAGGGGTATCTTGCGAGCCTGCGCGAGAAGCTGGGCAAGCGCGGCGAAAAGGAGGCGAACGAAGCATGACGGCAGGCAGCCTGAGAGTCCTCAATCCCCAGAACGTGTGGAGCGCGGAGACCGAGCTCAACCGCGACGGCTTCTATCCCTCCCTGCACACCACGCTCAAGCCCGTATACCGCACCAACTATCTGCCCGAGCGCGACGCCGACAAGACCCCGATCCTCGAGTGCATCGACCTCGGCATCAGCTTCGGCGGCCTCAAGGCCGTGGACAACTTCAACATCGCCCTCGGCCGCACCGAGATCGCGGGCCTGATCGGCCCCAACGGCGCGGGCAAGACCACGATCTTCAACCTCCTGACCAAGGTCTATCAGCCGACCCACGGCACCATCCTGCTCGACGGGAAGGACATCGCCTACATGACGACCGAGCAGGTCAACCGCGCGGGCATCGCCCGCACCTTCCAGAACATCCGCCTGTTCCACAACCAGACCGTCATCGACAACGTCCTGATCGGCCTGCACAACGAGATGCACTACACGATGGCCGAGTCGGTGTTCCGCCTGCCGCGCTACTGGAAGGCCGAGAAGATCGCCCGCGAGCGCGCGCTGGAGTACCTGTCCCTGTTCCACCTCGAGGAGCACGCGGAGGAGCTTGCGGGCTCCCTGCCCTACGGCGCGCAGCGCAGACTGGAGATCGCGCGCGCTCTGGCGACCAACCCCTCGCTGCTGCTGCTCGACGAGCCGGCGGCGGGCATGAACCCCTCCGAGACGGCGGAGCTCATGGAGAACATCGTCAGGATCCGCGACACCTTCCAGATCGCGATCCTGCTCATCGAGCATGACATGAACCTCGTCATGAACATCTGCGAGGGCATTGCGGTGCTGAACTTCGGGCGCATCATCGCCAAGGGCAGCCCGGACGACATCCGTACCAACCCGGCGGTCGTCGAGGCCTATCTCGGCAGGAAGGGGGCAAAGAAGCTATGATGCTCAAGGCGGAAGACCTGAACGTCTATTACGGCCCCATCCACGCCGTCAAGGGCGTGAGCTTCGAGGTCCGCGAGGGCGAGATCGTCACCCTCATCGGCGCCAACGGCGCGGGCAAGTCCACGACGCTGAAAACGCTCTCCGGCCTGATGCGCAGCCGCGGCGGGAAGATCGAGTTCATGGACAAAAGCATCGCCTCCACCGCGCCCCACAAGATCGTGGAGCTGGGTCTCGCCCAGGTCCCCGAGGGGCGGCGCATCTTCACGCGCATGACCGTGGAGGAGAATCTGGACATGGGCGCCTTCATCAAGAAGAACGCCAACGTCGAGGCCGACAAGGAGCGCGTGTTCGAGCAGTTTCCTCGTCTCAAGGAGCGGCGGAAGCAGGTCGCGGGCACCCTCTCCGGCGGTGAACAGCAGATGCTCGCCATGGGCCGCGCCCTGATGAGCGACCCGAAGCTGCTGATGCTGGACGAGCCCTCGATGGGCCTGGCCCCGATCCTGGTCGAGCAGGTGTTCGACATCGTCTCGGAGCTGCACAAGAGCGGGACCACCATCCTCCTGGTCGAGCAGAACGCCGAAATGGCCCTCTCGATCGCCGACCGCGCCTATGTCATGGAGACCGGGCGCATCACGCTCAGCGGCACGGGCGAGGAGCTCGCCGCGAGCGAGGAGGTCCAGAAGGCCTACCTCGGCGGATAAGGAAAAATGCACGGCATTTTGGCCGTGCATTTTTCATAATATCGTGTATAATAATCACAGTTAACGCTTTGTTCACGGAACAATCCCGACGGTGCGTGCGTCAAAGAGAGCGAGGACAAAACACTCTGAAACGGAGGAAAACGACATGAAATCCATGAAACGCTTCACAGCTCTTGCACTCAGCCTGCTGCTGATGCTCAGCCTCTGCGCCTGCGGCAGCTCCAACAACGCGTCGAGCGCCAAGGAGGCCCGCGGCGAGGCCGCCTATTACGCCCCGGAGCCCGCCGTGCCGATGGCCGCCGAGGCGGCCTACGACATGGCCTATGAGGAGAGCGGTATGGGCATGGCCGGCATGGCCAACACCACCTCCGCCAAGACGGGCGGCACCGACACGCCCGCGGAGAACCCCGAGAAGATCATCTACTCCGCCGACGCCACCGTCGAGACCACCGAGTTCGACAAGAGCATCGCCGCGCTGGATGAGCTGCTGGCGGCCAACGGCGGCTTCATCGAATCCAGCTCCGTCAACGGCAGCAACTACTACGACAGCTCCCGCGGCAACGTGTCCAAGCGCACGGCCAGCTACACCCTGCGCATCCCCAGCGCAAACTTCGGCGGCATGATGGACGCCCTGTCCACCCTCGGCAACGTGCCCTATACCCACATGTACACCGAGAACGTCACCGCCCAGTACTACGACGTCGAGGCCCGCATGAAGGCCTACCAGAAGCAGGAGCAGCGCCTGCTGGAGATGATGGATCTGGCCGAGACGGTCGAGGACATCATCACCATCGAGGACAAGCTCACCGATGTGCGCTACCGCATCGACTCCCTGCAGTCCAGCCTGAACAACTGGGACCGCCGCGTCAGCTACTCCACCCTGAGCCTCACGGTCAAGGAGGTGCAGGTCTACACGCCCGAGACCGTCACGAAGATCACCTACGGCCAGCGCCTGGCCAAGGCCTTTACCAATTCGCTCAAGAACGCGGGCGAGTTCTTCCAGGATCTGCTGGTCTTCCTCGTCTCCGCCCTGCCGACGCTGGTCATCCTCGCGGTGCTGTTCTTCGTGCTGCGCCCGCTGCTGAAGAAGCTGCACGCGCGCGGGAAGGCCCGCCGCGCCAAACGCGCCGAGGAGAAGGCCGCGAAGAAGGCGCTCAAGGAGCAGGCAAAGCAGCCCGCGCCCGTGAAGACCGAGGAAAAGAGCGAATAAAGCAAAACCGAACAAGCTCCCGGCAGATTGCAAACGACGTGCGCTCTCTGTGTCATCTCGACCGAGCGAAGCGAGTGGAGAGATCTGGAAAGTGAGGTTTTCCAGCGTTTTAGATCTCTCGACTCCGGCTGCGCCTCCGCTCGAGATGACAAATTCCGGGGGTCTTATACACATTCCGGGGAGCTTCCGATGAAGCTCCCCGCTTTTCTTTTCCGCATTTCCGTGCTATACTGTCAAAAATAAAAATCGGAGCATCAATATGAAATATCGCTGCCTGGTCTTCGACCACGACGACACGGTCGTCAACTCCACCGCGACCATCCACCACCCCTGCTTTGTGGAATTTCTGAACGCCTATTACCCCGGGGAGAGCATCAGCCTGGAGGACTACTTCCTGCTGAACTTCGACCCCGGCTTCGTCCCCATGTGCCGGGAGCGCTACGGCATGGACGACGGACAGCTCGCCTTCGAGGCGCGCTACTGGCAGGAGTATGTGCGCAGCCACATCCCGCAGGCCTATCCCGGCATCCGGGAGATCATGGAAAAGCAGAAGGCCGCGGGCGGCCTGGTGTGCGCGGTGTCCCACTCCTTCGACTACAACATCCGGCGCGACTGGGCCGCGAACGGCCTGCCCGAGCCGGACGCCGTCTACGGCTGGGAGCGCCCCGAGCACGAGCGCAAGCCCCACCGCTTCCCGCTGGACGACATCCTCGCCCGCTTTGCGCTGGAGCCTTCGGACGTGCTGGTCATCGACGACCTCAAGCCGGGCTACGACATGGCCCGCGCCGTCGGGGTGGATTTCGCCGCGGCCGGCTGGGCCTACGAGATCCCCGCCATCGAGCGCTTCATGCGCGCCAACTGCCCGCTCTACTGCAAGACGACGGCGGAGCTGGCGGCTTTCCTCGAAAAATAGCCGCCGGACGAAAAAAACTCTTGCCAAATTCAAAGCGCTGTTATATATTATCATTTACATACTGTTCACATTTTTTGTGAGCGGGAAGGAGGACATTCATGGAAAACAAACTGGAAAGAAAGTATGGTCTGTTTACCGCCATCTGCATGGTCGTCGGCATCGTCATCGGCTCCGGCGTCTTCTTCAAGGCACAGACCATCCTGCAGAAGACCGAGGGCAACATGCCTCTCGGCATCCTCGCGTGGATCATCGGCGGCGCGATCATGATCGTCTGCATCCTGGCCTTTGCGGCCATGGCGCAGAAGCATGAGAAGGTCAACGGCATCGTCGACTACGCCGAGGCTCTCGTCGGCCCGAAGTACGGCTATTATGTCGGCTGGTTCATGTCGATCATCTACTACCCGACGCTGACCGTCATCCTCGCCTGGCTGACCGCGCGCTACACGCTGGTGTTCGTCACCTCCTGCTGGCCGAACTTCCCCCTGCTGATCCCCGCCGCGCAGGGCGGCTGCGTCATCGGACCCGAGTGCATGGTGCTGACGATGCTCTACCTCGTGTGCGCCTACGTGGTCAACGCCCTGAGCCCGAAGCTCGCGGGCAAGTTCCAGACCACCACCACCGTCATCAAGCTCATCCCTCTGGGCCTGATGGCCGTTGTCGGCATCATCGTGGGTCTGGTCGGCCCCAACCACATGCTGGTGAGCAACTTTGCCACCGCCTCCGCCACCAAGGGCGGCGCCGCGGCTCCGCTGCTGGCCTCCGTCTGCGCGACCTCCTTTGCCTATGAGGGCTGGATCATCGCCACCTCCATCAACGCCGAGCTCAAGGACGCGAAGAAGAACCTGCCCAAGGCGCTGATCCTCGGCGGCATCATCATCATTATCACCTACATCGCCTACTACATCGGCGTGGCCGGCGGCGCCTCCGTCGAGGTGCTGATGGCCGACGGCGCGACCTCCGCCTTCGTCAACATCTTCGGCGGCGTGCTCGGCAACATCCTCAACCTCTTCATCGCCATCTCCTGCGCCGGCACGATGAACGGCCTGATGCTCGGCTGCTGCCGCGGCATCTACTCCCTGGCCGCCCGCGGCGAGGGCCCGCGTCCCGAGCTCTTCTCCCAGGTCGACAAGGAGTCCAACCTGCCCAACAACTCCGCCATCCTCGGTCTGCTGCTGTGCGGCTTCTGGGGCGCCTACTTCATGTTCGCCAGCCTCTTTGAGACCTGGGGCGGCGTGCACGCCTTCGCCGGCACCGCGCTCGAGAGCGTCCCCTTCAGCTTCGACGCCTCGGAGCTGCCCATCATCACCATTTACGCCATGTATCTGCCCATCTTCATCAACTGGATGCGCAAGGCCAAGGATGAGAGCACCATGCGCCGCTATGTCATCCCGGTCCTGGCCATTATCGGCTCGCTGTTCATGGTCTACGCCTGCCTCGTGGGCCACAAGATGGAGAACTTCTGGTACCTGATCGTCTTTGCCGTCATCATGTTCATCGGCAAGCTGGTCAATAAGAAGAAAGCGTAATCGCTCCCACACAACCCAAGCGCCCCGCGGAACTTTCCGCGGGGCGTTTTCCTTGACGGGAGAGGGCTGCGAGAATATAATTGGATCATCAAGAGATTCGGACGAGGTCGCCATGGAGAATGCCTCCGTATTGTTCAAGAGAATCATGCTCGGCGTCCTGCTGGCGCTGCTGGCGCTGACCCTGCTGCTGATGGTGGGCGAGGGGCTGCGCGCGCCCTCCTACCTGCTGGCGATGGCGGCGGGGGCGCTCTGGCGCGGAGGGCTGATCGCCCTGCGCCGGAGGCGGGGGCGCTTGCTCCCGACCGGCGGGGGGCAACGCGCCGCGCTGCTCGTGTGTGCGCTGTGCTTTGCCGTCAACCTCGTCTGGGTGCTCGCCGTAAGGATCGAGCCCTTCAGCGATTACGAGACCTACTGGCAGGTCGCCTGCGCACTGGCCGACGGGACGGAGATCCCGACCGCCTGGTACATCGCCATGTACCCGCACATCCTCGGCACGGCGAGCTTTCTGAGCGTGTTCGTGCGGCTGTTCGGGCCGTCGGTGCTCGCGGTCTCGGTCGTGAACGTGGCGCTGACGACGGTCAGCTGCCTGCTGCTGTACCTGCTGACGCGTGAGTTTGCCTACGAAGAGGCCGCCCTGCTGGCCGCCCTGCTCTGGGCCCTCGACCCCTGCAAGACGATGCTCAACTCCCTGGTCTTCTCCGAGCCGCTCTACACCTGCCTGATCCTGCTGTTTCTGTGGCTGGCCGTCCGGCTGGACGGACGCTGGCAGCGGGGAGAAGGAGGTCTCGCCGCGGCGCCGCTCTGGGGGATCGCCCTGGGGCTGACGCTCTGCGCGGTCAACATCGTGCGGCCGATCGCGCTGATCCTCGTGATCGCGCTGGTGCTGTGGCTGCTCTTCCTGCGCGGGGACGAGGCGCGCTCCGGGGCGCTCTGGAAGCGCTGGGGGCTCGCGCTGGCGGCGCTGCTGTGCGTGTACGCGCTCGGCGGGAAGCTCTGGGATCGGCATGTGGAGGACACCCTCGGCATGGAGCCGGCGGCCGTGCCGGTCTACAACATCTACGTCGGCTTCAACGAGCAGACGCAGGGCCAGTGGAGCGCGGAGGACATGGACCTGCTCTTCTCCTATCTGGAGCAGGGCATGACGACCTCCGAGGCGCAGAACAGCATGATCCCCCATTTGAAGGAACGCCTGAGCTCCGGGATCGACTTTGCGCGGCTGCTGCGCTCGAAGCTGATCGCGTTTCTCGGCAACGACGAGCTCGGCGGCTATACCTACCGCTTCACCCGGTCCGAGCGCTTTTACAAGCTGGGCATGGTCGTCGGGAACGTCTTCTATTACGGCGTGTTCTTTGCCATGCTCGCTGCGCTGCTGCGGCGCTTTTGTTCCCGTGAGCTGGGGGCCTGGCAGCTCCTGCCGCTGTTTGTGCTGGGGCTGACGCTGGCGCACATGGGGGTGGAGGTCGCCAACCGCTACCACTATTCGATCATACCCATCTTTATCGTATTCGCCGCGCTGGAGTTCACAGGCGAAGGAAGGAGCACGACATGAGCCCGAGACTGTTTATCGTCATTCCCTGCTACAACGAGGAGGCGGTGCTGCCGATCACCGCGCCGCTGTTCCTGCAGAAGCTGCGGGATCTGAGCGCCGCGGGCAAGATCGCGGAGGACAGCCGCGTTCTCTTTGTCAACGACGGCAGCAGGGACAGGACCTGGGAGATCATCTCCGAGCTCGCCAAAAGCGACGAGCACTACATCGGCATCAGCCAGAGCCGCAACCGCGGCCACCAGAACGCGGTGCTCGCGGGACTGATGGAGGCGCGCGACAAGTGCGACATCACGATCTCCATCGACTGCGACGGTCAGGACGACATCAACGCCATGGACAAGATGGTCGACGCGTATCTCGACGGCTGCGAGGTCGTCTACGGCGTGCGCTCGAGCCGCGAGACCGACACCTTCTTCAAGCGCTTCACGGCCGAGAGCTTCTACAAGTTCCTCGCAGCCATGGGGGCCGAGGTGGTCTTCAACCACGCCGACTACCGCCTGATCTCGGCGCGCGTGCTCAAGGAGTTCGCCAACTTCAAAGAGGTCAATCTCTATCTGCGCGGTATGGTGCCGCTCGTGGGCTTCAAGTCCACCTCGGTCAGCTACTCCCGCGCCGAGCGCATCGCGGGCGAGAGCCACTATCCGCTCAAGAAGATGCTCAGCCTTGCGGTCGACGGGATCACGAGTCTGTCGGTCAAGCCCCTGCGCCTCATCTTCGGTCTCGGCCTGTTCGTCTCGCTGGTGAGCTTCGTGTTCTGCGTCTGGGCGCTGATCACGGCCCTGTGCGGGAAGGCCGTTGCCGGCTGGGCGAGCATGACCTGCATCCTCTGCTTTGTCAGCGGCGTGCAGATGATGTGTCTCGGCGTCATCGCCGAGTACATCGGCAAGATCTACATGGAGACCAAGCAGCGCCCGCGCTACATCATCAGCGAGCGCACCTGGGAAGAAAAGCGGGAATAAGCAGAAAAAACGGGAGCTTCTTCGGAAGCTCCCGTTTTTTCTGATCAGGCGTTCAGGCCGCGCCGGCGCCGATGCCTGCCCAGCCGTCCACCTGGCGCTGGTTGTCGTCATTTGTGCCGCAGGACACGCAGGTGCCGTCGCTGCGCAGGCCCACCGTGAAGTCGGGCCCGGCGCAGATCTCGACGATGCCGGTCCAGTCTCCCACGTCTGTCCGGTTGCTCCCGCTGTAGCCGGTCGCCACGCAGGTTCCGTCGCTGCGCAGGCCCACCGTGTGGTTTTCGCCTCCGCAGGCTGCAACGATATCCGTCCAGTCGGAGACCTCGCACTGCTTGGTGTTGTTCCAGCCGGCGGCGACACAGGTGCCGTCCGCGCGGATACCGATCGTATGGGAGGGACCTGCTGCGATCGCGACAATGTCCGTCCAGCCCGAGACGTCGCATTCGCCCCAGGAGTTGCGCCCGACGGCGACCACGGTCCCGTCGGCGCGCAGACCGACCGAGTGCTGCTTGCCCGCCGCGACCGCGACGATGTCGGTCCAGCCGTCCACCGCGCTGATATTGAAAGCCGTGTTTCCCGCGGCGACCACCGTGCCGTCGCTTCTCAGCCCCAGCACATGGTCTTCCCCGGCGGAGATGGAGATGATGTCGGTCCAGTCTCCGACCTTGTCCACGCCTTTCACGGTCGTGCCGGAGTGAGATACCCTGCCGTCCTTGAGCAGATAGTGCCTGTGGCCTCCGCTGGCAGAGATGGCTACGGCGTTCACCATCATCGGGACGCTGTTGCCCTGCATGCCGTTTTTGCTGACCGTCTGTACGAAGGAGCCGTCATAGCGCAGCCCCACGGTGAACTTTGTACCGGCGGAGATGTGGTCGTGGACGGCGGCCTCGCGCCACGCTTCGCGGCTGCGCTGGGCCGCATCCGCGTAATCGCCCAGCTTGTAAAAGGCCAGAGCGGCCACGTTCTTCCGCCCCGCGGCGTACAGGGCCTCGGCCTCCCGATAGGCCAGCTCCTCGGGCGTGGGCTCCGGCGTCGGTTCGGGC
>JAUNNC010000090.1:3164-9622 GCA_030531585.1 Eubacteriales bacterium | reverse complement strand
AAAGCATTACTGGCCGTGATTGGATTTTAAAGTGTTTTATCAGTGATTAGTATCAAGCAATGAACCGGCGGCTCCCGCGCAAAAAGCCCGCACCTTTCGGTGCGGGCTTTTTGCGGTATTCCGATTCAGTTCTGCTCGTCCCCGGCGTCCGCGCTGAGGTCAAACTCCAGCAGCTCCCCGCAGCCGGGGCAGCGGATGGAGCCGCTCTCCAGCGTCTCCTCGTCGAAGCTGATCTCCTTCCCGCAGACCGGGCAGGTGGCGTCGTAGACCACGCCGTCGTATTCGGCGTCGTCCGCATCCTCTTCGTCCTCTTCGTCCTCGTCGTCAAGCTTTTCCAGATCGCAGCTGAGCTCCTCCAGGTAGCTCAGCTCACCGGCCAGCTCGTCCAGCGCGTCGTCCAGGCGGTCGTCGGCCTCATGGAGATCCTCGATCTCGTGCGCCATATCCGCCAGCAGATCGTTGAGCGCGGCCCAGAGCCGCCCCTCCTTCGACTGCGCATCCATGCCCAGCCCCTCGGCCAGGCCCTTGAGATACGCCGCTTTTTCCACAAGATTCATACGCAGATCCTCCGCTTCCACAGAAGGAGTTGATCCAGCCGCCCGGTCTCAGGCTCTGGACAGGTACTCGCCGGTGCGGGTGTCGATCTTGATCTTCTCGCCGCGCTCGATAAAGAGCGGGACCTTGATCTCGGCGCCGGTCTCGACGGTGGCGGGCTTGGTCGCGTTGGTCGCGGTGTTGCCGGCGAAGCCCGGATCGGTCTCGGTGACCTCGAGCTCCACGAAGAACGGGGGCTCGACGTTGAAGACCTTGCCCTTGTAGGAGTAGATCGTGCACTCCATATTCTCCTTGACGAACTTGAAGTTGTCGTTCAGGACGGAGGCGTTCACGGGCTCCTGGTCATAGGTCTCGGGGTTCATGAAGTAGTAGAGATCGCCGTCGTTGTACAGATACTCCATGGTAACGCGGTCGACGGTGGCGTTCTCGAACTTCGCGGTGGGGTTGAAGGAAGTTTCGGTGACGGCGCCGGTGATGACGTTCTTCATCTTGGTGCGGACGAAGGCCGCGCCCTTGCCGGGCTTGACGTGCTGAAACTCGACGACCTGCATGACCTGGCCGTCCATCTCAAAGGTAACGCCGTTTCTGAAATCGCCTGCAGTAATCATTTATTGGGACCTCCCGAATTGAATTGATACAATTATCTCCGTTATTTTACAGGATAGCGGCCGCTTTTGCAAGTATTATTTCATTTCTTCGGATCAGTGCTTTCTGCGGTCGCGGCCGCTCGTGCGGTAGTAGGCCTCCTTCGCTTTGTACATCCGCTCGTCCGAGATCATGCCGAGCTCGGTGATCGTCTCCGAGGGGAACTCCCGGCTGGAGGCATAGCCGCAGGAGATCGAGAGCTCCTTGACCAGCTCGCCGCACCAGGCGTGCATCAGCTCGTCGAGATTGCGGCAGGCCGTCTCCAGCTTGTCCTCCGGCATGCGCAGCATCCCCGCGAACTCGTCCCCGCCGATGCGGAACAGCTTCCCGTAGGGGCCGAAGGCGTCGTTCAGAGCCTCCGACGCGCCGCGGATCAGCTCGTCCCCGGCGGCGTGGCCGAGGGTGTCGTTGGCGGTCTTCAGGCCGTTGATGTCCGCCGACAGGAAGACGAAATCCTCCGGCAGCACCGAGGCGTGCAGGCGCTCCTTCTCCTCCTCGAAGGCGCGGCGGTTGAACAGCCCCGTCGCCTGGTCGCGGAAGGAGGCGTGGGCCAGGGCCGCCGTGCGCACGGCGATGATCCGCACCGCCAGCGTCAGCAGCGCCATGACCAGCACGCACAGGCCGACGTTGAGCAGGATCACGTTCATAAACTCGTTCTGCATGCTCCCGCTGTCGATCTCGACGACCAGATACCAGCCGAGCTTGTCCACAAAGCGGCTCACCAGATGGCCGCCGTCCACCTTCCGGTACTGGTAGTCTCCTCCCGGGCTGAGCGGCACGCCGCTCAGGCGCTCGGTCTCGATGCGGCTTTCGTCCGTGTCGACCTGGACCAGGCCTTCGGCGTCGACCAGGCTGATCTTGGCGCGATACGTCTTCTCCAGCTCGAGAAACAGGGTCTGGCTCTTCGTCATGTGCACGCCCACACCGCACACGCCCAGCAGCTTCCCGGACGCATCCTCGATGCGGCTGTCGACAAAGACGGTCCAGGCGTCCTGGTTGAGCTCGTCGTTGTCCACGTCGAGATCGTAGGGCCGGTTTTCGCGCAGAAAGTCCGCGTACCAGCGGTCGCGCTCATCCTCGCCGGGGTGCACGATTTTGTTGAAGCCCCGGAAGGAGTAGTAGCGCCCGCTCGCGTCCGAGACCACGAAGGCGGCCTCGTAGCCGAGCCCGTCCCGGATGCCCGCGAGATAGGCCTGCATCCGCCCGACGGCCTCGTCCATCTCGAGCGCGTCCTCGTTCTCGAGCAGCTCGATCAGGAAGCTGTCGTGGGCCATGGTCTGCGAGACGACGACGGGCTCGGACAGCTCGCCCACGATGGTGTCGTAGATGCGCGCGGCCATCATCAGGCTCAGCTCCCTGCGGCTGCGCTCGCCCATGAGGTGCAGCGACCACAGCGACACGAAGGTGGACAGCAGGAAGCTGAGCAGCACGATGGCGAGCGCAAGTCTGGTGACATTGCTTTTGTTCATGGGGATCAACTCCCGTGCTTCAGAGAATGATGAGCTCCTTGGGCGCTCTGGTGATGAGCTCGGCGCCGGTCTCGCGGAGGATCATGACGTCCTCGATGCGCACGCCGAAGCGTCCGGGCAGGTAGATCCCGGGCTCGGCGGACGAGAGGCTGCCAGCGGGCAGCGGCTTGTCCCCCTTCGGGGAGGCGAAGGGCGGCTCGTGGATCTCGAGGCCGAGACAGTGGCCGAAGCCGTGGCCGAAGTACGGTCCGAAGCCCGCCTCCTCGATGACCTTCCGCGCGGCTCGGTCGATGTCGCGCCCGAGCACGCCCGCCTTCGCCGCCCGGATGCCCGCGAGCTGGGCGCGCAGGACGACGTCGTAGACGTTTTTCATCTCATCCGTGGCCGAGCCGATCGCCACGGTGCGCGTCATGTCGGAGCAGTAGCCGTTCTTGAGACAACCGAAGTCCATGGTCACGAAGTCGCCCGCCTGAATGACCTTGTCGCCCGGCACGCCGTGGGGCAGGCTGGTCTTGCTGCCCGTGACGACGATGGGGTCGAAGGAGTTGCCCTCCGCGCCGTGGCGCAGCATGCAGTAGACGAGCTCGGCCGCGGCCTCGCGCTCGGTCATGCCGGGGCGCAGGAGGTGCAGCACCTCCTCGAGCGCCGCCTCGCTGATGCGCTGGGCGGCGACCATGGAGGCGATCTCCTCCTCGCTCTTGACCGCGCGCAGCGTCTGGAACAGATCGCCCGCGGGCAGGAACGTCCGCTCCAGCTTTTTCTCCCAGTCGAGCCAGTGCGCGCGGCTGAGCGTGCGGTCCTCGGCGGCCAGACGCTCCGCCCCGCACGCGGCGAGGGCCTCGCGCAGACGCGCGGACAGCGGATGCTCCCCGTCGAAGAGCCACACGGTCACGCAGTCGTCGGCCGCGGCCTCCGCCGCCTCGATGTAGCGTGAATCGGTGATCAGGTACGCCCGCTCCGCCGCGACGAGCACGGCGCCGTCGGTAAAGGGGAAGCCTGCCGCGTAGCGCTGGTTTCTCTCATCCGTGACGAGCACCGCGTCCAGTCCGCGGCGCTTCAGCTCCTCCCGGATCCCTGCAATGTTGTTCATGCCTTTCTATGTCCTTTCGATGCTGTACAGCGGGAAGCTCACGATGAAGCGCGAGCCCCGCGGTTTGTTCTGTCCGACGGCGATGCTGCCGCCGTGGGCCTTGACCGCGTCGTGCACGATGCTCAGGCCGAGGCCGCTGCCGCCCGCCTCCCGGGAGCGGGCCTTGTCGATGCGGTAGAAGCGCGAGAAGATGTTGTAGGTCTCCGACTCGGGGATGCCGATGCCGGTGTCCTCGACCGTGAACAGCACGCTCTCCCCGCCGATGTGCAGGAAGACGCCGACGCTGCCGTTCGGGACGTTGTATTTGATGGCGTTTTCCATGAGGTTGAAGACGATGTGGAACATGTCGTCCACCGTGGCCAGCACGACGCAGCCGTCGTCCAGGGCGGTGCGGATCGTGACCGAGCGCTCCTCGGCCAGGGGGCGCAGCACGGCCAGCGCGTCCAGCGTGACCTGCCGCACGTCGACCGGCTCGGGCACGATCTGGATATCGTCGTCCAGACGCGAGAGGGCCAGCAGCTTCTCGGTCGTGCGCTGCAGGCGATCGGCTTCGTTGCCGATGTCGGTGACGAACTCGCGCATGGTGCCGACGTCCATGCCCTCGTTCTGTACGATGCTGTCGGACAGCAGGCGGATCGAGGCCAGCGGCGTTTTCAGCTCGTGCGAGGCGTCGGAGACGAAGCGGCGGCGCTGCCGCTCGGTATCCTCGAGGCGCTCGGTCAGCTCGTTGAACTCGTTGCCGAGCTCGGCCACCTCGTCGGTGCCGGAGGTCTGCATGCGGTAGCTGTAATCGCCGCCCGCCACGATGCGCATCGAGGCCGACAGCTCCTGCACCCGGCGCAGCGTGCCCGCGGAATACACCGTCGCCATCGCGAAGGCCGCGGCGGCGATGATGACGGACACGGTGCGGATCTGGATCTGCATGGCGTGCAGGATCCGGCCGCGCTCGCCGTCCGACTCGTGCAGGTACACCGCGCCCGTGATCACGCCCTGGGCGCTGACCGGCACGGCGTAGCCGGAGGAAAAGGTCTCCCCCGCGAGCGAGGAGCGGAATACCGTCTTCGACGACAGGGCGGTCCGGAGGTCCTCCTGCACGTGGGCGTCGTCCCCGCCGCCGCGGGAGTCGTAGATGACGCGGCCCTCGCCGTCGACAAAGATCACGCGGTCGTAGTCCTGGATATCCAGCAGGCGCAGCACCTCCGCCACGCGCTCCTCGTCCGGGCGGTCCAGCACCGCCAGCGCCGAGGCCAGCGCGGCGCCGCGGCTGCTCATGGAGCTCTGCTTCTCCTGATACACGGCGTCGCGCGCCGAGATGTAGGGATAGAGGTTCAGCAGGAGCAGCAGCACCAGCAGCAGCAGCGCGATGAACACGAAGAAGCGGAAGCGGATGCTGCCGGTGTTAATGATGCGTTTCAAGGTAGTAGCCCACTCCCCACTTGGTCATGATGTACCGCGGGCGCGCCGGGTCCGGCTCCAGCTTCTCGCGGAGCCTGCGGATGTGCACGTCCACCGTACGCGTGTCGCCCAGATAGTCGTAGCCCCAGACGAGGTCGAGCAGGCTCTCGCGCGAGAAAACCTTGCCGGGGTTTTTGAGCAGAAAGAGCATCAGATCGAACTCCTTCATCGTCAGCTCCGTCTCCGCGCCGTCCTTGAAGGCGCTGCGGCGCTTCTCGTCCAGCGTGATCGGCCCGCACGTGAACACCGCCTGCTCCTGCGCGGCCGGCGCGGCGAGGGCGGCCCGGCGGATCAGCGCGCGCACGCGGGCCTTGAGCTCGAGGATGTTGAAGGGCTTGGTCATATAGTCGTCCGCGCCGGACTCGAAGCCCATGAGCTTGTCGGCGTCCTCGCTGCGGGCGGTGAGCATGATGATGGGGACCGTGGAGAAGCTGCGGATCTCCTGGCAGGCCTCCAGCCCATCCTTCTTCGGCATCATCAGATCGAGGATGATCAGGGCGTAGTCGCCCGCGCGCGCCATGCTGACGGCGCTCTCGCCGTCGTAGCACACGTCCACGCTGTAGCCCTCGTTCTCCAGATTGAATTTGATGCCCTTGACGAGCAGGCGCTCGTCGTCGACCACGAGAATGTTCATGGATGATTTCTCCCTTTCTCAGTATCCGGGGAAGGCCACGCTGTCCTTGCCGTAATAGGCGGCCATCGAGACGTTGATCCACTCCTCCGGGTCTTCGGCGATGTCGGCATAGTACAGCAGCCAGGGCGCCGCGGGGAAGGGCTCCAGCTTTGCGTCCCGGATCCGCGGGTCCTCGAGCACGGTCAGCCGCCGGTCGGCGCAGGCGCGAAACGCCCCGGCCTCGCCCGAGCGCAGCTCGTCGATGGCCGCGGCCGTGCTGACGCTCCCGCCGCCGCGCAGCCAGCTCCAGCACCCGGCCAGCGCCAGCGCCGCAAGCGCGAGAGAAAGCAGCGCCCGGGCCCTTTCGCCGGGGGCGCGGAGCTCCATGCGCCGCGCGAGCCAGCCGAGCCAGTAGAACAGATTCCCCACGGCGAGGAACACGAAGGCGAAAAACACGATGTTCACCAGCCGCAGCTCCCCGATCTCGCCGGTGCCGTAGATCGGCGGGCAGAACATGGCCGCGAGCAGGCAGAACGAAAACAGCGTCAGCGCCGCGGGCCACGGGAAGGCGAAGTCCTTCGACGCGCGCTTCGCGCCCATAAGAGACTCCCAGAGCTCATAGGGATTCCCG
>JAUNNC010000090.1:0-3154 GCA_030531585.1 Eubacteriales bacterium | reverse complement strand
AGGAGCAGCGCCGCCAGCAGCGGCCCGTTCGTCCACTCCCCCACGGCGGCGGCCGCGCTGGCAAAGGACAGGCGGATCGCCGCGAGCGCGCCCGGACCGGGCCGCAAGGACATCTGGCGCACTGCGTTGCCGGGGGCGGCGACGCTCAGCGCGAAGGCGGCGAGGAACACCGCCAGCGGCAGCAGGAGCCGTCTGCGGCCGGGAGTCCGCTGCAGCAGCATCAGCAGCGCGGCGGCGATCCCGACCACGGCGCAGCTGAGCGCGGTGACATAGTTCCCGCCGCCGAGCACGACCGCCAGCAGGAGCAGCGCCGCCGTCCGGAGAGCGCCGCCGCGGCGGACAACGCGGATGCCCAGCGCGCAGGCGGCAAGCCAGAGCCCGTAGAACAGGACGTAATAGACCGAGCCGTTATACCAGAACAGGCCCTGCACCGCCGAGGGGATCAGCGCCGCGCACAGGCCGCAGATCACCGCGGCGATGGCCGCGGCGCTCTCCCGTCCGAGGCGGAACACCTCGCCGTACAGGACCAGGCACAAGGAAAACACGCCGGCAAAAAGCGACGCGAGCATCAGGCAGGGCGTGACCGCGTACAGCCGCTCGCCGAACACGGCCGGCTGAAGCGCCATCAGGAACACGGCGGAAAAGGTCCCCTGCCAGCCGTGCCAGGTCCGGACGGCCGTGCGCCCCGCAGCCGCGACAGCCGCCGGGACCGAGCCGCTCTCCCGCCAGGCGAGGTGCGTCTGCGTGCCGTAGGAATAGTCGTCCGCCGCCGGGACGGCGTACGGCGCCAGCGCCAGCAGCGGCAGCGTGAGCGCCAGCAGGACGGCGAGGGCGGCGATCAGATAGAGGCGGGAAAGCGTTTGCCTGTTCATGGGGGAGCTCCTTTGCACCGCTGTCGAGAGAGCTCGAAGGCGGCCGAAATGCGGCGCGGAATAGACCTTGCTTTTTCCGCGGGGAACCGATATAATAAAATATACGGCTTTATACAAACACAAAATCAAAGCGGGGACCCACGCGCCGTGCGTCCCGGCTGACTCATATACCCGGTATCACTATACCATTATTCCGAAGAAAACGGGAGAGCAAAATGAAAAAAATCAGAATTTTCCCTCTTGTCCTGATCCTCTGCCTGGCCATGAGCGCCGCCGCGCCCGTCGCCTGGGCGCTGGACGATCCCTCGCTCAACGGCAAGGCCGCGGTGCTGGTGGATCTGGATTCGGGCAGGGTCCTGTACGGATACAACGAGAACGAGGAGCGCGCCATCGCCAGTCTGACGAAGGTGATGACGGTGCTGCTTGCGCTCGAGGCGCTCGACAGCGGCCGCATCGCGCTCGAGGACATGGTCACCGCCCAGGACGACTGCCAGGAGGGCATGGAGGACGACTCCAGCACCTCGGGCATCGTGCCGGGCACGGTGATCTCGGTGAAGGACCTGCTCTACTGCGCGATGCTGCAGTCGGCCAATGAGGCCTGCAACATCCTCGGCCGCTATCTCGCCGGGAGCATCGCCGGCTTCGTCGAGCAGATGAACCAGCGCGCGGCCGAGCTCGGCTGTCAGCACACCCGTTTCGCCAACACCAACGGCCTGCCCGCCGAGGGGCACTACAGCTCGGCCTACGACCAGGCGCTCATCTTCATGGAGGCCATGCGTCACCCGATGTTCATGGACATCTCCAACACCGCCTCCTATCAGGCGGACTGCGCCGCCGTCAACGGGGGCGAGCCGATCGGCAACTCCAACGCGCTCATCAACATCACCTCCATCTACTCCAACGGCGGGCGCTATCTCTACGACGGGGCGAGCGGCGGCAAGACCGGCTACACCCGCGCCGCGGGCTACTGCCTGATCTCCACCGCCCAGCGCGGCGGCGTGCGCCTGCTGGCCGTCGCCCTCGGCTGCGACGGCGCACTTAACGCGCAGATCGAGGATTACTACAACTTCATCGACAGCCGCGCCCTCTACGACTGGGGCTTTGACAACTTCTCCTACCGCACGCTCCTGAGCGCCAACGAGGTCGTCGAGCGGCTCGAGGTCGCCCTCGCCGACGGCGAGTCCGTCGCCATGCTCCGCCCGGCGGAGGATATCCGCGCCCTCCTGCCCAACGACATCCCCGACGAGGCCGTCCGCCGCGACGTCGTCGTCTACAGCACCGAGCTCACGGCGCCGCTCGCCGCGGGGACCGTGCTGGGCGAGGTCCGCGTCAGCGCCGACGGCGTGGTCTACGGCACGACGAAGCTGATCAACAGCTCCGCCATCGAGCTGTCGCGCAACGCCTACCTCATGCAGCGCCTGGGCGAGATCCTCTCGAAGGGCTGGGTCATCGCGCTGATCGCCGTGCTGCTGGTCTTCTCGCTGATCTACCTGATCCTGGTCATGCGCTACCGGAGGCTGCGCAGGCGGCACCTGCGCGAGCGCAAGCGCGCCGAGAGGCTCCGCCGCGAGCAGGAGCAGGCGCGCGCGAAGCAGCGCGTCAGCTACGATCTCGCGCGGCCGGACGACCGCTTCGACTTCGCCGCCGACATGAGCGAGTTTTTCGACGACGAGGAAAAATGAAAAACATACGGCAGCAGCGGCCCCGAAGCATCGGGGCCGCTGTCCTTATGCGGTATGTAATTGCCTTACGGATAGATCGTGAGCGTCCAGACGCTGTTGGAAACCCAGCCGCCGGCGGTGGAGTTGTTGAACTGCAGATCCTCATTCAGCGAGCCGGGCTCGGCGAAATCCCCGAAGCCCGTCTCCTCGCCGAACCAGACGTGGCCCAGCTCCCAGGATACCGTGTAGGAGCCGGCCGTCAGGTTGATGGTGCCGGTCTCCCCTTCACGGACATAGAAGGTGGAATACTGCGACGGGTTCTTTGCGTCTTCCACATGCACCAGCAGCGCGCCGCTCTTGCCGATGACTTTCAGCTGACAGCCGCCCTGGTACTGGAAGGTGCGCTCCAGCTCCGTGCCGGTCTTGGGCGCTTCCTTGTTGCAGACGGAGGAGATCTCCGCCGTCAGGGCGTCGCACTCCTCGGCGGCCTGCGTGTCGGGCCAGTTCGACTTGCAGGAGACGGCGGCCATAAAAGCCTCATAGTATTCCCCCTCGTCGAACAGCGCTCTGGCGGCCTCGACCTCGGCCATGGCCTCCGCCTCGGGGTCGGGCGTGGGCTCG
>JAUNNC010000236.1 GCA_030531585.1 Eubacteriales bacterium | reverse complement strand
TACGTTCAGGCCCTCACGAGCGACGTCGCGGACGCCGATGAGCGCCTTGCCATCAAGGGGATCGTCGGCTCGTTGCGCCATACCGTGAACTCCCACGAGGTACCGCTTTTCGCCATAAGCTCAGTCAACCGCACGAGCTACGACAAACCCGCCACCGGGCTCAGCTGCCTTGGAGGAAGCAGCGCGGTGGAATACTGCAGCGACTCGGTCGCGTTCCTGGGCATCGACGGCAAGGGATTGGAGCGCCGAGCCAACATGTCGCGCGCCATGCGCCCGCTCAAGCTGACGATGCTCAAGAACCGATACGGGAGCTGCGGCGAGATCGCGCTCATTTTCGACACCGAGCACGCGACGTTCGCGGAGGCATCATGAGCGCCTTCGACGACACGTCCTCCCTTGCGGAGCGTGTAAGGCAAGCTCGCGAGGCCAGCGCGTTCCTGGAAACAGGGCGCGATACATGGGCGGGCGCGTCTATAACAGCAAGTAACTCATCATGTGATACGCGTCGCGATACACCTGATGAGGAGCCCGCGCGCCCCGAGGAGGGCAGGTTGCGCTCGGCAATCCGCAGCGCGCTCGGGGCGTTCGCCGTCCGGCCGGCTGAAGGCACTGCAGGAGCGGCCGATCTGAGCCCCGCCGGCGCGGATGCGGCCGGCGCGAGCCCGGCGGAAACCGGACTCGACGGGGGCGGCCCCGTGCCCCGATTGCAGGAGCCCGTTGATATCTCCGAAGCGGCCCAGGCGACGCGCACGATAAGCCTCCGGCTGACAGAGGGCGATTTCCTCCTCGTCCAGGAGCGCTGCCGCGAGCATGGGCTTTCGCGCTCCGACTACATCCGGCAGCTCGTTCGGACCGACGCCGTCGTAGGCGATTCCGGCATGCGCCGCGTTGTCGTGCTGGACCGCACCAGCGTTCTGTCGGTCGCCAAGGAGATGCGCGCATGGGGGCGCCACTACAACCAAGCCGTCCACGCACTCAACATCATGGCCAAGTACCTGCGCAGCCATGGGGGCGCCGACGAGGGCGACGAGGACGACATCGCCGAGGCGCTCGCATCCGTACGGGTGAAGCTCGACGGCGTAGAGCACGGCCGCGAGCGCATCGAGGCTCAGCTGAAAGAGCTGTGCTGCCTCGACGCCATCAGGGGGAGGTGACGGGCATGCCGCTGGTCAAGTGCATCAACGGGCACACCGGCTGCGCTGCCGCCGAGCGCTATTTGGAGCGCGACGGACGCGCCATCGGGCACGACTTCATCAACCTCAACTGCATGGAGCACGACGACGGAAGTATAGGCTGGGCATCCGAGATGGACGGGCTCAGGACGCTCTACAAGAACGGCGAGCCGTACCGCGGCAAGCCCGCCATCACGTACCGCCACTACATCGTGAGCCCCGACCCCGCCGACAAGATCGATCTGGAGCGGCTGCGCGAGCTCGCCTGCGCCTGGGCGCGCAAGCACTTCGGCGATTACCAGGTCGCCATCGTCTACCACGACGACAACGAGAACCGCATCCCGCACGCGCACGTCATCGTCAACAACACCAACGTCGAGACCGGAAGGCGCCTGCACATCCCGGACCCCAAGGGGCTCAACCGAGACCTGCAGGAGATGGCGCGCAAGCGGAACCTCGGCTACCTGGCGGACAGGCGCACCGCCGACCCGCGCGTGAAGGGCGGCGGAGCTAGGACCTCGCAGCGCGAGTTCAAGGGAAGGGCCGAGCGGCGCATAGAGCGCGAGGGCGGCTACAGCTGGGTCGCCGACATCCGAAACCGCGTCTCGACCGCCCGCGCGCTCGCCCGGAACGAGGACGACTACCGCAGCTTGCTCGGGGTGCTCGGCATCG
>JAUNNC010000235.1 GCA_030531585.1 Eubacteriales bacterium | reverse complement strand
GGAGAGGTCGTTCTTCTGGAGGAAGGGCGTATATTGATGATACCGCAGGGGAAACGACCTCTTCCGTCATTTGCTTCGCAGGCTTCGCAAATGCCACCTTCCCCTAAAGGGGAAGGCCTTTGGGAGAACCGCGCGGCGGCAGATAGCCCTCCCCTTTAGGGGAGGGTGGCAGCGCTTGCGCTGACGGGAGAGGTCGTTCTTCTGGAGGAAGGGCGTATATTGATGATACCGCAGGGGAAACTGGAGTGGTATCATAATCGTACAGTCGCAGAACTCACCAAGAAGTGATAGAATAAGGACCACAGGAAGGTGAGGAAAGATGACGACATACGAGAAGAGCTTCAAGGAAGAAGCGGTACGACTGTCGGACGACATAGGGGTGAAGCAGGCGGCGGCCCAGCTGGGGATACCGTACTGGACGCTGGCGGACTGGCGGTCGGCGCGGAAGGCGCAGGGAAGCCAGGCGTTTGTGGGCAGCGGGCACAAGCGACTGCCCACGGATGATAAGGAGCGTCGCATACTGGAGCTGGAGAAGGAGAACTCCGAGCTGAAGCGTGCGAACGAGATTCTAAAGGACGCGCTTGGTTTTTTCGCCGAGAGCCGAAGGAAGTAGCGGCGAGGCTGAGGTATGCCTACATTGAACAGCGAGCGCAGCGATGGAATATTCATGAGCTGTGTGAGGCGGTCGGTGTGAGCGAGTCGGGCTACTATCGGTATCTGCGACGCAAGAGCAGACCGAGCCGGGACGCACTTCTTTTGGCGAAGATGCAGGAAATCCTCGATGAGCACCCCCAGAACGGGAACTATGGCGCGCCGCGGATGCAGCAGGGACTTGCCCAGCAAGGCATGAAAGCCGGGCTGCGGCGGGTGAAGCGGATCATGCGGGAGCAGGGGTGGCTTCACGAGCGCAGGCGCAGGCCGAAGGGACTGACGAAGGCAGACCCGGCGGCGATGATGTCAGAGAACCTGCTAAAGCAGGATTTCCACGCAGACAGGCCCTTCACGAAGCTGCTGACGGATATCACCCAGGTGCAGTGCAAGGACGGCAAGCTGTACATTTCCCCGATCATGGACTGCTATAGCGGCGAGATCCTCTCACTGGAGATGCGGGACAACATGAAGAAGGAACTGTGCGTCGACACCGTCAGGGCCATGGCCGGCCGGTTCCCCGTGCGGGATGCCATCCTGCACAGCGATCGCGGCAGCCAGTACACCAGCGAAGCGTTCCGCTCAGAACTTGCCCGGCAAGGCCTGACGCAGAGCCTGAGCGGCGTGGCCCACTGCTACGACAACGCCCGGATGGAGAGCTTCTTCGCGACGCTGAAGAAGGAACTGATCTACCAGATTTCCACTTACCGTCTCAGTATGGCGGAGGTCAAGTCGCTGGTGTTCCGGTATGTTTTCGTCTACTACAATCGGATTCGGGTATACACCGCCAATCCCGGCGGCTGGCCTCCGGAAACCTGGAGAAGGATGTTCCTCAGTCAGGCGGCGTGAGCGATTTGTGATCTCAGAGGGGAATTGTCCGAAACCGGGGCTGACGTTCCTGTTCCCGCCAGTCTTGACAGAACGCCGGGAAAATGCTGGAGTTGAGGCACCGACGGCGATGGGAATCAAGCAAGCTTCCGCCGATCCCGTCGGCCTCCCAGTGTAGCATTTTCCCGACAACCTGCCAAGACCATGCCGCTGAAGCGGTGGCTGCCTCGCTGCCGTTCGCGGCAACGTGGCGACCTCCGGCTCTAGGAATCTCTACTGCTCACGATTTTGGGTGTTTCTCGACTGCACGAAACTTGACAGGTTCATGGTGGCTACCGCGCGGCAGCCACTATTAACCAACCACCAACCAC
>JAUNNC010000234.1 GCA_030531585.1 Eubacteriales bacterium | reverse complement strand
GGGAGAGATCAAAAACAATGAGAGATCTGAAACATCTGACCTATTTTGAAAACCTGCTGCAGGAGGCCAACAACGCGCTGGTGGTCCAGGCAAAGAAAGAGGGAAAAATCTGCGTCGCCTATACCTGCGAGAATGTCCCCGAGCCGCTGCTGAACCTGGGCGACTGCGTGTCGATCCGCCTGTCCGCGCCGAACACCGGCTCCATGGACATCGCCACCTACTACATGACCAACCTCCTGTGCGAGCCTAGCCGCGCCCTGCTGGAGCGCGCGGTCGAGGGCGGCTTCAACTTCGCCGACTGCGTCATCACGCCCGACGGCTGCACGATGATGAACCGCGCCGTGGAGAACATGGAGCTGCTGCAGACCATGGGCAAGGACAATCCGAAGTTCTTCCACCAGTACATGGAGATCGCCTTCAAAAACTCCGAGAACGACGTGAACCTCGCGGTGCTGCAGTGCACGAACCACATCCTCACCCCGCTGCATGAGAACTACGGCGTCGACATCTCGGAGGACGCCATGCGCGACGCGGTCGAACGCCATAACCGCGTCTGCCGCCTGATCCGTCAGATCGGCGAGTTCCGCAAGGAGGACCAGCCGCGCATCACCGGCTACGAGTTCCACGTCCTGTGCCTGGCCTCCTACGTCTGCCCCAAGTATCTGATCATCGACAAGCTCGAGGAGACCCTCGAGGAGCTCAGGACCCGCGAGCCGGACGACAAGCCCTGGCGCGCCCGCGTGCTGCTGGTCGGCTCCGAGGTCGACGACAGCGGCCTTGTCAAGCTCATCGAGGAGCAGGGCGCCTTCGTCTGCTGCGACCGCTTCTGCTTCGGCTCCTACCCGGGGCGCGAGGAGATCGTCCTCAACGATTCCGAGCCCGTCCTCAAACAGATCTGCCGCCACTACATCCAGAACTGCCAGTGCCCGCGCATGATGAACCAGGAGAAGGTTTACAGCCGCAAGCAGGTTGTCGCGGAGCTGGCGAAGGAGTACAAGGCCAACGGCATCATCTATCAGCAGGTCAAGTTCTGCGATCCCTGGGCCTATGAGAGGACGCTCGGCGCGGCCATGCTCCAGAACGACTACGGCTACCCGGTCCTTTCGGTTGACAGACCTTACAACATCTCTTCCTCCTCCGGCCAGATGCGCACCCGCGTGCAGGCCTTCGTGGAGAGCATTGAGATCAAGAAGATTCAGAGAGGTGGGAACGCATGAAGACCGTCGAAAAAGTCGTCAATCCCGTCAAGCGCGCCGGCGAGCAGTCGCCCGGCAAGATCTTTACCGACAGGCTGAAAGTGCGCTCCCGCCGTGAGTGGCGCGGCGTGAAGGACACCTTCTACGATTACACCCGCTGGCTCTACCTGATGAGCGTGCTCGGCCGCTTCATCATCGTCCCGCGCAACATCAAGGGCTTCTTCCGCTATCGCTGGATGATGAGCTATCTCTTCGTCCCGCACGGCATGGATAAGTTCACCATCGGCCTGCGTGACGAGGCGCTGCGCATCGCGCATACCTCCTTTAACTTCGTCATCGCCGACGTGACCAAGGCCATCGGCAACTGCTTCCGCGGCGACCGCCGCGTCGGCAACGACAAGGCCTATTCCGACAAATGCGTCATCACCGACGAGAACTCCATGGTCACCTTCATGATGGGCTTCGATACCGACAAGGTGCACACCATCCTGCGCGAGGTGCCCACGATGTTCGCCTCGAACATCTTCCACCAGTTCAACGTCATGCACTATCTGGACGTGGCCCAGCAGTACGGCATCCCCGGCGACGTCTGCCCCATGCCCGAGGCCGAGGCCGGCATCTCCATCGACGACGACTTCTGCGTGCTCGGCT
>JAUNNC010000233.1 GCA_030531585.1 Eubacteriales bacterium | reverse complement strand
CAAGAAGGACGCCCACGAGGATATCTCCCTCATGGGCGCGGGCTACCGGCTCTATGACGTCAGCGGGATGCAGGTGGCCGAGGGCTATACCGACGCCTCCGGCAAGCTCACGTTCCCGAACCTCCCGCGCGGACAGTATTCCTACGCGGAGTTCAAAGCGCCCAGGGGCTTCCTGCTGGACGACACCTGCTATCCCGTCTCCATCACAGACAACGGCATGAGCATCACCGAGACGCGAACGAATGAGCGCAGGCCCGGAACCCTGGTCGTAACCAAACAGAAGGCCGACGGCAGCCCGCTTGCAGGGGCTGCTTTTCTGTTGGAATACTCCACCGATCAGGGCGCGACCTGGCAGCCCACCTTCTACCGCGTGGGCGATGAGCTCACCCGCGGCGGCTGCACGACGCAGGGGCTGGACGGCGGCGAGCTCACCACCGGCGCGGACGGCAAGGCCACCTTTACCGGCCTGCGCGCAGACGGACTCATCCTCTACCGGCTGACGGAGACCAAAGCGCCGCCCGGCATGACCCTGCTGGGCGATCCCATCCTCGTCGGGACGCTGCCCGTGGAGTCGGACAACATCTACGCTGAGGATACAGAGGTCTTCGACGCCAAAGCCTTCCACTACACGCTCAACATCACCGCGACGGACGATTCCCAGTACCGTCTGCCCGAAGCGGGCGGCAGCGGCTTCGGCCTGCTTTCCGCTGCCATGCTGTTCATGGCGGCACCCATGATCGTTACGATCAAATCTAAAATGAAAAAGGAGAACGACTGAATGAAGAAATTGCTTTCCCTGCTTCTCGCCGTGATGCTGCTGTGCAGCCTCACGGTCACCGCTTTTGCGGATTCCACCATCGACCTCACCCGCACCGGCTCGATTGAGCTTTGGAAGTACGATCTCACTTCCGCCCAGGCCGACGGCGTGTGGGACAGCTCCTACGTCTCCACCGGCGTCCGGGATGAAAACGGCGTCGAGGCCATCCTCGGCGATCCCACCCGCGTCACACCGCTCGGCGCAGGTGGAGAATCCTATGGCTACGCCATCAAAGGCGTTGTGTTCACCTACCTCAAGGTGGCGGATATCAAGTCCGTCGTCGTGAGTGAAAACAATATCGAGCGCGCAGAATTGCTGTACGGCATTGTCAACAACGCGGCGAATACCGCCTTCCTCACGGCCATCGGTGTCAGCGCGACTGACCGCTACACCCCTGCTGACGAGACTGACAACGGCGTGACGACCTACTACTATCGTTCGGATGTGCTGATTGCTGGCCTCCAGAACGCGCTGTCCACCAACGCCACTACGGTCAAAAACGCTCTGGAATCCTATGTCACTAACAACGGCGGCACTGCCATGGCTGCGACAGATGCCTATGGCCACAGCGCAGCCGAGGATCTGCCCCTGGGCCTGTATCTCTTTGTTGAGACAAGCGTCCCGGAGATGGTCACCAGCACCACCGCGCCCTTCCTTGTCAGCATCCCCATGACTTCCACCGGCGCAAGCGGCAGCTCGTGGATCTACGACGTCGCCCTGTACCCGAAAAACCTGACCGGGCTTCCCACGTTAGCCAAGACCGTCAGGGAAGCCAAAACCTCCACCGGCAAGAACAACGGCAGCGCCGCCATCACGGACGGCTACGCGAACAGCGCCACCGCCTCGGCGGGAGATACAGTCGAGTACCAGATCCTCAGCACCCTGCCGAGTATTACCTCCTCCGCCTCGTATCTCTCGCAGTATTCCTTTGTGGACACGCTGCCCGCGGGTCTGACCTATTCCCGTAACGACGTGGTACTGGAGTTCTACAGCGACGCTCCTGTAATAATAGGACTAAAAAACTAAAGGCTCAAAAAACGTTGAAAAT
>JAUNNC010000089.1 GCA_030531585.1 Eubacteriales bacterium | reverse complement strand
GCAATCCGTCCCCCTGCGTGTCCCCAATCCCCACAACACCCGACCCGCGTCCGGTGTTTTTGTTATTATGTCAACTCTATTATGTCACTTCACCCGGCAGAAGCCCACGGGGCGGATCTGCATCACGTGGCAGCTCCCGGCGCCGAAGACGGCCTCGACGCCCGCGCGGAAGCTCTCCAGCAGCTCGTCCGGCACGAAGGCCTGGACGGTGCCGCCGAAGCCCCCGCCGTGGATGCGGAAGGCGCCGCGCCCGCCGAGCAGCCGCTCGCACAGGGCCAGGGCGACGCCCGCGGCCTGATCGGCGGTGCTGCCGCAGACGACGACGTTCTGCAGATACAGCCAGGACGAGCGCCCGGACTCGCGCACGAGGGACAGGAAGCGCTCGAAGTCGCCCTGCGAGAGCGCCGCGGTCATGGCGTCGACGCGGCGGTTGTCGTTGAAGATGTGGACGGCGCGCAGCACGGCGCGGTCGCCGGCCTTTTCCCGCACCTCGGGCAGTCTGGCGTAGAACTCCTCCTCCGGCACCTCGCGCAGCACCTTCTTGCCGAACACGGCGCTGACGGCCGCGAGCTCCGCGGGGATGGCCGCGTACTCGCCGGTGAGGCTTGCGTGGTCGGACTTGACGTCGATCATGCACAGGCTGTGATGCGTGGCGGCGAAGTCGAAGCGCACCGGCGTGACGACGGGCGCGGCGGGGTCCTCGAAGTCGATGGCGATGATCCCGCCCCAGGCGGAGGCCATCTGGTCCATCAGGCCGCAGGGCTTGCCGAAGAAGACGTTCTCGGCCTTCTGCCCCATGATCGCGAGGTCGGTGGCGCTGAGGCTGTCGCCGCAGAACAGGGAGTTGAGCACCGCGCCGATCAGGACCTCGAAGGCGGCCGAGGAGGACAGTCCGCTGCCCTGCGGCACGTCGGAACAGACGCAGGCGTCGAAGCCGCCCACGGCAAAGCCGCGCCCGGCGCACTGGGCGCACATGCCCCGCACCAGCGCGGCGGTGGTCCCCTTCTCGCGCTCCACGGGCTCGAGCACGTCGAGCCGGAGCTCCAGCATCGGGTAGCCCTCGGACTTGATGCGCACGAGGTCGCTTCCGTTGGGCGCGGCGGCGGCCAGCATATCGGCGTCCACCGAGCCCGCCAGCACCTTCCCGTGCTGATGGTCGGTGTGGTTGCCTCCGATCTCGGTCCGGCCGGGCGCGGACCAGATCCCCGGCTCGGCGTCCCCGAACAGGCTGTGAAAAACGGCGGTCAGCTCTTCGGTTCTCTTGCTCATTTTGACGTCCTCCATCCGTGTTTTTCTTCTGTCAGCATACCGCGGCGATGCGGCGCTTGTCAACAGCAAAAGCACGCGGCCTCCCGTTCGGGAAGCCGCGCGGTCTATTGTTCTCCGGGGTGTCTGCGTTCCCAGCGGCGTCTGCCGCGTACGCGCACGGCCTCCTCAATCCTCTCCCGCGCCTCGGGCAGGATCTCGCCGCGCAGCTTGAGCTGTCCGCGCCGGGTCATGCGCAGCGCCCAGACCAGCAGCAGCACGGCGGGCAGGACGCCGAGCACGAGCGCCGCGGCGAAGAACTGGGCGGCCCGGTCCTCCGCGGCGCGCGCCGCGTTCTCCCAGGCGGGATAGACGGCATAGCCGGTGCGCATGGCGCGTCCGCTGCGGTCCTTCAGCAGCGCCCAGAGCCGTGCGGGGCCGAAGCGCCCGCTGTTTTCGACCATCTCGGCGTTCTTGAGGGGGAACTTCTCCTGTGCGGCGGTGCGGGCAAAGCCCCGGACGGGGTCGGCCATCACCAGCTCATAGCAGGTGGAGCCGGCCTTCTCGGGGAACAGCCGCTCGAAGGCGTCGTAGCTCATATAGATGCACATGCCCTCGCCGTCGGCGCGGCGGGAGAAGCGGTCGGAGGCGTGCTCATAGACGCCCGCGACGACGACCGGCGTATTGGCGAGCGAAAAGCTCATCCCGGACAGCTCGGTCCCGCCGAACAGGAGCCAGGCGGTCTCCCGGTCGAGCAGGACGCGGTCGTCCATCACGTCGTCCGGCTGCAGATAATTGCCGCTGAGCAGCCGCAGCGGGTGGAAGTCGAAGAACCAGCCGCCGACGGCGATGACCTGCACCTCGCCGCTGCGCCGTCCGTTCGAGACCTTGACGGTATCGCTCGTGCTCCACGCGTCATGCAGCAGGCCGCTGTTGCTCTCGGGATCGAGAGAGGCCTCGCGGAGCTTTTTGAGCATCTCCGTGCGGAAGCTGTACAGCTGCTCGCGCGTGAGCTTCTGATCACGCGCCATGAAGAAGGAGAGCTGGGTAAAGTCCATCCCGCTCTCTCCCTGCCAGCGCTCGGCGGCGTGCTGGGCCGGCAGCAGGTTTTTCAGCGCGTGCACGCGCCACAGGCAGACGAGGCAGCCCAGTGCGAGAGCGGCCGCGATCAGCGGCAGCAGCCATTTTCCGATCCGCTCGCGCATATCAGTCGCTGTCGGCGAGGCGGACCATATCGCCGCTCTTGATGGGCGCGGAGCTCGTGGTGATGACGAAGTCGCCGTTTGTGAGATCCGCGACCACGGCGGAGTTGTTGTCGTCGTTGGCCTTGACCTCGACGCTCACGCGCCGGGCGGTATAGCGGTTGCCGAGCGGCGAGCTCTTGACCGCCACGGCCAGCACGAAGCTGCCGTTCGAGTCGCTCTTGACGGCGGAGTTGGGGACGACGAGGTCGTAGTTTGCGCTCTTCTGACCGACCGAGATGGTCAGCTCGGAGCCCGCGGCGACGTCGCCGGTCAGGTCAAAGACCAGGATCTTGCCACCCTGGGGGTTCTTGGGGTCGGTGCGGATGGTGGTCAGGGTTGCAACGACGCTGCTGCCCCAGTAGTAGTTGCTGACGGTGGCGGTATCGCCGACGCGCAGGCGCTGCGCCTGATCGTTGGTCACGGCGAAGCTGAGCGTATAGCCCATGTCCGGCACCTCGAGCGTGCACAGCAGCGCGTTTTTGAGCACGGTGTCGCCCGCGGTGCAGTCGACGGTGCTGACCGTGCCGGGCACGTCGGCGAGGACGGTGTTGCTCTCGTCGCCCGCGAGGGATTTGATCTTCTCCTGCTGGAGCCGGATCTCCTCGGCGATGCTCTGCAGCTCCACGCCGACCGTGGCGGCGGAGCGGTTGTTGTTCTCCTGCGCCGTGTACAGGGCGTCATAGGCGGAATCCCGAGCAATACGCGCATCCTCAAGTGCATACTCGGCGTTCTGCAGCTCTCTTGCAGCTTCCCCGCCCAGTCTCAAATACTCCTCGCTGTATGTTTCGACCATTTTTCGCAGGTCACTCAAAGCCGCAAAGCTGGTACTATCGAATGTGTTCAATACCTCCTGCGCAGTAAGCAGAGCATCTCGCTTTGCATCTTTTTCAGCGGTAGCCGCATCGAGTGCGGCCTGCGCGGCGTCATAATCAGGGTCGCCGGGGCCCTTTCTTGTCGCAATCACCGCATCAAGTGCGGCCTGCGCAGCATCATAATCCGGATCTCCGGGACCTTTCCCCTCAGCGATCAACTCATTCAGGGCGGCCTCCGCGGCATCGTAGGCCGGATCGCCCGGATATCCAATCGCCTTGATTGCATCCATCACGCTCTGGGCGGTTTCCTCCGCTGCGGCAGCAATATCGTACTCTGTCTGTTTTATATCAACATCCTCTGCTAGAGGCTGTCTGCCTTCATTATACTTATCTTCTTCCGTTTTGAGCTTCGCTTCCGCGTCCTCGTACCGCTGGCGTGCGGCTTTTACAATCGGGTCCGTTTCCAAAGAATCGACTTTGTTCTGTGCCTCTGCGTACTCGTTCCATGCGCGGTTGTATGCATTCTCCGCGCTCTCGATGGCGCGGTTGTAGCTGCTGTAGTCGTAGATCGGGGTCGAGAGCGCGGTCTTCTCATAGCTGGTCTGGAGATTGCGCAGACGCTCCTTGGCCTGCTCCAGCTCGGTCTCGTCGCCCTCGCCGAGGACAAAGAGCACGTCCCCCGCCTTGACCTCCTGCCCGATCTTGACCATGACCGAGCGGATGGTGCGGGTCTCCTTGGCCTTGACCTGGTGCTTGCCGGTAGCGGTGACGGTGCCCGTTCCGCGGACCTTCGCCACGATCGCGCCCTCGTGCACGGCCGCGGTGGCGACCTCGGGCAGGGTGCGGTTCATGATGGTGTTGGAAAAGAAGGTCAGCACCAGCAGCACCGCCAGAAAGACGATGGCGGCGTCCTTGACCCATTCCCGGTTTTTGACTTTCGTCTCCATAAAACACCTCAAGTGTATTGTTAGCAGATTCCTCGGCTTCGCTCGGAATGACATGTCCGGGTCTTGCGCAGCTCTCACAATCTGCCGCAATCTCCTCGTCTTGTCATCTCGAGCGAGCGCAGCGACGCGCGGGAAGCGCGCGACGTTCCTGGCTTGTCCAGCGAGTCGAGAGATCTTTATCCTTTCACCGACCCGGAGTTTGCGATGCCCTCGACCAGGTATTCCTCCCCGTGCAGGAACAGCAGCAGGGACGGGATCATGTACACGGTCGCCATCGCAAACGCGAGGCCGATCTCCCCGGCGTTGACCTGCGAGAGGAACACGCTCAGGGGCTGGGCGTCGCTGTCCTGCAGCAGGATCAGCGGCTGCTCGACCATGTTCCAGTAGTCGATGAACACGAGGATTGCGATCGAGTACAGGGCCGAGCGGCACTGCGGCAGGCAGATGCGGGTGAAGATCTCCCACTCCCCCGCCCCGTCGACCTTGGCGGCCTCGATGAGCGAGTAGGGGATGCGCCGCATGAACTTGGTCAGCAGGAAGACCGAGAACGGCGCGAAGACGCCGGGCAGGATGATGGCCCAGGGCTTGTTCAGCAGGCCCAGCCATTCGCTGACCAGATAGTTGGGAACCAGCGTCACCTGATAGGGCATGAGCATCAGGATGACGTAGAAGAAAAAGATGCCGCTGCGGATCTTCCCGCGCCAGCGGGTGAAGCTGTAGGCGGCCACCGCCGCGACCGAGACCTGCCCCAAAACGATCGGGACGACCAGCAGGATGCTGTTCCACAGCTTGAGCAGGTATTCCGGGGACTTGATGAGTCCGGTTATGTACTGGCTGAGCGTCACCCGGTCCGGGATGAACTTGAGATTGACGGTTTTGGACACGAAGCCCCCCGAGGTCGTGGAGAAGATCATGCCGTAGTTGGACTTGATCTCGCTCTCGGCCATGAAGGAGTTGGTGATGGTCAGCACCGTCGGCAGCAGGAACAGCACCGCGAACACGAGGCAGAGCACGAACATCGCCCCGCGTCCGAACATGCGCCGTCTCTTTTTCCCGGCTCCTCCCGTGTAGGGATGTCTGTTGACCGACGTCATCCCTCCACATCCTTTCCGAACCAGTCCTCCGCCGCGAACAGCAGGGCGATCAGCACCACCATGACGATGGCCATGACCACGGCCGCGGCCGAGAGCTTCTGGTAGTCGAGCGAGCGGAAGGTGTTGTTCATGAAGTGCTGGAGCATATACAGGCTCTCGTAGGGGTAGTCCCCGGTCAGCAGGTAAACCTCGCGGAAGACCTTGAAGGAGCTGATGAGCGAGAGGATGGTCACGAACAGCACCGTCGGCGAGAGGTAGCGCAGCTTGATGGCAAAGAACTTGTAGCTCTCCGAGGCGCCGGCCACGTCGGCGGCCTCCAGCAGATCCTTCGGGATATTGGCCAGCCCCGCCATGAACAGGATCATGTTGTAGCCGAGATTCTTCCACAGAAACAGCAGCAGCACCACGATCATGCTGTGCTCGGACTGCAGCCAGTCGATGCGCTCGGCCCCGAAGAGCATCAAAAATTCGTTGACCGTGCCGTTGTAGTTGAACAGCACCTGCCAGATCAGCACCACCGAGGCCACCGGGACCATCATGGGGCTGAGGAAGAAGGTGCGGAACTGGCTTTTGCCCGGGATGCGGCACTCGAGCATCAGCGCGAGCACCACCGCGAGGATCACGGCCAGCGGCACCGCCATGGCCGAGAATTTGAGCGTGTTGCGCGCCGCCATTTTGAAGGCGGAATTATCGAACAGGCGGACGAAGTTCTCGAGAAACACGAAGTTTTTCGACGACACCCCGTCGATCATCGAGTAATAGACGACCACGCCGAAGGGCAGGATGAAGAACACGCCCACGCCCAGCAGGCTCGGCAGCAGAAAGCAGAGACTGGTCAGGAAGTCCCGCCGCCTGTTTTTTCTCTGTTCTCTGCTTCTGTCCATGCTGGCTCCCTTTCCGGGCATAATTCGGTAAACATAAGTGTATCACAAACTTCGCCGCACTGCAAGCGCTTCTGCCTGCAGTACGGCGATTTTCTTGAAAAATTGCGGGGCCCTTCGCCGTCTGTCGCGCGGAGCGGCGATCAACGCTGCTCGTTGACGTAGATGTTCGCCTTGCTCTGCACGAGCTTTGCGACCTCCTCGGCGCTCTTCTGGCCGGCGAAGAAGGGGGCGGCCTGCTCGGAGACGATCGTCAGGATCTCCTGATTGTAGTCGGCGACCTTGGTGGTGCTCTCGATCAGGGAGCGGATCTGGTCGACCTGCTCGGGCTCGAGCGCGTAGATCTCGCGGGTCTTCTTTTCCTTCGCGTCCCAGATGCTGGTGCGGGCCAGGGGGACCTTCTCGCCGTTTTCGTCGAGGATGTCGTTGCCTTCGGGGGTCTTCTGGTACTGGACGGTCATGGCGTCCTTCGCCTTCTCCTCAAAGACGTCGATTCGGCTGGACAGGGCGTAGCCCTCCTCCTGGTACTCCTTCGTGAAGAAGCTGCGCAGGAACTGCCAGATCACGTCCTTGTACTCGCTCTTGCTGCTCATGGCGTAGCCGGCCTCGGAGAGGCTGATCATGTTGCCGGTGCCGTGGGCGGTGGGGTAGCCGATGTAGGTGATCTTCCCGCCCATGAACTGGGTGTAGTTGTTGTAGAAGATGTCCTCGATGCTGTAGGCGCTGGTCTGCACGAGCATCTGTTTGCCCTGCGCCAGACGGTCCTCGATGCTCATCTCCTGCGACCAGTCGTAGTTTTCCCAGTCGAAGTCCGAGGGGAAGGAGTCGGCGAACTTGAGCAGCTTGATGAACTGCTCGTTGTCGAAGCTGACCTTGCCGGTGCCCCAGTCGACGAAGTCGGTCATGTCGAGGGCGAGGCAGGTCTGCAGGATGTTGTCGCGCGTGACATACTGATCGAAGGCGGTGCAGCCGTCGGGCATGGAGGCCAGGGCCTCGTTGAACTGCTCGTAGGTCCAGCCGGGCTCGTCGCCGACGACGGCGGCCGCGCCGATGGCGGAGTTGATGTAGAAGCCGGCGACGGTCTGGCAGAGCTTGCCGTCGACCTCAAAGGCCTGCAGCACGTTCGGGAAGAAGTCGCTGCGCTTCATGTCCTTGTCCGCGTCCAGGTAGGGGTACAGGTCCTCGAGGACCCCCTTGGCGGCGAGCTGGGTGTAGTTGAGCCCGTTGAGGCAGAAGATGTCTGGCACGTTGCCGGAGAGGACCTCGGTGCGGAGCTTGGTCTGCCCGGCGTCCCAGCCGTCCTTGTCGTTGTTGTACTCGGAGTAGTCTGTGATCTCGATGCGGTACTTGTCGTTCTTGCGGTTGAAGGCAACGACCATATCCTGCACGCGGTAGTCCAGATTGAGCGCCGCCATGCGGATGCTCTCCTTGTGCGGCACGGAGTCGTAGGGCACCTTGCGCACGTCCGCGAGCTCGTAGCTGTAGGTATTGTCCTTCTGGTTCCACTTGTTCATCAGGCAGTGGACGGTGCCGTCGGGGTCGACGCCGAGCACGTTGACGTTGCCGGCGTTGATGTCGCAGTTGATCCAGTTGAAGAGCTTCTCCTCGCCGCCGTCGATCCTGTAGCCGTAGAACCAGGCGCCGTTGGTATAGTAGAAGTCATAGTCTCCGCTGCCGGTCACGGCGTTGTAGGTATCGAAGTTGACGGCCGCGCCGTCCTTGAACCTGCCCTCGTCGGAATCCAGGAAGCAGAGCATCTGCTGATCGCCGTAGACGACGGCGGCGATGCGTCCGTCGGGCATGCGCACGACGCCGTCGATGCCGCCCTCGGTCCTGATCTTGTAGGCGTCGGAGCCGTCGGGCGCGACGGCGCGCAGATACTGGGCCTCGGTGACGAGGACGTTGCCTTTGTCGTCGACGGCCATCCGGTAGGCGTCGAGCCAGCTGTCCTGCGCGACCTCGATCGGGGCGCAGCTGAGCTCATGGCCCTGCTTGTCGAACCAGCGGACGAAGTACTGCTGATTGTACTTCTGCGCGGCCCAGTAGTCCTCGCTGTCGGGCACCACGTTCTCGCCGCCCTCGTTCCAGGAGGAGAAGACGGTCTCAACGGTCACGAAGCCGTCGTCGGTAAAGCAGATGCCGGATACATAGGAAGAGGAGGCGAAGTCCCTCCTGCCCTGCTCGTCGACCTCGGGGTCCATGGAGGCGTATGCTTCGACCTTGGTCTCCTTGCCGTTGTTGTCGAGGAAGTAGAGGAAGGTGCGGAAGACGTCGTACTCGCCCTCCCAGCGTGCGGCTTTCTCATGCTCGCGCTCGCCGACCTTCTCGTCCTTGGTATAGTACATGCCGTCCTTGTTGTAGCTGCGCACGTTGATCCAGTCCTTGGTGTTTTCGACCAGGGTCTTGAACTCGGACGCGTACACGAATTCCGGGGCGGGGGTGGCCGCGGCGGTCTTCCCGCCGGTCTCGCCTCCGGAAGCGCCGCCTGAGGGATTGCCCTTGCCGCAGGCGGCGAGGGACAGGACCATCACCAGCGCGAGTGCCAGACAGCCGATTCTCTTCATCATCCTTGTCATATCAGGTTCCTCCTGTGAATCGCCGCGCGGGGCGCGGCTGTTGTCTGCGATTCGGATTATAGCATACGCGCCGCCCAAAGTGTCTTAAGCTTTCTTAAACCGCGAAAAAGCGTTTGTCAGTCCTCCGCGCCCATGCTATAATATCGGCAGATATTCACCCCCCCTGCACGTCATTGCGAGCCGGCGCAGCGGCGCCGGCGCGGCAATCCGTATCATTCCGTTTCCGGAGGTGCAGAAATGGAAGACAGATCCCGCATCCTGATCGTCGACGACGATCCCGATATCCGCAGGGTGCTCACGCTGCTGCTGCGCGACAGCTACGAGGTCTCGCAGGCGTCCGACGGGGCCGCGGCGCTCAGGCTTCTGAAGGCGCAGCCCGACACGGACCTCGTGGTGCTGGACGTGATGATGCCGGGCATGGACGGCTTTGAGACCTGCGCGCAGATCCGCGCCTTCTCCAAGGTGCCGATCCTGTTTCTGACGGCGAAATCCGCCGAGGAGGATCTGCTGCGCGCCTACGCGGGCGGCGGGGACGACTTTCTGTCCAAGCCCTTCTCGCCGGGCGAATTCATGGCGAAGGTCCGCTCTCTGCTGCGCCGCTGGCAGGAGTACCGCGGCAAGCCCGCCGCGGCGCTCGATCTGGGCGGGCTGGAGGTGGACCGCGCGTCGCGCTCGGTAAGGCGCGGGGGGAAGGAGATCGCGCTGACCGACACGGAATATGCGATCCTGGAGCATCTGCTGGACCGGCGCGGCAAGACCGTCACGGCGCAGGAGATGTACGAGGCCGTCTGGAAGGAGCGTTTTCTTCCCGGCTCGGCGAACACCGTGATGGTGCATGTGCTGAACCTGCGCCGGAAGGTGGAGGAGGACCCCTCGAATCCGCGCCTGATCCGCACCGTCTGGGGAAAGGGTTATCAAATTGACTGAGAAGCGTTCTTTGATCCGTTCGCTGTGGCAGAAGTATCTGCTGGTGACGCTGCTGGGTCTGGCGCTGGGCGTGCTGGT
>JAUNNC010000088.1 GCA_030531585.1 Eubacteriales bacterium | reverse complement strand
CGTGCGGGTTCAAGTCCCGCCTCGCGCACCACATTTTGACCTCAAATCGAAAGATTTGGGGTCAATTTTTATATTTCCGAGAACTTTTCAGGCAAGTTCATTTTTCGCCGCTTCTCACTTTCCTTCGACAAAGGGCCGATTTCTAACGTTTTTCTAACACTTTTCTAACGCTGTGTTAGAAGAGGCTGGACGCCATTTTCTGCGTCAGAAGCTCTTTTCTCTGCATATCCAGGTGCCCGTAAATGTTTGCGGTCATCTGAATATCGGCGTGACCCATGTATTCCTGCACATCTTTCAGCGTAAAGCCGTTGTTTAATAGCAGACTTGCGCAGCTGTGCCGAAGCTCATGAAAGCGGATATGCGGCAGATGATTGTTCTTCAGGAGAAGCGAGAAATGGGAGGAAACGTAATCTAGGGAAAAGGGTGTGCCGTTGGGCCACTTGAAGATAATGTCGTTTTCCTCGTAATCGGCGCCGCAGAGCTTTCGGTTGATTGCTTCCTCGGTTTTGGCCTGGATAAAGATTTCTCTTGCCTCGTGCGATAAGGGGAAAGAGCGGTGACTGGAGCTGTTCTTTGTTTTGTCCTTACATACCGTTGTCGTTACCTTGGAAACGGTGTGCTTGATCGTGAGCCGTCCGGCAGTGAAATCCACGCTGTCCCATTTCAGACCCAGGACCTCGCTCCGGCGCAGGCCGTACAGGGCGGTGATCTTTACGAGGGGATAGATGGGATCATCCCGAATCGCGTCAAACAAGGTTTTGAGCTGGTCGGCGCTGTAGTAGCTGGATTCATACCGCTGCTTCTTCGGAAGCTCGACGAATTGACAGGGATTCGTTTGCAGCATCCCGTTTTTCACCGCCTCATTCAAGGTTTGGAGGATAATATTCTTATACTGCCGCAGAGACGAGGGAGACAAGCCGCCCTTCATTATACTATCTCGTAGCGTGAAAATACGCTCCATTTTCTTTACGATTTGGTCATTTGTATATAGGTCATAAAATGCATAAAAGCAGTTTTCTTTGGGCGTTATATTTGGCGGAATATCCAGCCATTCTTTTGGATCTATTTGGTTTTTCGCCAGCGTTTCGCAAATTGTGCTTAGTTGTGAGAACTCAGAGTTCTTTGATAACACTGCAGCCCGGGATAAAACTGCAGATAACTCTGGTAAAGTCATCGAATAAAGGCTTAGATTCTTTCTTTCTTCTTTGGGGATTGTCAGTATTCTCGACCTAGTACTTTTAAGTTCAATTTCGATGGTTTCACAAATCAGAGCTGGGAAAAACCTATCTAGGAAACGTTTTTTATGAGCAGCTCGGGCCTCTGCCCGGGCACCAGAGGCAACCAGAGCATCTACAACCCGAGCTCGGCCTGATGGCGATCAAGCCGTCCGGGATCGGCTACATGGAGACCACCCCGGAGGACATCGTCGTCATGGACCTCGAGTCCCACATCGTGGACGGCAAGCGCAAGCCCTCCAGCGAGTGGGACATGCACACCGAGTTCTATAAGAACAAGCCGAGCTGCCGGGCCATCGTCCATACCCACTCCCGCTTCTGCACCACCTTCGCGGTGCTCGGCAAGCCCATCGAGGCCGTCCACTATGTGCTGGCCGACGCCAAGTGCTATGAGGTCCCCTGCGCCCCCTACCGCCGCTTCGGCACCCCGGAGCTGGCCATCGAGGCGGTCAAGGCCTGCGGCGACGGCGACGCGGTCCTCCTCGCCAACCACGGCATCATCGTCTGCGGCAAGAACCTTAAGAGCGCTTTCAGCCTCGCGGAGACCCTCGAGTACGTCGCGGAGCTGCAGTATCTGTCGATGTGCATCGGCAAGCCCAATGTGCTCAGCCGCGAGCAGATGGACGAAGTGCTCGAGGCCTTCAAATCCTACGGCCAGCCCGGGATCAAAAGGACCGGCTGTTGATTTGTTTCAAAGGAGCCTGCGGGAAACAATGTTGATTTATCCAGTCCCGCCTGTTTTGTGTTCGGCACGCGGCGGACTTGCCCCCAGCCGCAGCCGGAGCATGTTTTCTCCCGAATAATCCGTTACCCGGAACAAGAAACAGGGTATCCCAAAAGGGATACCCTGTTTCTTCCTCTGTGTACCGGCGCCGCGCGAGGCCCTTAACCCAGGATATAATCCAGCAGGTTCGGCTTTTCAAAGCCCTCGGCGTACTCCGCCTTCAGGCTGTCCGCGCGGGCCTGCAGCCGCTCATTGTATTCCGCGCTGGCAGCAGCCGTCCGCGCCGTGACCGGATCGCCTTTGCTGCTGAAGAGCAGCGCATCCGCATTCGGAGGCAGCCTCATGATGATGTGATAGCCATATTTGGACTGCACCGGGTCAGATACCTCATACGGCTCCAGCGCCTTGCAGGCCGCCTCGAACTCCGCCGCCATGGTGTGGGGGGTAAAGGTGTAGCCCTCGGCGTATACGGTCTTGCCGCTATCTTCGCAATACTCCTCCTTGAGCCGGGCGAAGCGTTCCAGCAGCTCTGCCGGGTCCTTGACGGCCTGCAGCTCCTCCGCCAGACGCTGTGCGGTGGCGGCCTTTTCCGCGATGAGCGTCTCATCGAGCTCCTCGCCGGTCGCCGGATCCATGGTCAGCAGCAGGATATGCCCGGCGGAGAGATAGCCGTTGTCCTCCAGATACTGTAAGGCTGCTTCGTCCCCCAGGGCTTCGCCGTTTTCGCCGTAGAGCAGGCGGAAGCCATCCTGATACAGGACGTTCGCGGAATTGATGCGGTCATACAGCGCCCGGCTCATGTGCCGCTTCGCCAGATACGCTTCAAACTCCTCCTCCGTGGCATTCTCGCCGCAGGTCCGTTCCATATCCGACTTAAGCTTCTGCGCCAGGGTATTCCTGTTTTCCTCCGTGAACTCCAGACCGTTTTCTTCCGCAAAGTCCTCGATGGCTGCAAGCTGCCGCATGGACTCTTCCGCGCCGTTTACCGCCAGATCCGCATAGGTGGAGTCTCCCTCGGCGATATCGGACCAGAGCAATTCCGCGCCGTAATTGGCATACAGACGGACGAGCATCTTCTCCACGGAGTTTACCTGGGAATTCAGAAAGTAGAAATAGTCTCCCCAGTTCACCGCCTTCCCGTTGACGGTCACGACGATTTCCTGCGGATCGCGGGTGGCGTAGAGCCGGTCCATCTCCATCGTCTGATAGTCCATTTCCTCCATCTGCAGGCCGCCGTCCGCCGGTTCCTGCGCGGCATTTTCCGCGGGCGCCGCAGTGTCCGCAGGTACCTGCATCACGGCGGGTTCCGCCGCCGCAGACGGGTCGCCCGGCAGATCGCCGCCCTGATTGCGCGAAAAAGCGATGGCGCCGACCAGGACCAGACAGACAAGCAGCAAGATCACAAGCATCTTTTTCATTTGACAGTTTCCTTTCTTGTGCACTCCCCTGCACTATATCATTCCCGCATCCCCATCACAAGTCTGAAGATGTGAACAATTCCGGCGCTTTGCCGCCCGCGCCGGAAAACGGTCGCCGCCGGACCGTGTTTCCTCCCACGGTCCGGCGGCTCCCGGAGCTTCCGAGCGTGCGCCGGTCATTCTGTCGGGCCGCTCCAGTCGAAGTCCCTGCAGGGTTTCAGATACTGTTTTCCGATTTTTGCGACGTACGGGCTGAAGGGACCGTCGTCACCGTGGAGCGTCGTGCACCTGGCCTCCAGCACCTGCCCCAGCAGGAGATAGGCTTCCTGCGCGGTGAAGCCATAGTCCTCGCACATCCACCGGATCAGCTCCCGCACGGCGCCGCAGAAGGAATCCTTGATCCGGTTCTCGTTGGCGATGGTCATGAGATACTCCTCATTTTCCGCCCGGAGCCACTCCTTCGCGGCATAGCCCTTTCGGATGCTGAGCCGCAAGGTCACCTCTGCCGCGCATTCAATGGCTCCCCCGTGGGGGATCTCCCCGTCGCCCATGATGGCGTGGCAGTCGCCCACGTGCAGAAGGGCGCCCTCCACCTCCACCGGCAGATACAGGGTCGCTCCGGCGCAGAGCTCCTGAACGTCCATATTGCCGCCGTTGCGATAGGCGTATTTGGTCGTCTGGGGCTCCCCCGCCGGCGCCGTTCCGATCGTCCCGATCATCGGCTTGAGCGGGATCGTAAGCTCGGGGCTCCACAGAATGCCTTCCTTCGTGATCTCGACCGTGTGCGTCACGGTGTTCCAGGCCTTTGCCTCCGGCAGGATCTGTCCGACCAGAGGGGTACGCCAGCCCGCGAATCCGGTATACCCCAGCTTTTCCGGGACTACGTCAAGGATCTCCACCACCAGCGTGTCTCCGGGCTCGCTGCCCTCGACCGCGACGACGGTGCAGAGGTTCGGGCCTCTGCTCTTGGAGGGACCCCAGCGGTCCTCAATGGAATTCAGCCAGGAGCCGCTCTGGAGCTGGGTCTGGATCCGAACCGTGTCGCCGGGCTTTACCGCAGCGGCGGGCGGGTGCGCCTTATCCATCGAGTTGTACACGTGGTCCCTTGTTACAAGCTGCATGTTGTAGCCTCCTGCTCGATTATTTTAAGCAAGGGGCACGGCAGAGCACCGTGCCCCTTGCTTTTGAGGATTCGGAGAAATCGGATGCCGGTATGGTCGCCGGTCGCGTCCGAAGCGGAGCGGACTTACGCGCCGATCGGACCGCGGGGGCAGCCAATCGGGAAAAAATGCAGGTCCTGGCGGCCTGCATTTTTTCTTTTGTTATCCCAATTTGTTGCCCATCATTCTCCTAGTGCGCAGGGAGTCGATGTACATCGCGATAAAGATGATGACGCCGCGTACGAAGGGGGTAACAAAGATCGAGATGCCCGCATTTGACATGCCCGCCGCCAGATACAGAAGGATCAGCGAGCCGATGACCGCGCCGGGGAAGATGGTGCCGCGGCCGCCCAGCAGGCTGATGCCGCCGAGGCAGGCGCCGGCAATGGCGAGGAACTCGTAGCTGTTCAGGCCGGTCGTCACGATCGCGCCCTCCACAACGATCCAGAAGAAGGAGCCGGCAAAGCCGCAGAGCAGGCCCTCCAGCAGCAGCGCCCTGGTCTTGACCTTGTCCGCGTTGATACCGATCCTTTTTGCCACGTTTTCATCGCAGCCGACCAGCAGGAGCTTGCGCCCGAAGGCGGTATACTTCAGCACCAGGTGCAGAACCACAGCAAACACGATCATCACGATCACCGTGACCTGCAGGCCGCCCAGCGCGGCGATTCTTGTCTGTCGGAGCGCTTTCACATGGTCGCCGAGCGTGATGGTGTTGTCGTTCGTGATGATTCGCCCGTAGGCCCTCAGAACCAACTGCAAACCAAAGGTCACCAGCATGCCGTTCATTTTCAGCTTTACGATCAGCAGGGAGTTGATCCAACCCAGGAATGCGCCGATTGCAAGGCCGACAAGAAGGGCCAGGGGGAAGGGCACGCCGTACCAGTGCATCAGCATGCCGGAGGAGACGCCCGCCGCATAACCGATGGCGGCGCAGGACAGGTCGATGATCCCTACAATCAGGCTGAAGGTGACGGCGCAGGTGATCAGGATCAGCGGCAGGCCGTTGTTGATCGTGGCGTAAATGCTTTTCAGCTTGAGGAAGTTGTTCCCGAAAATTCCAAAGACGACCAGAATGGCCAGCAGCACAAAATAGGAAGACAAACTGAAAAGATCAAATTTTTTCTTATTCTGCATGTTTCTCCTCCTGACTGACGATGCCCTTCATCAGGCTCTCCTTGGAAAAGTCCGCTTTCGCAACTTCGCCGACCAGTCTGCCCTCATAGATCACGATGATCCGGTCGCACAGGCTCATGATCTCTTCCAGCTCTGACGAGATGACCACAAAGGACGTCCCCTTCTCGGCCTTTTCAAAGATCAGTTCCTTGATATCGTTCTTGGCGCCGACGTCGACGCCCTTGGTCGGCTCATCCATGAACAGGATCTCCGGATCCTTCAGGAACCACTTGGCGATGATGACCTTCTGCTGGTTGCCTCCGGAGAGCTTGGAAACCTTCACGTTCTCATCCGTGGTCTTGACGCCCACCTGCTCGATCAGATTGCGCGATTCCACATGCTCTTTTGCCGTGTTGAGAATGCCGATGCCTTTCGTCGAGAACTGGTCCAGATTGGAGCTGGTGATGTTCTGGCAGATGGGCATCTGCAGGAACAGGCCGTCATAGTGTCTGCCCTCGGTCAGATAGCCGACATGCTTGTACAAATCCCTCTGGGTGATCTCCCTGAGTTCTCCGTCCTGCTTGAAGTAAAGCTTTCCGTCCATCATCTTGTCGATGCCGAGGATGGTGTTGAACAGCTCGCTCCTGCCCGAGCCGAGCAAGCCCCAGACACCGAGGATCTCGCCCTTGTGAAGCTCGAAGCTGAAATCCTTCGGAAGCTTTTCGCCGGAGACGTGCTCCGCCTTGAAAATCACATCATCCAGAGCGACCTCACGGTTGTGGACACGGCCTTCGACCTGATAGCCCAGCATCATCTCAACCAGCTTCTCTTTGTTGATGTCCCCGATCTCCGCCTTACCGACGACCTGACCGTCCCGCAGGACGATGACGTTGTCGCAGATCTCGAAGATTTCATCCAGGAAGTGGGAGATGTAGAAGATGATGTAGCCCTGCTCACGCAGCTTGCGGATCACCTGGAACAGCATGGCGACCTCGTGGTCGGAGAGGGAGGAGGTCGGCTCGTCGAACAGGAGGATGCGGCCGCCCTGGCTCAGCGCACGCGCGATCTGGATGATCTGCTTGTCGCCGACGGTGAGGGTGTACACCGGAGCCTCCACGTCGACATGGCTGTCGAGCGTGTCCAGATAGACCTGCGCTTCCTTCTTCATGGCCTTGAAGTCGAGGCCGAGGCCTTTCTTTTTCCTCCACTTGTCCAGATCCGCCGCCAGGACGTTTTCATACACGTTCATCGTGTCGAAAGCCTGAACCTCCTGCTGGATGAAGGCGACGCCGAGATCCGTGGAGGCTTTGGGGTCTGCGATCACGACCTTTTGGCCGTTGATAATAATCTCGCCGCCGTCATCGGGCTGGTGAATGCCGCCGAGGATGTTCATCAGCGTGGACTTGCCGGCGCCGTTGACGCCGACGATGCCGCACACCTTGCCCGGCTGCGCGGAGAACGAAACGTCGTTCAGCGCCTTGACGCCCGGGAACGTTTTGCTGATATGCTTCAGCTCCAGAGACAGTTTGTTGTCCATCGCTTACACCCCTCTCTTTGCGGCCTGCTGCTGCCGGAAGGAAGCGATGCCCATAGCCAAAATGATAATGCCGCCCTTGATCAGCGTCGTGTAGTAATCCGACACGTTGAGCAGATTCATCACGTTGGTCAGGCCGACGACCAGGAACGATGCAAGAACGGCGTCACGGACCCGGCCGCTGCCGCCGCTGGTGGAAACGCCGCCGATAACCGCCGCGCTGATGATGTCGAGGATCTGGGACTGGGGACCCATGTTCGCTCTCGCGGTGCCGATGGACGCGGTGTTGATGACGCCCGCGATGCCGGCGCACAGGCCGCTGATGACATACGTGAGCATGATGATGTTCTCACTGTCGATGCCGGAGACCTTGGCCGTCCTGGCATTGTTGCCGATGTAATAGAGCTTCCGTCCGAACTTTGTACCGGTCAGAATAAAGTCCAGAACCACCGTAACAATCAGGAGGATAATAATAACGGTCGTCTTATTGAAGAATTCCGAGAAGGAATCCGGCAGACGGGGAAGGCCGCGCACACCGCTGAGGATCGTGGCCAGGCCGGTGCCGATCGTCATCATGGACAGCGTGACCACCATCGGGACCATCTTCAGCTTGGCGATGGCAAAGCCGTTGATGAGGCCCAATAACGCGGACGTAAGCAGGATGACGAACGTGCCGACAATCAGGCTGCAGCCAAGCGTCGTCATAAAATACACGCCCACTACGGCGGAGGCCGCCATGACGGCGGGGTTGGAGATGTCCATACCGCCGATGACCAGCACGTAGGTCGCGCCGCAGGCCATAACGGCGATGGGAGCGATCATCTGCAAAAGGTTGGTAAGATTGCGAAGGGTGGCAAAACTGGGAACAGATACCGCCAGTATGATAAACACGACGGCGATGGCGCCGATCATGATCAATAGCTGTTTATTGTTGGTTGTGAATCTTTTCAGTCTCTCTGACACAAGCGTGTTCCCTCCATTCCAAAAAGCCTTGGCTCAAAGAAAAAATTGATTAGGATCGGGGCGAGGCAATTGCCTCGCCCCTCAAAAAGCTATGTGATGATTACAACACGAAGCCCGTCAGATTATGATTTATTAATAATCCGCGTAGTCGTTGCCCCACAGAGGAATGGTGGCAAGGATCTCTTCGATGTCTTTGTAGGTGGCGCGGGTACCGAGAACCAGCTGGACAGGCTCAACTTCCTTGCCCTCGAGCAGGTCGAACGCACCGGCAGCAGCGTGCACGGCGAAGTTGTAGCAGCCCTGGTCAACACCGGTGTCCATGTAGCCCTCACGCAGGTGCTGGATGCCGAGAGGATACAGGTCGGAGGCGGAGAAGTAGACGTGGCCTTCCTCACCGTGCTTGTGCCACATGCCCGCATCTTCCATGGCCTTCTGGATGCCGGAGCTCAGGAAGTCAGAGGAAGAGTACATGCAGTTGGCATCGGGGTTGGCAGCGAGGACAGGAGCCAGGTTCTGGCCGCAGACGTCGGGCTCCCAGTGGCCGCACTCAGCTTCCACGATGGGAACGTTCTCATAGCCGTACTCCTTGATCGCCTTCTGGAGGCCGCGCTCTCTGTTGTGAGCGTTCTCGTCGGTCTTGTCGCCGTAGCAGTCGATGAACTTGACGGGCTCAACGCCGTCTTCCTTCATGATCTCGAACAGGTCGACCATGCCCCAGTAGGCCTGATCCTCGGAGGCGAAGTTAACGGTCAGATCGGGGACTTCGTCACCCTTCGCGTCGTGGGAAACCTCACGGCAGTAGGAGACGTAGATGATGCCGGCGTCATGGACTTCCTTGACAGAGGACAGGATGGCCTGAGAGTCGAGGCAGGGGCAGAAGATGACTTCGCAGCCCTGTGCGATCAGGTCGCGGATGTCGTTGGCCTGCTTGGTAACGTCGTCGTTTGCGTTGGTGACGATGAGCTCAACCTCATAGCCGCGCTGGGCAGCTTCGTAGTCCAGTCTGTACTTCAGATAGTCAGCCCAGGCGTGGAAAGCCGCAGCCTGAAGGCTCTGCATGGACAGGCCCATCTTGACGTGCTTGAGCTCGGCTTCCGCCGGTTTTTCAGCGGGAGCGGCGTCGGCGATGTCCTGCTTCGGGGAGCCGGCACTGCCCTGCTGGGAAACGCTCTGGTTGCTTCCGCCGGAAGCAGCCTGCTGGCCGCATGCACACAGTGCGAACACCATGACCAGCGCAAGGATGATTGCTAGGATCCTTTTCATGTTTTTCCTCCTAAAATTTTTTCTTTAAAGCCTGCCGTTTCCGGCCGTGCTTTTAAAGTACACAGTGAATCAGTTTTTGTCTTCGTAAAGCTCGATGATGGCGTCGTCCCAAATGACAAATGCAAGGCGAACCTTGGTGTTGGGATCATCCAGGAAATACCTGGGTCCAAAGATGACCTGCTGGGCCTGATTGGCGTAGAACTCGATGTTGTCCACGGAATAGGCGACATGGGGCTGCTTGGACAGGATCTCGGGGAAGATGGTGCCCTCGCAGAATTTGAGGTACTCGATCTTGAAATCGTAGGCGTCAACACTCTCATTGACCCAGAACTTGCCCCACTCGTTGTAGACCATGTTGGGCTTCTTGTTCAGGACGGGGATACCAACATGCATGTATTC
>JAUNNC010000232.1 GCA_030531585.1 Eubacteriales bacterium | reverse complement strand
TATGCCAGAGCCCTGGGCGTGGATATCGACAGTCTGCTCATCTCCCAGCCGGACACCGGCGAGCAGGCCCTGGACATTGCCGAGTCTCTGGTCCGCTCCGGCGCCATCGACGTGCTGGTGGTGGACTCCGTGGCCGCACTGATCCCCAGAGCCGAGCTGGGGGGCGAGGTAGGCGACACGGTGGTGGGTATGCTGGCCCGTCTCATGTCCCAGGCCATGCGCCGTCTGGCCGGCGCCATCTCCAAGAACAACTGCACCGTCATCTTCATCAACCAGCTGCGCCAGAAGATCGGCGTCATGTACGGCAACCCCGAGACCACGCCCGGCGGCCTTGCGCTGAAGTACTACGCCTCCGTGCGCATCGACGTGCGCCGCATTGAGACGCTCAAGGTCAACGGCGAAATGATCGGCAACCGCACCCGCGCCAAGGTGGTCAAGAACAAGGTGGCCCCTCCCTTCCGTGAGGCGGAGTTCGACATCATGTACGGCGAGGGCATCTCCCGCGTGGGCGAGATCGTGGACATGGGCGTCAAGCTCGAGATCATCGACAAGGCGGGCGCGTGGTTCACCGTCGACGGGCAGCGCATCCAGGGCCGCGACGCCGTGAAGGACTACCTGCTGAACAACGACGAAGTCCGGGAGAAGATCGAGCAGGAGATCCGCGACAACGCCTACAAGCTCATGTCGCCCCAGTCCCGCAGGGCTGCCCAGGTCTCCGGCCGCGCCGGCGTGGACGTCAGCGCCGCCGACTTCGACGGGGACTGATCGATGACCGTTACCGCCATCCGGCAGAGCTCGCCCGGCAGGCTGACCGTTGTCCTTGAGGACGGGAGCGAGATCCGCTCCACGCTCTCGGCCGTCACGGAGCTGCGCCTCTACACGGGGCGGGAGCTGGACGAGGAAGCGCTGGAGCGCCTGCGCTTCGTCTCGGCGCGCTCTCTCGGCAGGGACCGCGCGCTGGAACTCATCTCCCGCCGCCCCATGTCCCGCAGGGAGCTGCGCGACAAGCTGCTGCAGAAGGGCGAGACGGAGGATACGGCGGAATACTGCGCCGCGTGGCTGGAAGAGCACGGCTTCCTCAACGACGAGAGCTATGCCGCAGCCGTCGCGCGGCACTACGCGGCCAAGGGCTACGGCCCGGGCCGCGTCCGTGCAGAGCTGGGACGGCGCGGCGTGCAGAGGGAGCTCTGGGACGACGCGCTTGAGGCCATGCCCGCGCCGGACGACAAGCTGGACAAATTCATCTCCTCCCGTCTCAAGGACCCGGAGGACCGGCAGCAGATCCAGAAAATCAGCAACGCGCTCTACCGCCGGGGCTACTCCTGGGAGGAGATCCGCTCCGCACTCCGGCGTTACAGCGCGCAGATCGAGGAAAACTGATGGACGCAAGCTATGCCATGATCTCTCTTGGCTGTGCCAAGAACCTTGTCAACAGCGAGCAGATGCTCTATCTGATGGACGAGGCCGGCTATACGCTGGTGCCCGACCCGGACGGAGCCGATCTGGTCATCATCAATACCTGCGGCTTTATCGACGCCGCCAAGAGCGAGGCCATCGACAATATCCTGCAGATGGCGGAGCTGAAAAAAGAGGGCCGCCTCGGCGGCCTGATCGTCACCGGCTGTCTCTCCGAGCGCTATCAGGATTCCATCCTGCAGGAGCTGCCGGAGATCGACGCGGTCCTGGGCGTGGGCAGCTTCGGCGAGATCGTCAAGGCCGCCGACGCCGTTCTGGCGGGCAGCAAAGCGGCGCTCTTCGCCGACAAAAACGCGCCCGTCGAGGAGATCGCGCGCGTGGTCTCCACAGGCCCGGCCTGGGCCTACCTGCGCATCGCGGAGGGCTGCGACAACTACTGCGCCTTTTGTGCCATCCC
>JAUNNC010000231.1 GCA_030531585.1 Eubacteriales bacterium | reverse complement strand
GGTCAGGCAGTTGAAGTAGTCGTCGATGAAGATCAGCACGCCCAGCAGGAAGGTGGCGAGCAGGGCGCCCGTGCGGGAGTGGACGTGCCGGACGGCCCAGCGTCCGAACGCGGCGGAGCCGCCGGCCGTGTTGACCAGCGCGACCAGGATGCCGAGCAGCACCAGGAACATGAAGATGCCGGCGTTCCAGCCGTCGGCGATGGCGCCGATGAAGCCGTCGTTGATCATGGTGTCGAGAGAGGCGACGGGGTTGAAGCCGCCGACGAACAGCGCGCCGACGAGGATGCCGATAAACAGAGACGAGTAGGTCTCCTTGGTGATCAGCGCCAGCACGATGGCGACGATCGGGGGGACGAGAGCCCAAAAGGTTCCGGCCATGGTAGTTTCCTCCTGAATAAAAAATCATGAACAGAGCATCGCCTGTTCATGACCCGCAACCACAAGTCTGACAGCGCTCCGCTTTCGCGACAGTCCGCCGGATGTTCTCCGCCGGCCCAGATATACCCGCCCGGGAAGGCCTGGTATTCTTCGGCAGCTTCCCCTTTCGCCCCTGCGGTTCCCGCCGCTTTTCCCGGAGCTACTGATGTCGGCCGCGCCTCTATCATGCTTTGTTCAATTTATGCACATTATAGCGCAGTTTCCGCACCTGTCAAGACAACGGCGACAAATCGTTACAATTTTGTGAATTATCCAAAAGATCGGCGGCGATCGTGCGCGTTTCTCTGTGAAAGCTGATGGAACAACAGGAAAACATTTGAAAAAACTGCGCAAATCCGAAAAAAAACATTGACCTCGCGCCCGCGCTGTGCTATAGTACACATTACCTGTCGGACGAGAGGTTTTCTTTTTGCGCGCCTTTTTAGGCACACGGAGAGACCGCCGTCCCATACAGGGAGGCAATGCCCGCCATGCGGGTAAATAAAATAGGAGGTGCCGAAAGAATGGCTGCAGGCGCAAGAGTTAAAATCACACTCAGATGCGATGAATGCAAGCAGAGGAACTACAACACGGTCAAGAACAAAAAGAACACGTCCGACCGTTTGGAGCGCAGCAAGTATTGCCCCTTCTGCAGAAAGCACACCAAGCATGTCGAAACCAAGTAAGGACGGAAAGGAAGCGTAACAATGGCTGAAGAAAAGAAGGTCAACGCAGCCCCCGCCAAGGCCGCCGTCGCCGTCAAGAAGGACGACACCAAGCTGACGTTCTTCCAGAAGGTCGGCAAGTGGTTTCGGGAGATGAAGAGCGAGCTGAAAAAGGTCATCTGGCCCACGCCCAAGGCGCTGAGGAACAACACGCTCATCGCTCTCGGCATGATGGTGATTTCCGCGGTGGGGATCTGGTGCTTCGATGAGATCGCCCAGATGGTGGTCAGACTCATCTTCCGTTTGGGTTGAGCACCATGGCTGAAGAGGCAAAATGGTATGTCGTTCATACCTATTCCGGGTATGAAAACGCAGTCGCCGCCGCGGTCATGAAGGCGGCGGAAAACCGCAGGATGACGGACCTGATCAAGGAGGTCAACATCCCGATGGAGACCGTGACCGAGATCACGGACGCCGGCGAGAAAACCGTCGAGCGCAAGGTCTTCCCGGGATACGTGCTGGTCAAGATGATCCTCACGGATGACAGCTGGCACCTGGTCCACAACGTCCGCGGCGCAACCGGCTTCGTCGGGTCCGACGGCAAGGCCGTCCCCCTCACGGAGCAGGAAATCTATGATCTCGGCGTCGAGCGCCGGGAGATCGTCGTCGGCTACGCCGTCGGCGACGAGGTCAAGGTCGTCGACGGGCCTCTGTCCGGCTTCCTCGGTACGGTCGAGGAGCTGGAGCCCGAGAAGGACCGCGTCCGCGTCGTGGTCTCCATGTTCGGCCGCGAGACTCCGGTGGATCTGGAGCTCGATCA
>JAUNNC010000087.1 GCA_030531585.1 Eubacteriales bacterium | reverse complement strand
ACGGCGGCGCTGACGGTCTACGACATGTGCAAGGCCGTGCAGAAGGACATGGTCATCACCGACCTGCGCCTGCTGAGCAAATCCGGCGGCGTGCACGGCGATTTTGAAAGGAGCGAGGACAATGGCTGAGCGTCCCTCTCTCGACGTGTGGCTGCGCGAGGCGAAGGAAGACGCCGGTGCGAAGGACTGCGGGATGTTCCTCTTCCACAACGGCGTCGTCCGGCAGACGGCGAAGGCGGCGGTCCGCGAGGGTGCGGCCGACACGCCCGCGGTGCGGGGGATGGTTTTCTCCCATGACGCCGAAAAAGTCGAGGCCGCGAGAGCGCGGGCCCTCACGATGCCCGGCATCCGCTATGCGCGGGTGTGGCTCGCCTCCGGGGAGCTGAAGGTCGGGGACGACATTATGCTGGTGCTCGTCGGAGGCGACATCCGCCCCCATGTGATCGACGCGCTGCAGGCGCTGGTCGGAGAGATCAAGACCCATTGCGTCACCGAGACGGAGGTTTATTGATCCCAATAACAACGAAAAACGGAGAAAGCGTCCGCTTTCTCCGTTTTTTTGTTGTTGCTTCATCAGGCGATCGTTTTCTTTTTGGGGAGCACGATCAAAAACTGGATCGCCGCAAAAATGGCCGTGAAGAGCGCCGTATACATCTGCCCCAGACCGAGCGAGACATGCAGCCAGTCCGCCCCCGCCGCAAAGCCCAGGCACAGCAGCACCGGAGCCAGCAGAAGGACGCGCTTCTTCGTCAGCTCAAAGGCCCCGGGGATGCCAAGCAGCCCCGCCGCGGCGCCGATCACCGCCAGCAGGTTCACGCGCCGTCTGCCCTCATAGAGCGCCTGCGTCTCCTCCCGATGGCGTTCGAGACAGGCCTCGGCCGCGCCGGGCAGATCGCCGCTCTCCGCGCTCGCGTTCTTGACCTCGACCACGTTCAGCAGCAGCTGCCGGGCCGAGTTGCGCCGATTCGTCAGGTCCTTGAGCGCTTCGTTCTCCATGAGCTTTTTCGACAGGGCGCCGGCCTCCTGATCCAGCGTCTCCTTTTCCTTCGCGAGCTCCTCGGCTTCCTTTTCCAATTCGCCGAGATGATACCAGATGTTCTCAAGCTGGCCCTGCAGCTCGGCTTCGGCCTTTTTCAGGGCGAGTTCGGCTTCAAAGATCTTGTTGCGCGCCGCGGCAAATCCGTTTTCGATGGCGCCGTAGCTCGAGGAAATTCTGGAAAAGCCGCCGCTGATCATCGCAAGGATCCCCTGCAGCGAAGCTGCGACCCTCTCCGGCGGCAGGTCAATCAGCTGATCTCCCGAGGGGATCATCGAGCCGATGTCGAGTCCTCCCAACCCGCCAATATCGGCTCCGTCCGCAAGAGCTGCGAGACTGCCGACCGCCGCGTTCAGATCCGCCGCGAGCGACGCGATCGTGCCGAGATGCGGTCCGACGATCTCATTGAAGGCCTGAGCATAGCCTTCCGACCATGTCTTCAGCTGCGCCGCGGCGGCCGTGTAGGCCTCCATGTCCTGCTCATACTGCGCCATCTCCTGCTCGTACCGGCTGCGTCTTTCCGGATAGCTCTCAAAGGACTGCTTCTGAAATTCATAAGCGGCTTTGCGCGCGTCGTATTCCTCTTTGGCTGCGGTGTAGGCGGCCTCCTGCTCCGCCAGAAGCGCCCGGTATTCCTCCAGCGCGGCCCGATAGGCGGCAAGCTCCTCCTCGTCCGCGTCCTCGGCGGGTTCGTCGGGGGGCTGCGCCGTCACATAGTCGTCCCGGTCCGGCTCGGTCAGTGTGAATTCTCCCGGGTCCTCCACCTCAATCGGAGCCGCCGGCTGCTGCGGTTCTTCCGGGAGCACCGGCTTCGGGTTTTGATTCAGATATGCGCGCAGATTCCCCGCAATATTGGCCTGCGCAAGAGCCGCCTGCGCATTGCCGCAGCCTGCGATCCCGTTGTTGACCTGCTGCTTGACGTTTTCAAATGTCTTTTCCTTCTGAGCAAGCTGCCATTTGCCCTCCTCCAGCTCCTGTCTGGCGCCCTTGACCTCGGGCATGGCCTCCCAGATCATGTCCGCGCCCATCTGGTTGCCGCCCTTTTCGGCGGTATGGAGCGCGGTATCGGTCCGGTGCTGCGAGGCGTCGGCCTCGTGCTGCTCGAGGCGCTTTTCCAGCTCCTTCTGCGCCTCCTCGTAGCTGATGGAGCCGGCCAGCTCCGCCTCGAGCTCGACATAGTTCTGAATACGGCCGGCAAACTTCTCCTCCCAGGCGCGCCGCTCGGCCAGCTCCTCATCCGCCTTGCCGAAGCCCTTGACGCCGGATATGAGCATGAGCAGGCAGAGGATCGCGAGCACGACGGCAAACACCCTGGCAAGCGCCTGATGCTTCATGGAGCATACCTCCCCATTTTGATAGGATCATTATACACCAATCCGAAGAAAAAGTGTGGCGCTTTTCCAAAAAAATCTTCCCCTCCGGCAAAAAATCGGGTAAACTGGTGCCCGGCAGAGAGGAGACCGCTATGGAACTGAGCTTTGCGCCCATGGAGGGCGTCACCTATCCCGAATACCGCCGCGTGCACGCCCGGATGTTTCCGGGCGCGGACCGCTATTACACGCCCTTCATCGCGCCCGATCCGGCGGGCTGCTTCAAGGGCGCGCCCCTGCGCGGCGTGCTGCCGGAGAATAACACGGGCCTGCCTCTCGTGCCGCAGCTTCTGGTGAATTCGGCCGCGCCCTTCCTGGCGGCCGCGCGGGTGCTGGCCGATCTGGGCTATACGGAGCTCAATCTCAACGTCGGCTGCCCCTCGGGCACGGTGACCGCCAAGCACAAGGGCGCCGGGATGCTCGCGGACCCCGCGGCGCTGGACCTCTGTCTGGAGGAGATCTTCACCCGCTGCCCGCTCAGCGTCTCGGTCAAGACCCGGCTGGGCTATGCGGGCACGGCGGAGTTTCCCGCCCTGCTCACGATCTATCGGAAGTATCCCCTCTCGCGGCTGATCGTCCACGCACGCGACCGCGCCGGGATGTACCGGAGCAGGCCGGACCTCGACGCCTTCGCCGCCGCGCTCGACGGCTCCCCCTTTCCGGTGGAGTACAACGGCGACCTGTTCACGCCCGGAGACGTGAAGGCGATCGCCGCGCGCTTTCCCGCGCTATCCGGCGTCATGCTCGGGCGCGGCGCCGTCTGCGATCCCGCCCTGTTTCGCCGTGTCCGCGGCGGTCCCCCGCTCCGCCCCGGCGAGCTGCGCGCTTTTCTGGACGCGCTCACGGAGGAGTATCTGGCCTCGGGTCTCGCCCCCGCCTATACCGCCGCGCGGATGAAGGAGCTCTGGTATTATACGGGCTGTCTCTTCCCGGGCGAGGCGCGGGCGCTCAAGGCAATTTTCAAGGCGCGCTCTCTCCCGGATTACCGGGCGGCGGTCGACGCGCTCTTCGCCTCCGGCGCCTTCGATCCGGAGGCGGGGTATCATCCGTAAAATCAACGCCGGTCTTTCGACCGGCGTTTCGTTATGCCGGATATTTGCCCGCGTAGTAGTTGTAGAGGTCGTCGAAGCTGTGCTCGCGCAGCTCCTTGAGGTGGATGACGTAGTCGTGCGTGTCGTACTCGTCGCGGCTGAGCTCGATCATCGCAATGGCGAGGTTGGAGCAGTGGTCGGCCACGCGCTCGAAGTTCGTCAGCAGGTCGTTGAACACGAAGCCGACCCCCAGCGAGCAGTCGCCGGACTGCAGGCGCTCGACATGGCGGAGCTTAAATTCGTCGCACAGCACGTCGATATGCTCCTCAAGCGGTTCGACCCGGTAGGCCTTCTCGATGTCCTCCTCGATAAAGGAGTTGAAGGAGAGCTCCACGATCTCGTTGATCGCGCCGAGCAGCACGTCCAGCTCGCGTCTGCCGTCCGGGGAAAACTGGATCTTCTTTTCCTGGATCTCCCGGGCGGTCTGGCAGATGTTCATCGCGTGGTCGCTGATGCGCTCGAAGTCGCTGAGCGTGTGCAGGAACTTGGAGACCTTCTCGTTCTCCTCCTTGTTCAACTCCGAGCTGTTGAGCTTGATCAGGTAGGTGCCGATCTTGTCCTCGAAGCGGTCGACCAGATCCTCGCCCATCTCGACCTTCTGCGCAAGGTCCTCCCGGAACTCATGCAGCAGCAGCATGGCGTTGCACAAAGTCTCGCGCGACTTGCGGGCCATGGCGTTGATGGTCAGGCGGCTCTGCTCCACAGCCAGCGCGGGGTGGCGGAGAAAGCGCTCGTCCAGACGGTCGAAGTCTGCGTTGGTCTCGCGCTCCTCGCTGCTCTCGCGGATCATGCGGCACAGCAGCTTCTCGACCGCGCCGACGAAGGGCAGCAGGGCCACGGCCGTGATCACGCGGAAGATCGTGTTGACGGCCGCGATGCTCACGGGCGTCATCACCGTGTGCTTGAAGGCGAAGTCAAAGCCCGCGTCGGCCAGATAGTAGACCGCGGCGCACAGGATCACGCCGATCGACTGGAGGACCAGATACGCATAGGCCGCTCGGCGTCCGTTCGTGCGCGCGCCGAGCGCGGACAGCAGGACCGGGACGGCCGCGCCGATGCCGATACCGAGCAGGATCGGGTAGGCCTCCGCAAACTCGAACGCGCCGGTCACGGACAGGGCCTGCAGAATACCGACGGCAGCCGAGGCGCTCTGCAGGATGCTGGTGAAGACCGCGCCGACCAGGATGCCGAGGAAGGGGTTGGAGAAGGCGGTCATGCTGCTGATGAAGCGCTCGCTCTCCTTCAGGGGGGAGACCGCGGCGCTCATCGTCTGCATGCCGAACATCAGCACCGAAAAGCCCAGCAGAATGTTGCCCACATGTCTGCGGCCCTGCTTCTTCGAGAACATGCGCAGGACAATGCCGATCACCGCGACGACGGCGGAGATCGAGGAGGTGGACAGCAGGGAGACCCAGCCCCCGCTCCCCTCCAGATAAGAAAGACAAATGATCCAGCCGGTGATGCTCGTGCCGACAATGGCGCCCAAGATGACCGACATAGCCTGATTGACCTTCATCATACCGGAGTTGACGAAGCCGACCACCATCACCGACGTGGCCGAGGAGGACTGAATGACCGCGGTGACGCCCGCGCCGAGCAGCATCCCCTTCAGCGGCGTGCCGGAGAGCTTGTAGAGCACCAGCTCCAGCTTGCTGCCCGCGACCTTTTTGAGGCCGTCTCCCATCAGGGTCATGCCGAACAGGAACAGCGCCACACCGCCGAGCAGCGACAGGACATGAGAGAAATTCATCACGTCACCTCATAAGATTTTATTATGATTCAATTCTGTATTTTTATGATACCACGTCGGCACGCCGCGGTCAAGTCGTGTTTGCAGCGATTCCGCGGGTTCGGACGTTGCAAAAGCAGCGCTCCGGATGTACAATAGGACCGGTGATGAAATGACGATTCCCATTCTCTATTCCGACCGGGACCTCGCCGTCTGCGTCAAGCCGCGCGGCGTTTCCTCCGAGCAGGGAGGTCTGCCGGAGCTGCTGGCGACGCAGCTCGGGGACGAGTGCGTCCGGTGTGTGCACCGGCTGGACGCCGCCGTGGGCGGCGTCATGGTCTATGCCCTCTCTTCCCGCGCGGCCGCAGGGCTCTCGCGCCAGATCGCGCAGCGGGAGATGCGCAAGGAATACCTCGCCGTCGTCCCCGGCAGACCGGAGCCGGACGAGGCGGTGCTGCGGGACCTTCTGTTCCACGACCGGGCGAAAAACAAGTCCTACGTCGTGCGCCGGATGCGCGCCGGGGTCCGGGAGGCGGAGCTGTCCTACCGGGTGCTGGAGACGGCCGGGGCGCTCTCGCTGCTGTCGGTCTCGCTGCACACCGGGCGCAGCCACCAGATCCGCGTACAGTTTGCCGCGCGCGGCCTGCCGCTTTTGGGCGACGTCAAGTACGGCAGCGCGTTTCGGGACTGCCCGATCGCGCTGTGGTCGCACACGCTCGCGTTCCGGCATCCGGCCGACGGGCGGGCGCTGTGCTTCTCCGCGCTCCCGGAGCGTGCATTTCCCTGGGATTCATTCGAGCTTATGAGAAAGGAAGAGCTGCCATGCGATACATCGAAGTGACGGTCAACACGCCGAAGGAGGCGCTGGATCAGCGCTGTGAGGAGATGGCTGCCATGGGCGCCGGCGGCTTCGTCATCGAGAACGAGGACGATTTCCGCGACTTTCTCGACCGCAATCACATGTACTGGGACTATGTGGACGAGGAGCTGGAAAACCGCTTTGTCGGGGTCAGCCGCATCAAGTGCTACCTCACGGACGACGAGGACGGCCTCGCCGTGCTGCGCAGGATCCGGGAGGCCTACGGCCCGGTGGAAACCGGCTTTGTGGAGGACAGCGACTGGGAAAACAACTGGCGGGAGTACTATAAGCCCATCGAAGTGGGGGAAAAGTTCGTCGTCGTGCCCGCCTGGGAGGATGCGCCGGAGGACGGCCGCGTTCCGCTGCGTCTCGACCCCGGCCTGATTTTCGGCACGGGCAGCCACGCCACGACGCGCATGTGCCTCGCCGCGCTGGAGCGCTTTTCCGCACCCGGCGTGCACGTGCTGGACCTCGGCTGCGGCAGCGGCATCCTCGGTATCGGGGCGCTGCTGCTGGGCTGTGACAGCTGCCTCGGCGTCGACGTCGATCCCAAGGCGCCGGATGTGGTGATGTCCAACGCGGCGCTCAACAGCCTCGGCCCGGAGCGCATGAGCGCCTGGGCGGGCGACATCCTCGCGGACGAGAGCCTGCGGCGGCGCATCGGCGGCGGGTACGGGCTGGTCCTCGCCAACATCGTGGCGGACGTGATCATCCCGCTCTCCGCCCTGGCCCGCGGCTTCATGGCCTCCGACGGCGTGTTCATCTGCTCGGGCATCATCGAGGACCGCTGGCCGGAGACCGAGGCCGCCCTGCGCTCGAACGGCTTCACCGTCCTGGAGCACCGCAGTGAGGACGAATGGCACTGCTTCGTCTGCCGCTGAGACGCGAAACAGGAAAAGGACCTCTTTCCCACCCGGGAAGAGGTCCTTTTCGTTTGCGTTTCAGTATACGTCGTTATAGTCGACCAGGGCTATGTCCAGGTCAAAGGTCTCCCCGTCGCGCCAGACGGTGAAGTGCAGCGTATCCCCGACGTGGAGGTCGGACTTGGCTTCATAGATCTGGTCGGTACTCAGCAGCGCCTCGCCGTTCAGGGCCGTGAGAATGTCTCCCTTCCGGATGCCCTTGGCCTCGGCGTCGGAGTGCGCGGAGACCGCCGTGACATAGAGTCCGTCGGGGATCTCATAGCGCGACACGGCCATCTGCGGGATCGGGCCCACGGTGATGCCCAGGGCGGTCCTGCCCCGGACCTCGCCGTCGCGGATGAGGTCGTCGATCACCGTACGCGCCAGAGAGGTCGGCACCGCAAGGCTCATCCCCTCGATCGTCACTTCCCCGATGGGGGCGGACATCTTCATGTTGGTCACGCCCACGACCTGCCCGTACATGTTGAACAGGGCGCCGCCGGAGCTTCCCTCGTTGATGGCGGCCGTGTTCTGGATGGCGGTGATGTTGCGGCCGTACTGTCCGACGCCGCGGTCGATCCCCGAGACGATGCCTTCGGTCAGCGTCAGATGGAATTCCTCCCCGATGGGGTTGCCGATGGCGGCGACGCGGTCGCCCACCTGCAGTTTCGCGCTGTCACCGAAGCGCGCGGGCTTCAGCCCGTCCGCCTCGATCTTCAAGACGGCAATGTCGCTCATCGCGTCCGCCCCCACGAGAAACGCGTCAAAGCTCCTGTTATCCGTGAGCGTCACGGTAGCGCTGTCGCAGTCCTCGATCAGGTGGGTGTTGGTCAGGATCAGGCCCTCCTTCGACAGCACGATGCCCGAGCCCCAGTAATAGCCTTCCGTCCCGTCGGTGTATCCGGTGATGGACACGATGGAATCCGCGCACTGCCGGTAGAGCTCCTGCAGGGTCAGCTCCTCGCCGGGCTCGCTGAATTCCAGCGTGAATTCCGGGACCTCCTCCGCAGCAGGGACACGGATCTCTTCCTTTTTCTCCTCCCGGGAATAGAAGGTTTCAAAAAACTCCTCAATGTCGTCGGGCAGATCCTCCTCCGACTCCGGGAACGTGACGTCCGGTCCCGGGAGCTTTTCCTCCTCCCCGGAGGAGAAGAGCAGCGAGCTGCCCGCAATCAGCGCCAGTACCAGCAGCACCGCCAGGCCGGCCTTCCAGCGTGTGGAGAGGCGTCTTTTCTTTTTTGTCTCCTTCGCAGGCTCCGCCGGGCGCTCCAGCGGGGCATACCAGCTCTGCGCGTTTTGTTCCCAGTTGTTCATAATCATCCTCACTTATCCGCAAGCTTGAGCGTAAACACAAACTCGGTCATGCCGTCCTCACTCTTGACGGCGATATCCTCGTCATGGCTGTTGATGATGGTCTTGACCAGATACAGGCCGAGGCCCATGCCCTCCTTATCCAAACTCCGCGACCGGTCCGACTTGTGAAAGCGGTCGAAGATGAAGGGCAGATCGTCCGGCGGGATCGTCTCGCCGATGTCCTTGATGGAGACATAGGCCTTTTCCCCGTCCTTGTACAGGCGCAGCGTCAGGCAGCTGCCGGGATTGGCAAACTTCACGGCGTTGTCCAGCAGATTGTAGATCACCCGCGTGATCGCGTCCTTGTCGGCCACGACCAGGATGTTGTTCTCGGGCAGCTGCGGGTCCACGTCCAGATTTTTCTTTGTCGCGCGGTCTTCAAAGCTCAGGAGCGTCTGCAGCACGAGCTCGTTGAGATCGAACACGCTCCGGCGGCTCGGATCGGAGAGCTTGTAGCGCGTCGAGGAGACGTCCAGCATATCCCGGACCAGCCGCGACAGCCGCCGCGTCTCGTCCCGGATCGAGACCAGATACTTGGCCTCCTCCTCGTGCGGGATCGTCCCGTCCAGGATCCCGTCGGCAAAGCCGGCGATCGTTGTCATGGGCGTCCGCAGCTCGTGGGAGACATTGGCGATAAACTCGCTGCGCCGTTCCTCGGCCACCTCGAGCGAGTCCGCCATCTTGTTGAAGGAGTCGATCAGCGCGCCCATCTCGTCGTCCAGATCGTACTCCTGCCGCACACGCACCGAGAAGTCGCCCCGGGCGAATTTCCGCGAGGCCGCCGCAATCTCGTCGAGCGGGCGGGCCATCCGTTTGGAATAGGCCAGCGTCGCCCCCAGGAAGGCCAGCATCACGCCGAGCACGACCATGGCTGCGATCGTCAGGAAGGTCGACCAGTCGCCCAGCATTTTCCCCTGCGAGCAGCTGACGAACACATAGCCCAGCTCCGTGCCGTCCACGTCCGAGAAGATGGTCCTGGCGATCACATAGCGCGGCTCCTGAAAGACGCCGCCGAGGTCCGAGAGGCCGAAGTCCGCGTCCTCCCCCACCCGTTCAAGCGTCTGCGGGTCCAGCACCAGGCCGATGTGGCAGCAGCTCGGCGTCCGGTCCGAGCAGGCCACGATCGCGCCCGTGGGGTCTGCGATCATGATCTGGCTGCCGGTGGATTTGGCGATCGCGCTCACGTTCATGCCGAGGAGCCAGCTGTCCAGCGTATCCGTCTGACAGACCGCCGAGGCAATGTGCGAGACCTCCCGGGCGCTGGCGATCATGTCGTTCTGCATCACCCGCAGAAGCTGCATCCGGCCAAAGCCCACAAAGGACAGGCAGATCAGCGTCAGACAGAAGAAGACGAGAATCGCCATCGTTGTAAAGTTGCGCAGATAAATGCTCTTCATGACTGGCTTTCCTCACCGTATCTCTCAGCATTTGCAGGAATGGCGCAATTACTCCATTATTATAAAGATTTTCCCGTATTTTTCAATGGCCTGTTTGTGAACATTCGGATATGAAAAACAGCCTGCGCTCTCGCGCAGGCTGTCAATGTACAGGGAGAGCCGCCCGGCCGGAGGGTCCGGAGATCCCGCGTCAAGCGCCGGTCCATAAGCTCCCGTCAGCCGGGAAACACGGTAAAGGCCTTCTCCGTCAGCACCTGCTCATCGGAGTAGGATTTGTTCTCTGCGATCGCCGTGAGACGATAGGTGTACTG
>JAUNNC010000086.1 GCA_030531585.1 Eubacteriales bacterium | reverse complement strand
TTGTGATCGCGCTGCTGCTTCCCGCTTCGCTTACCAAGGTCATGGGGTTTGAGGTTTATAACGTCATCAGCGGCAGCATGGAACCGGCCCTCCCGGAGGGGAGCCTGGTTCTGGTCAGACCGGTGGAATCGGAGGATGTGGAGATCGGCGATATCATCGCCTTTGACAGCAACGGCTCCGTCGTGACCCATCGAGTCGTGGCCAACCGGACCTTTGAGGGGAAATTCGTCACCAAGGGCGACGCGAACGAGGAAGAGGACATCAACGATACCCCGTACGATCAGGTGATCGGCCGGGTGGAGAAGCACGTCCCCCGTCTGGGCGCCGTTATGTCCATGATCGCCTCGCCTCTGGGAAAGATCTATCTGTTTGCGTTTTTGCTGTGCGGCGTACTGTTCAACGTACTGGCCGGACGGCTCCGGGAGTGACGGAGGGTCGCTATGGGAAAGTGGATAACAAGGATCCTCACGGTGGTTCTGGTCGGCGTGTTCGTTTTTTCCGGCTGGAAGCTCCTCTCGATCCGCAGCGTCTACTCGAAAAGCGAGAAGGTCTACAGCGGCCTCGCCAATGAATTTACCTCCCAGCAGTCGTCTTACAGCGACGGTTCGGAGAGCCCCCGGACCGGAGACAGCACCGGAGACGCGGGAGCGGAGTTCGTCGGCGGCGTTGCAGAGCCCTCAAGCGCCATCGCCCCGGAGGACCGGGTCCCGATTATGGTGGATTTCGAAAAGCTCCTGGAGATCAACCAGGACATCATCGGCTGGATCTACTGCGAAGGTTCGGTGATCAACTATCCGGTGGTCCATTGCGGAAACAACGATTATTATCTCGAGCACAACATCAAGCACGAGAGCGATCCCTGCGGCACGATCTTTGCCGACCGGTCGAATCACAAAGGGATCGTGGATTCCAACATCATCCTCTACGGTCACCATATGCAGAACATGTCCATGTTCGCCACGCTGAAATACTGGCGGGAGCAGGCATATTACGACGAGCATCCAGTGATGTGGCTGCTGACGCCGGAGGGTGATTACCGCGTGGAGCTGTTCAGCTGCTATGAGACGTCAGCCACCGGGGATTCCTACACGATCTTTTACGGCCCCCGGCCGGAATTTGACGCATATTTGGATACGGTGGCCAAAAAGAGCGATTTCATCCCCCACGATGTGGAGCTGGACGGCCAGGCGCATTATCTTCTGCTGTCCACCTGCGCCTATTCTTTTGAAAACGCGCGCACGGTGCTGCACGGAAAGCTGGTTCCCGTTCCCAGCGTCGGCGGCGTCCCCATCGATACCGCGCTGACGGAGGCAGATCCCGCCGCATAATAAGAATAACAATAGGAAAGGGCGCACTGCAAAATGCGATTTCGCCTGTCATTCCGAGCAAAAAAGGCCGCCGGTGGCGGCCTTTTTGCATGGGAATCCGTCTCTCCTCCTAGGGAAAACGGATTGCCGCGGGCCCTGCGGGGCCCTCGCAATGACAGATTCCATTTTTTACAGAGGGCTATTGCTGTCGTCGTATGGGATCAATAGAACTCACAGAGACCGGAATGCGCTTTCTTGGCCCGGTAGAGGGCGGTATCGGCGTCCTTGTAAATATCGTCCGTGGGATTTTCCCGGTCGCTGAAGGCGACGCCCACGCTCAGAGAGAGGGGCGGCAGATCGTCCCCGGTCGCTTGAAGGGATCCGTTGATCTGCCGGATCTTCTCCTCGATCTGCGAGCGCATGGCGGAATTGACGTTCACCATGATGACGGAAAACTCGTCCCCTCCGATCCGGCAGATATAGTCCTCCGCCCGGAAGTTTTTCTGAAGGATCGCGGACACGAAGCACAGGGCGCGGTCGCCCACATCGTGGCCGTATTGGTCATTGATGGCCTTGAAGCGATCCAGGTCGATGATCAGCAGCGCGCAGTCCCGTTCTTCGCAGCGCGCCCGGAGCTTGTCGAATACGCCCCGGTTGAACAAACCCGTGAGGGCGTCGTGGGTCGCGTCATAGCTCAGCTGCCGGCGGCGGAGCAGGTTCTGCTCCCGGGTCTGGTTATAGGTTCTGGAGAGAAAGCGCAGCTCGCTGGCCCCTTTCTCGGGAAGCATCTCGTCCTGCCGGATATGTCGGATGCTGTCTTTCAGAGGCCGGGTGACAAGAAACACGGTGGACAGCACGAAAGCAATGGCCAGCAACAGGATGATAACGATCAGCAGCACCTCACTTCGGACCAGGCGCAGCAGCAGCGCGGAGCTGTTGATCTGCTGGGTGCGGGTCTCGCCAATCAGCGCATCCACCGTCAGAGAGACATTTTTTTGGATCTCGTCCTTGTAGTTCTGATAGGTCTCGTCGAAGACCATGATCAGCGCTTTGTCGCGCTGTTCCGCCGGGGAGAGGCGGAGATCCGCTTCCTCCAGCGTCACTTCTCTCAACTGCTCCGGACAGTCAGAAAGATCAAACCCGTAGCTCTCTGAGGCGAGACGCATGGAGTAGCACTCGATTTCCAGGAGTTCGTTGGATTTATCCAGGGCTGCGCTCAAATAGGTGTAGGGCAGGGAAGAGCTGAGAAGCGCCCCGATCTTTTCAAGGGCCTGATCCCGCCTCCGCGTGACATCCGTCTCCTCGAAAAACCGCTCGGCATGGGTCAGATCTCCGGTGGCGATAAAGGTCCGCGCCTCGGCGGTCAGATAGTCCGAAGCCGTCTGCATATCCGCCGCCGCCTGCTGCGCCTGGATATAGTTCTCCGTCGCCGCCTCCATGCGGGAATAGCCTTTGCCTGTCTGCGAGGCAGAGAGAACCAACAAGACAGCCAGCACGGTTATGATCACCGCGGCGATCGCATGAAACCGCCAAAGGCTGATGCCTCCCCCTTCATCGTGGACCTCCAAATGGTTGTTTTCCATGTTTTCACCTCCGTTCTCCGTCTCGGAACTGCGTGTTTTACCAGTTCGGGATGTCTTCCTTGTCCTCTTCCGCACAAACGGTGTCAACGGCGTTCTCGATGAGCTTTACCATCTCCCACACCGAGCGAAAAGAGATCGTCTTGTCGTTTTCCATCCAGGTGATCCGTCCCTGCCAGCTGCTGTTCTGCCGGTGCTGGACGCGGACGATGAAGGTGCAAAGATCGCCGTGCTTATTCAAAAGCGATTCGTCTTTCATGATTCTATCCCTTTCCGAATAGTGTTCGTCTGTTTTTTTCACGGGAAGAAAGCTTCTCTCATTTGACCCCGGATGGGGGAAATTCAGCGAGTCATACAGCGATTCCATGTGGTTGATCATCTGATCGGTATTGACAAATTCCTGCGCGTCCGTCCGGTAGCTGTGATACAGCTTTCCGGAAAGCTCTCCGCCGGAGCAGCCGTCCACGCATAAAACCACGCCGTTGGGCGCCCCGATGTACCACTGTGTTTTTGTCATGGTCTGTTCCCCCGGATGTTCGGATGACCTTTTTCCGTCTCCCAGAAAACGCTGTTGACGTAGTATTGGATGGAGGACCGCTGACGGCCGATGATGAACCGGTCGTTGATGCGCTTCTGGATCACGACGCAGTTCTCGCGGGTGGTGTTCACCAGCAGCACCAGATACTGTCCCTTGCCGTACTGGGTCATGGTGTCGCCCCGGCGGACCGTGAGCCGAATGGCGTCGCCCATCCGTTTGCTCAGCTCCTCCAGCATAGGGCCGGCGCGCATGGGAACGCCCTTGCCGTCCACTACGGTGCAGAGCATCAGATACACGGACTGTCCGCCCCGCTCCAGCATTCGCTCCACCATGCGATAGATGCCCTGAAAGACCGGATACGCACAGAAGTAGCCCCCCGGGCCCTGATCGGTCAGTCCGGACAGGTCGCCCTGAATCTGGTCGAGCACGGCGTAGCGGTGCATCATCTCCTCGCCGAGACGCTCGAACTGGGCCATCAGCTTTTTGGAAGGACGCAGACCCTGCTCGTTGAAATAGTAGTCGACCGTGTCCTCGTACAGCTTGCGGGCTTCCTCGTAGCGGCCCATGGAGGCCAGGGCCTCCATGGTGATCGGCTCCCAGTCGGCCAGAGGGTCTACTTTGGCGGCGTAGGTCCCCAGCTCCTCCATCTGGAAGAAATCCTGCCGGAGCCGGAGCAGCTGCGCCCCCTTTTCCACGCATTCGCAGAACAGCTCATGATAGCGCCTGGCCTCGTGCGCCGCCCAGATGACCGCGGTCTGCATCGGCAGGAATTCCCCTGTGTACCAATGGCACGCTTCCACGTAGAACGCGATGCGCTCGTTCTCGTCCTCCGAATTCTCTGCCAGTCGGAACTGCTCCTCGAAACAGGTTGCGTCCTCCACCACGGGGATCTGGTCCGTCCAGAAGAAGACGCCCTTCCGCTGCACTATGTAATTGAACGGCGGCAGTCCCGCCTGCGCGAGCTTTTTCTTCGCGTTATAGATTACGCTCTGGAGCGCGTGATGGATGTTGTCGATCTCCCGGTCCTCGAAAAGGAGCTCCTCCAGCCGGTCCCGGGTCACGCCCTTGTCCCGGTGGTGAAGCAGGATCTGCAGCAGGTAAGCAAACTGCGATCCGTTGGCTTTTGACCCGCCCGCGATCAGCTTTCCGTTCCACTGGACGGAAAAACCGCCCAGCATACGCACATAGAGCACATTTTCCTTTGCGTCCAGCATTCTCATGGCGCTGTCCTCACTTTCCGAGACGCTTTTCCATCGTCTCGTAGTTGACGCAGGACAGCAGCGCGGTGTCCCGGGTGATTTTTCCTTCCCGGTAGAGCTTGACAAGACTGCCGTCCATCGTGCACATCCCCTCGGCCGCGCCGGCCTGCATGGCGGATTCGAGCTGGTGGAGCTTGTCCTCCCGGATCATGTTCTGTATGGCGGTGGTGGACTTCATGATCTCGAAAACAGGCAGCTGACCGCCGTCCACAGAGGGCACAAGCTGTTGACACACGACGCCCTTGAGGATCTGCGCCAGCTGGATCTTGACCTGCTTCTGCTGATTGGCCGGAAAGACGTCAAGGATGCGGTTGATGGTATTGGCCGCGGAGCTCGTGTGCAGTGTGCTCAGCAGCAGCACGCCCGTTTCGGCGGCAGTGATGGCCGCGGAGATGGTGTCATAATCCCGCATCTCGCCCAGCAGGATCACGTCCGGGCTCTCCCGCAGCGCCGAGCGCAGGGCGTCCAGGTAGTCGGGGGTATCGATGGAGATCTCCCGCTGGGTGACGATCGCCTTGTCGTGTCGATGGATATACTCGATGGGATCCTCCATCGTGATGATGTGGCAGTCCCGGCTTTTGTTGATCCGATCGATCATGCAGGCCAGGGTAGTGGACTTTCCCGTGCCTGCCGAGCCGGTCACGAGCACCAGACCCTTTTTGCTCTCCGCCAGGGAGAGCACGGTTTCCGGGATGCCGAGCTCAACGGGATCCGGCAGGCCGAAGCGGATCACCCGGACCACCGCGGCCAGGGAACCGCGCTGCCGGAACACGTTGACGCGGAAGCGCCCAAGATGGGGCACGGCGAAAGAGAAGTCGTCGTCCGCGCCGCGCTCCAGATTTGTCCGGTCCCGGCGGCTGAGGGTATAGATCTCATCCACAAGTGCGCCGATGTCGCCGGGCATCAGCATGCCGTCCGTCAGGCGCTGCTGCCGGCCGTCGCACTTGAAGGTCACCGGAAGCCCGGCGATCAGAAACACGTCCGCCGCGCCGAGGGAGACCGCTTTTTGCAGAATATCCAATATCTCCACAGCTTATCCTTCCTTTCCGAAATCTCCGCTCCAGAGATTGCCGATGGTATCCGCCTGTTCCCAGGTCTTCTCCAGCCGCCAGGAGACCACATCGAAGCCGCCGGATCCGTCACGGATCAATCCCATATGGAGCAGATATCCCTCCCGTTCCAGATCGAGTCGGTAGATCCCGTCCTGGTCGCGTCTTGGCACGGTCTCGAGCCCGTCGTTCAGCCCCGCCAGGTACTCCTGCCCGTCCTTCTCCAGGGCGCAGCGGGTCTGCACGGTCTCGGCGTATTTTTCCGCCAGACGCAGGTCCGCTCTCGCGGTGGTAAAGGTCAGGATCGCCAGGATCGTGAGGCATATGCTGATCACCGTCAGCAGCAGCGCCAGGGGGCCCAGCCGGATGGGGGAATGGTTCATGGCGTCGCCTCCTTTTTGAAGGAGAGGGTTTCCAGCCGATAAACAGGCTCGTCTCCGTCGAAGCGCACCTGGATCACGCTGCTCACCAGCGTCCCCGTCATTGTTCCCTCCGGGAGCCAGGACACGTCCACCCGGAAGGCTCCCCGGGGATCCGGCGATCCGTCAACGTCATAAAAGGCGGTAACGCCGGCGTCGTCCGTTATCCGGAGGGCGTTGTCGTTTTCGTTCAGCAGCCGGAGAAGGCTCTCCTCGCTGTCCGCGGCGGACACGGCCTCCGCGGCATTGGAGGCGAGCGTGACGGCCTGTGAAAGCCGCTTCGCCTGTGTGCTCTGGGTGCGCGCCGCACCGAAAACGCCGGTGAGCACGAGGATCATGGACACAAAGATCACGACGAGAAGCAGCGCTTCCAGATAAAACGAGGTCAGGTTCTGTCTCTTCACGGCGCCGCCTCCTCTCCGCTGCGCAGGCACACGAGCGTCCGTCCGGCGTCGGTGGTGACGCACAGGAGGCCCGGCTGGGGGAACTCCGCGGAAAAAACTCCGGTTGGCGCGATGGGCTGGGCCTCTTTCGGCGCGAGAGGCGCTCCGCTCCGGGCCAGATCCTCCACCAGCTGGCCGTCATACCGGTAGTAACGAAGGGCGTATCCGGTGGCGGCGTCGGCGATGACGAGAACCGGTCCATATTCGGAATCTTCCACGGTGGCGGCGCCGAGACTGTCGTTGGCCTTTACACTGGCGGCAAGATACGCCGACAGAGCGCGGCCGTCCATGTTGTCATACTGACCGTCCACCACATCCCGGTAGCTTCTCGCGCCGAAGATCACCAGCAGAAGAAAGCCCACCAGAAACAGGGAAAGAACTCCGACAGACAGCAGCAGGCTCGGATCCTTTCTGCTTTGCTTCAAGCTCTTCGCCTCCTTCATTCAGCCCGGAGGACCACGCGGATCGAGGGCGGCAGGTTCGAGGCAAAGCAGTCATAGACCACATAGTAGTCCTCCGTGTTGATCTGCAGCCCGTAATTGTCCTCCAAATACTGCACGTCGGGCGGATAGACTCCCTCCACCACGTAGCATTGCAGCGCGCTGCGGCGGACCGCCTCGCGGATGGCCGCCGCGCCCTCCTCGCTCACATCCTGGCCCGAGTGTCCGAAGCACAGGATCACCACCAGCGCCAACAGGAGCATTGCCAGGGCAAGCAGGAGAACGCCGGCCTTTTTTTCCCTTCGGTCGGAATACATGGCATTCACCTCATCCGATGGCGTTCATCATGCCGATCAGCGGCAGCATCACGCTGATGAGCGTCAGCCCGATCGTCACCATCAGAACGCCGGAGAGCGCGGGACCGACGATCTCCACCAGCCGATCGACCTGCTGACGGCTGTCCTCCTCCAGAAGCTGCGTCAGCCGCTCCAGCACGTCCTCCAGCTTTCCGCTGCGCTCGCCGGCCAGCAGCATCCGGCCGTAGACCGGCTCGAACAGCTCCTCCTCATAGGCTGCCTGAGCGATGCTGTGGCCCTCCTCCATTCGGCGGGCCAGACCGTTCAGCTTTTCCTCCAACGCCGCGGAGCCGGTCATGGGAATGCTCTCGAGCACCGCCTCGTCCTGCATCTCACCGCTGGCAAGGAAGGTGGAGACGGCGGAGGTGAAGCGGAAGAGGGCATTGGTCCTCAGGATGGACCGGCAGCGGGGGGAACGCTCCAGCACGGCAATGACGGCGTCCCGCTTTCCGTTTTTCCACAGGATCAGCCCCCCCAACAGCGCGATGGCCAGCAGCGCCATCACCACGAGGGCGGCGGTGCAGAACACACCCGCCCAGTGGATATATGCGTAGGAGGACGCGGCGAGGCTGCCCGTCAACCGGTCATACACCGCCCGGAAGGTCGGCAGCACGATCGTAAGCATGACGGAGAGAACGGCGATGATGAGCACCAGCATGGCGGCAGGGTAGGTCACCGCGCTCCGGAGCCTGTCCGAAAGGGCCTTCTGCTCGGCGTAATAGCGCCCAAGACGAAACAGCACGTTTTCCAGCCGTCCCGTGTCCTCGCCGGCGCGGATCATGCGCAGGGCATAATCCGGAAAGATCCCCGTCTTTTCCATTGCCCCGGCCAGAGATTCGCCCTGCTCCAGAAGCGTTTTCATTTCCGCCAGACCCCGCTCCAGAACGCCTCCGCTCCGGTTCTCGCTCTGCAGGAGCCCGACGGCCTCTTCCGTCTGGATACCGGCCTGGACCATCATCGCCATGCTTTCACAAAAAGCGCTGACGCCGAGTTCATCCAATTGCTTTTCGCTCATGTCGTATCCCTTCCTGTCAGTAGAAGTATGCCGCGGAATAATGGCTGCCGTCGCCGACGAACTCATCGGATGCGCCGCCGGCGGAGAAGGTCAGATCGATCCGGTTCCAGCTCTTGCTGCCGACCTCAAAGCTGACGGTGATCCAGCCGCTTTCTTCCGTATAAAACATGTTCCACGCGTGATACAGATCGTCCGGCGCCACGTAGCCGAAAACGATTTTGGTGGGGACTCCCTGGCTTCGCAGCATGGCCGCCGCCAGCGCCGCGTAGTCGAAGCAGATCCCTTTTCCGCTGGAGAGCGTCTTGTCCACGTCCGGCAGATAAATGGTGGTGATGCTCTCGGCCTTGGCGGCGTCGTAGGTGATATGGTCGCAGACGTACTCATATACGGCGGAGACGAAATCCAACTTATCCCGGCTCTGTTCGGCAAGCCGCGCCGCCAGACGGACGCATTCAGACTGGGCGTCGTAGCGGGAATAATCGTTGGGCCGGAGGAACGGCTGGAACTCATCGAGCAGCTTCACGTCGCATTCGGTGCTGTAGGTCAGGGCGTATTTCTTGTCGACGATGTTTTCCATGACCCGGAACAGATAGTGCCCGTCGCCGCACTGGAGGGGGAAGATGGACGGGACCCCATCGGAGGAAAGGTCGTACGTATAGGTCCATTCGCCCATGAGGGTCTGGAATTTCAGACGGCTTTCCGAACGGGCCGACACGGCCACATAACCCTCGCTGACGGCGGACAGATCGATCAGAACGCCGCCGCTGCCCTCTGCCAGCTCCGGGTGAAACGCCGCCGTCGCCATGACCGGCGCTTCGGAGGAGGCAGGACCCCTGCCGCCGGACGCGAAGATCCGGGCCGGTGTCCCCGTCTGCGGGGAACTGTCCCGGGGCCGCGCCGCGCCGCAGGCAGCGAGCATCACGCAGAGCGTCAGCAAAAGCAACGGCAGGCGCCGGACGGCCCCGGACACGCTTCTGCCGGGAGTACAGCCCGTTTTTCGCCGCAAGGGTCTCACCTCCTTTTTCACAGCTCCCGGTTCATTCCCCGCCGGGTCGTGTGAAGCCTTTCGGGTTACTCGCCCCGGGCCGAGAGCAGCTCCTCCCGCTGACGGAGGATCCCGGAGAGAAGGGCAGGGTAGTCCGCGTCCCGGCCGGCTCTCAACAGCTCGGTCATCTCCGAGGTCGCCTCATAGAGCGGTGTGAGGCTGAGATTCCCCAGCACGCCCTTGAGGGCGTGGGCGGCTTCAAAAGCTGCGGTCTTATCGCCGTTTTTTACTGCCTCCTCCAGCTTCCCGAAATTTTGATCGTCCAGAGCCATGTTGACAAGGCGAAGGTAAAAGGCCTCGTTGTTCATGCAGCGGCCAAGGCCGTCACTGGTGTTCACGCCGAGTCGGCGCAGGGTATCGATCGTAAGCATATCGTCACCTCATTCAAGTTTTTTCTGTGTTGTTGAGCAATGCCGATCCGGATCGGATCCGGCGTCAGGCCGTTTCCGGTCCTCATGACCGGATTTTGGCTTTTTCCGCCTCCGCCAGCACGGTCGAGAGCGTCTTCATCATCACGCCGACGTCGATGGGCTTGGCAATATGGGCTTGCATTCCCACGTCCATCGCCGCGCGCTCGTCCTCCTTGAAGGTGTTGGCGGTC
>JAUNNC010000085.1 GCA_030531585.1 Eubacteriales bacterium | reverse complement strand
GGTCGACGCGCTGAGCCTCTTCTTCGGCCTGCTGAGTGCGACCGCGGTCTTCGTCTCCTGCCTCTACTCCATCCGCTACCTGGTCCACGACGACTGCGTGCCCCAGTACTACACCCTGTACTGCATGCTCGCCGGCGGCGTGCTCGGCCTGGTCCTCTCGGGCGACATCTTCAACATGTTCGTCATGGTGGAGATCCTGACCTTTGCGGCGGTCGCGCTGACGGCCTTCCGTACCAAGGTCTACGGCGCGCTCGAGGCGGCGTTCAAGTACCTGGTCGTCGGCTGCATGGGCTCGACGGCGATCCTCGCCGGCGTCATCATGCTCTACGCCCAGTACCACACGCTCAACCTCGCGCAGCTGGCCACCCTCATCCCCGGGACGATGAACAACGCCACCAAGCTGGCCTTCGCCTTCCTCTATATCGGCTTCTCCACGAAGGCCTTCATCGTGCCCTTCCACCCGCTGGCGGCCGACGCCCACGGCGCCGCCCCCGCCTCCATCTCGGTGCTGATCTCCGGCGTGCTCACGAAGTCCGGTATCTACGGCATCATCCGCATTACATACTTCCTGTTCCAGAGCATGGGACTCGGCACGATGCAGTTCATGCTGGTCTTCATCGGCAGTGTGAGTATGTTCGTCTGCGTCACGATGGCGCTTGCCCAGCATGACTTCAAGCGTCTGCTGGCCTACCACTCCATCTCCCAGATCGGCTACGTGCTGGCGGCTGTGGGCCTGGCCTCCGGCCTGGGCTTCTCGGCGGGCCTCTACCACGCGATGAACCACACCCTGTTCAAGGGCCTGCTGTTCCTTGCGGCCGGCGCAGTCCTGCACGAGACCGGCACCACCGACCTCGGCAAGCTCGGCGGTCTGTCCAAGAAGATGCCCCACACCACGGTGCTGTTCCTGGTCGGTGCCTTCTCCATCAGCGGCGTGCCGCCCTTCAACGGCTTCGCCTCGAAGTGGATGATCTACCAGGCCACCTACCAGCGGGCCGTGGAGACCGGCAACATCGGCTTTTTGGCCGTGACGGTCGTCGCGCTGATCACCTCCGTGCTGACGCTCGCCTCCTTCGTGAAGGTCACGCAGTCCGTGTTCTTCGGACAGCTCCCCGCGGAGTACGAGAACGTCAAGGAGGTCCCCTTCGGCATGCGTCTGGCCATGGGCATCCTGGCCGCGCTGTGCATCCTCACCGGTCTGTTCCCGCGCGTTGTCACCACCTACCTGACCGAGCCCGCCGCCAACGCCATCCTGAACGTGGGCAACTACATCCGCTCCATGGGCTTCAAGAGCGAGCTGATCCTCCAGCGCGCGGACTTCTCCCAGGCCGGCGTGTGGGAGCCTGTCAGTTGGCTGCTGATCCTCTGCATTGCGCTGCTGGCCGTCACCATCGTCGCGGTCGCCTCCAAGTACGACAGCGTCAGCGAGAACCGGGAGAAGAACGTCGCCGCCAAGTACCAGCTCTTCTACGGCGGCGAGGACAACGTGTTCTCCCAGGTCGGCGGCGGAGACCTCTTCTGGGGCTTCAAGCACAACTGGAGACACTACTTCGGCTTCATGCATGAGCTGCACAGCGGCGTCGTCAACGACTATGCCCTGTGGGCGGTGGTCGCACTGGCCCTTGCCATCAGCTTCATGACGATCGTGCTCTAAGGAGGTGGGAAATATGACTGGTTCGATCCTTATGACTGCGCTTCAGTATCTGGGCTACATTCTCATTTTCCCCGGCTTCCTGTTCTGTTTCCTCTGCGGCAACCTCCTGATCGGCATCGACCGCAAGCTGGTCGCCAGAATGCAGAAGAGGGTGGGACCCCCGATCCTGCAGCCCTTCTATGATTTCTTCAAGCTCTGCGGCAAGGAGACCATCATCCCCGCCGCGGCCTCCAAGACCACCTTCCTGCTTGCGCCTCTGGTGGGTCTGGCTGCGCTGGTGGTGCTGCAGCTCTTCATCCCGATCCGCGGCTTCTGCGCCTTCTCCGGCACGGCGGACGTTATCGTCCTGCTGTACCTGCTGCTGATCCCGGCCCTGGCCGGCATCCTCGGCGCGGCGGCCTCCGGCTCCCCCTACGCGGGCGTCGGCCTGAGCCGTGAGATGGTCACCGTCATCGCCTGCGAGCTGCCGCTCGTGCTGGTGCTGCTGGCGATCGCCAAGGCGGTCGGCGACGGGACCGGAGCGGGCCTGTGCTTCTCGCTGAGCGCCATCTCCGAGTACCAGATCGCCCGCGGCAGCCTCATCTGCAAGGCGAGCATGATCCCCGCCGCGATCGCCTTCCTGATGGTCATCCCCGGCGAGACCGGCAATCACCCCTTTGACGCGGCCGAGGCCGAGACCGAGATCTGCGAGGGCATGCTCGCCGAGTACAGCGGCGCGCCGCTCGCGGTCTACAAGCTCACCCACGCCGTCAAGGTGCTGACCCTCACGAGCCTCTTCGTCGCGCTCTTCCTGGGCGGCGTCGGCGTCGGCATCCCGGCTGTGGACGCGCTGATCGTCTTTGCGCTGTGCGTCGTCGTCACCGCGATCTTCATCTCCCTGGTCCACGCGGTCACCGCGCGCCTGAAGATCGAGCAGCTTTTCAAATACTACTGGACTGTGGTCTCCGGCCTTGCGCTTGTGAGCCTTGTGCTGGCCTGGTACGGTCTGTAAGGAGGGGCGAGAATGTTTAAGAAACTGATTGCGGAGAGCACCGCAAAATCTCCCTGGCTCTATCACATCAACTCCGGCTCCTGCAACGGCTGCGACATCGAGCTCGTCGCCGTGCTGACGCCCCGCTTCGACGCCGAGCGCTTCGGCTTCAAGCTCACCGGCAGCCCCCGTCAGGCCGACATCGTCGTCGTCACCGGCCCGGTCACCAAGCAGAGCCTCAACCGCGTGCTCCGCTCCATCGAGCAGGTCCCCGAACCCCGCTGCATCGTCACCATGGGCTCCTGCCCGCAGTCGGGCAACGTCTTCAAGGGCAGCTACTCGGTCTGCGCGCCGCTGTCGAAGTACGTCCACGTCGACGTCGACATCGCCGGCTGCACGCCCAGACCCGAGGCCATCATGGACGGTCTGGTCAAGGCCACCGAAATTTTGAAAGAGAAGAGGGGGCAGAAGTAATGGATTTCCCGTTTGTCAAAGAAGCTGTCACCAAGCTCTTCAGCAAGCCGAGCTGCCGCATGTACCCCCAGGTCCCCTCGGAGGCCGCCCCCGGCTACCGCGGCCGCATCGTCTTCCACCCCGAGACCTGCATCAACTGCAACGTCTGTGAGCGCGTGTGCGCCGGCGGCGCCATCACCCACACCGAGGAGAAGGTTGAGGAGGGCGTGAAGGTCACCCGCAGCTTTGATCTCGGCTCCTGCACCTTCTGCAACACCTGCGCCGACTTCTGCTCGCGCCACTCCATCGAGCTGACGCCCGACTACCACATGCTCGGCATCGAGGAGGGCGACCTGATCGTCTCCGGCACCTTCGTCAAGGCCCCGCCGAAGAAGCCCGCGCCCAAGCCCGCCGCCCCCGCCGCCGCAAAGGCTGCGGCTCCCGCTGCGGCTGCCGCGCCTGCCGCCGCTGCGGCTCCGGCCGCCGAGGCTCCCAAGCCCCGCGACGACGGCAAGCCCGTTCAGGACCCCGCCAAGTGCGTCTACTGCACCATCTGCGCACGCAAGTGCCCGATGGAAGCCCTGACGGTCGACCGCGCCGCCAAGACCTGGACCCTCGACGAGGAGAAATGCGTCGGCTGCGGCACCTGCGCGCAGGTCTGCCCGAAGAACGCAATCATTATGTAAACCAACAGCATCACAAAAAAGAGCCGCCTTCCGGGCGGCTCTTTTCTAGGGTGGAGAGGGTTCCTCTGCAGATAGCGCAGCCTTCCCCTGGAGGGGAAGGTGCCCCGAAGGGGCGGATGAGGTGGAAGCGCTGCCTTTTGCATCTGACCGCTCAGAAGCGGGAAACGCCACCTCATCAGTCGCTGACGCGACAGCTTCCCCTCAAGGGGAAGCCATAGTCGCATGCCTCTCGTGCGCCGCCATGCCTGATCGAGATGACAAATATCAGTCCACAGAATGACACCGTCCCCCGGCTGAGAAAGCCGGGGGACGGTGTTGCAGGGCTGTACTTATTCTTCCTCGCAGCAGGTCAGATACATGCGGTAGACGACGGCAGCCAGGAGGATACAGGCCAGCCCCATCGCCCCGTAGCAGGAGAGATACCAGTCGCCGTGGCGCTGGACGAGGTACTCGGTATAGCCGACCCCGGCGAGCGCGGCGAGCCAGAGCAGCCACAGCACAGGATGATACCAGCGGAAGCCGTTGGCGCGCAGCGAGTGTACACTGTAGTAGATCAGCACGCCCAGGATGCAGGCGGCGGCCACGATCTGTACGAGACTGATGAAGCCGTTGATCGGCAGAAAGCTCGAGTCGTAGCGGGTCGAGTCGAGCACGAGCTCGCTGGCGGAGTAGAACAGAAGAAACATCCGCGCCGTGTTGCCGTCGGCACTGCCCGAGGCCATGGGCACCCTGCGCCGCGCGAAAAAGAAGGTCAGCAGGACGCGGCACAGGAAGAGCATCACCAGAAAGTGAAGAAAGAACGTGGCGAAGCGGTACTCCACCTGGCCGGAGGAGTCGGCAAAGCCCGCAGCCAGGGGGAGATGCTGCAGCAGCGGCGTGGTCACGGGGATCTTGCTCCGGCAGGAGCTGTTGAACAGGGAGCTGAGCCGGATAAAGGCGACCGCCAGCGCCGCGCCGGGCGCGAAGGCGTCGAGGAGGCTTGCGGTGCTGCGCGTGTTCAGCGGCGAGGCGAGCAGCGCGGCGAGCACCGCGGCTGGCAGCGCGCCCGCGAGGACATAGCTGCCGGAGGAATAGTCGGTCAGGGCGCTGACAAGACCGGCATACTGCTCTTTATGGCAGTACCAGTGCAGCGTGCGGCAGAGCGGCACGGACAAAATCACGGTGAGCGGCACCATCAGGAGGACGGCGGCAATGCTGCCCTTGTTGGAGCGCTGCAGCGAGAGGGTCATGAACAGAGCGGCCAGCAGGCCGAGGCTGATGATGATCGCGCTCCAGTACAGGACGGTATCCCCCGTGTAGACGGCGATGGGGTTGGTCATGAGCGCACCTCCTCGGGAATGGCCGTGGCGAAATAGATAATGTCGCTGACGCTGCGTTCGCTGCCGAAGTCGACATGGTTGATCGGTCCGCCCATCATGACGATCTCGGAGGTCTGCCCGCCGTCGAGCGTGTAGGACTTGTCCACGCCCTTGGAGTAGACGTAGCGCCCCAGCTCGGGGATGGTCGCGCGCGGGCGGTCGCCGTCCCAGTTGATGTTCATGAGCAGGTAGTGCAGCTCGCCCTTCATGGAGATGCAGGAGCGGGAATACATCGTGTTGATCTCCCCGATGGGGTAGGACTTGATCTCCTGCAGCACGCCGTTGTCCACCAGCACCGGCCCGAAGGCGATCGCGAACACCACGTCGTTGTCCTCAATGAAGCGCTGGGCCTCGCCCTGGCCCATGAGCTCGCCCGCCCGGGAGAAGAGCATGTCGCCCGAGGCGGTGAAGAAGCAGGTGTCCACGGTCGCGGGGTTGTTGCGGTAGAGCGTGCGCTGATAGACCGTGATGCCGAGGTTGCGGTATTCGTAGAAGTCGCCGTTGATGGCGACGACGGCGTTGGCGGCGTTGGCCATGGTGGAGGCGTAGAGCTGTACGCCGGAGCTGTAGCTGTCGCCGGCGATCTTGCGTCGGACCTGGGAGCCGTGGGCGACCTTGACCTCGGCAAAGGTGCAGCAGCGGTTTTCGATGTACTCCTGCCAGGCGAGGACGAAGATCGTGTCGTCCAGATAGTAGCGGAAGGGGGCGCCGGGCACGAACTCAACGTCGGGGCGGAAGATCAGCTCCTGCCCGTCGAGCACGACGGCGGCCCGGTCGATCACCGCCTGGACCTCGGCGAGATCGTCGGTGATGCCGAAGCCGTTGGGGTCCGGAACGGGCGCGACGGTATCGCTCTCCTGCAGGGTGTAGATCTTGCGGATGTACGCCAGATCGCCCAGCGCGTCTGCCGAGGCGTTGTTGACGTAGACGTCGAGCTTGTCGGTCAGCCGCAGCCTGGCGTCGCCGCCCTCATAGCTCATGGTCGTGGACGCGGGGTGGAGGTTAAAGACCGTCCAGGACAGCACGACGGCGCAGAGGGCCAGCGAGACAAGCCCCAGCAGGATCCGCAGTGCGAGCGGGAGCACGAACTTTTTCCGCGGCGGACGGGGAGCGGGGGGCTTCGGCGGCTCCGCAGGCTTCTTTTCGGCGGGTTTTCTCTCCGCGGGTCTGCGCGGCTCCGCGGGCGTTTTCTTCCCGGGTACGGGCAGGGGTTGGCGCGGGGCTCTGTGAAACTGGGAGCGGGGCTTCGGCGCAGGCTCCTCCCGCGAATACAGGGGCGGGAGCTCCGGGGCGGGGGAAGGCGCCGGAGCGGGCTCCGCCGGGGCGGGTTCCTCCGGGAGAGACTCATACCGCTCTCCGGCCGCGGAGGGCTCGTCGGCCTTTTCGGGGACAGGCTCCGGGCCGCCGGACACGGGCTCCGCGGCACGGGGCTCGGGGACGGCCGTCAACCGGAGCGCAGCCTCGGCTTCGGGCTCTCCTTTGCCCGAAAACTCGGCGAGGATCGCGTCGAGATCGCTGAAATCGTAGTTGTCTTTCATGCTTCGTTCTCCCTCAGACGCCGGTGCCGCCGCCCAGTGCGCGCAGCAGCTCCGGACTCATGAGCATCTGCCAGCGTCCGTCGGTATAGGTCAGGGACAGCGCGAGCTCATCCTCGGTGTAGTATTTCTCCGCATGCGTGAGCACGGCGTCGAGCGCGGCGAGATAGGCCCGCTCCGTCACCTCCGGGAGATAGTGCCGATCCGCATCGTAAACCTCGTTCGGATTGCTGCTCTCAACGATGGCCTCGATCTCGCGCTGGGTCTGGGCTGCGACGTCTGCCTCGATGGAGGGGAGGGCGAGATAGCGGAAGCGCACCTTCTGTACGGCGTCGAGCATTTTGATCTCCGGCTCGCCCAACAGCTCATAAGAATAGCTCTCGTGCAGCGCGTCGCAGACCCGGCGTCCGGCCGCGGTGGAGGGCGTGTCGCCCAGGCCGAGATCCGCATAGTCGCGCAGCTGCCTGCAGGCGGTGTCGTAGCGGCCGGCGCAGAGATCGTCAAAGAAAAGCCTGACCGTCTCGGCCGGATCGCCGCTGGGCTTTGCGTAGACGGTGCCGTTATACAGGCCCGCAATGCTCAGCAGCATGGCGGCGGCGCTGATGAGCAGCGCAAGCAGGAGCGGGAAAAAGCGCGCCCTGTAGCGGAAGGACAGGCGCAGGATCGCAATGAGCCCGAGCAGCACGAACAGGACGACGAAGGCGAGCGGGACCAGCGGCAAGCCTGCGGGGAGTCTGGAAAGGACGGGAGAGAGACGCTCGGACAGGCGTGCAAGCAGGGCGCTGCCCGCCCAGACATCCTGCTCGGCAGGAGCGTCGGAAGCCTCCGGCGCCGGGGGCTCCGTCACGGCGGCGGCCTCCAGTTGGGCCTTCTCGGCCGCTTCCCGCTCTGCGGCGAGGGCGGCGGAGGCCTCGGTGTAATCGCACATGGCGGTGCAGTACGCGGTGAGAAACTGTTCCGATTGCCCGGAATTGCGCGTGAAGCACACCAGGGCGAAGGGCTGTGAGGCAAAGACGATGCCGCAGTCGTTCATCACGCTCTCCTCGTCGGGCATGGTGGAGGGGATGTAGCCGAACTTGTGCGCGATCGGGAAGCGGTTCTCATACAGGCGGAAATAGCGGTCGGGCATGGCCTGCTTCATGGTCTCGAGAATATCGGGAAAGCGTTCGTTTTCGTCGTAGAGCAGCTTGAGGCAGGTGATGAACTGGCGCGCGGTGTAGCGGTTGTACTGCTCGTTCAGGCCCTTGATCTCCTCCGGGTCGGCGCCCATATAGGAGGCGGTCAGCTGGCGGAACACGCCGTAGCCGCCCAGCTTTTCCCAGAGGCGCTCGGCCGCCTTGTTGTCGGAGTAGAGCAGGATGTTGTCCTGCACCGACTTATAGGATTCGCCCTCCTTCTGCTCGTCCCAGGTGGTCTGACCGGTCTTCAGCAGCTCCGTATAATACATGCACAGCGGCAGCTTGAACATGCTGGCGGCGCCCATGTACTCGTCCGGGTTGAGATAGTGCTCCTCCCCGGTGACGAGATTGAGATAGCCGAGGGCGACCTGGGTGTCGTAGAATTCGTATTCGGCCATCAGATCCCGCACTAGCGTATCCCAGTCCGGGACGGAGTCGGCGGCGGCGCCGTTCTCCGCGTCCTCGGCAGGCACGGGGCTCTCTGCCGCCGCCTCGTCTCCCGCGGAAACGGCGTCGTCGGCCGCGGCGGGGAGGCACAGTCCGGCGAACAGGACGGCAGCCAGCAGAAGGGCAAAGAGTGTTTTCAATCGTTTCATGGAAGATCTCCAATCCGTGCTAAACAATACTTTTATATTTTACCATAGCCGCCTTGAATTGCAAGCCCCGGGAGGAAAAAAGCGGCCCTGCGGAAGAAGTCTCCTCCGCAGGGCGTACGGTCTATTCCCGCCTCCGTCCGCCCGGCAGGATGCGCGCGAGCAGGGGACGCTTTTTCACGGGAGCGGGCTCCGGCGTTTCGGGCCGATGTCCGATGAACTTGAGCAGGGCGATCTGCGGTTCCGTGTCCGCGGTGATCTCGATGCGGTCGGTGTCGTAGCGGTGGACCATGCTCGGCGCGAAGTACTTGGTCAGCTCCTCCGCGTGCTCGAGGCGGCGCGGTCCGCGGCTCCCGTCGCGGTAGTGCATGGGGATGACGACGCGCGGGAACAGCTCCTCGGTGAGCCGCCAGACCTCCTGCGAGGGCAGGGCGGTGCAGGACCCGGCCGTGATCATCATGGCGTCCAGGCCGAAGAGCCGGGACTGCTGCTCGCCGGTGAGCGGCGCGCCGATGTCGCCCATGTGGGCAGCGCGCACGCCGCCGCACTCGATCAGATGCACCAGGCAGGAGCCGCGCATGATCCCGCAGACGGTGTCGTGCCAGACCTCCATGGGCGTGACGGTGAAGGGCGACTCGCTCTCCGGCCGCCCGGAGAGCACCACGCCCTCGCGGTAGTTGTGGCCGTAGCTGTCGTGACTGATCAGGAGCTGGTCGGCGCGTACGCCTCTGAGCTTCGGATAGCCGGTCACATAGTCGCTGTTGTAGGGGTCGATGACGATCGCCCAGCCGTCGTGGCTGATGCGAAAGCACGCGTGCCCCAGCCATTGGATCTCCATAGTGTACTCCTGTGTCAGATTCTTTCGTGGATGAGTGAAAGAAAAGACATTTTTTTAATCATGTTTTATCAGGACATGCGCCTGACAAAACATACTTCTCGCCCCGCAAGTGTGCGAGCGTCCCACGCAAGCGAGTGCGCGCAGCGGGGTGCAAAAACTCATTTCAAAGGCCTCCGCCTTTGAAATGAAGGCTATCCCTCCATGATATGCATCGCGCGCAGCTCGCGGCTCTGGATATGCTCGGCGATCTCGAAGGCGTGCGGCTCCAGATAATCCCACGAGCCGTGCGTCAGATGCTGCTTCTTCAGCTCCCCGACAACGGAGGCGCAGATGTCCTCGACGACGGCGGATTTGAGGATGCGGCCCTGCTCGTCGTTCTCGCCGGTGAGCAGGAATTCCAGCGCCTCGCGCAGATGGCCGAGGGTCTCCAGCTCGGCCATGCCGCGCAGCTGCCACTTGTAGTAGGGCATGTGGCGGCGGTTGAGCAGGTACACCGCGGCGCAGGCGGCGCTGACAAACTCGCCCATCGCGAGCATGGCGGCGCCGAGCTCGCCGTGGCGGACGCAGCGCGGGTAGTTGTACTGCCCGGCCTGTGCCATGGTGATGACGCGCGCGGCGAGCTTCTTGAGCCGCACGTCCTCGGGCATGCCGGTCAAGATCGCCTGCCGGACGGCGGAGAAGGTCCCGGCGTCGTCGCGGAAGACCGCGCCGTTCGTGGCCTCGGCCAGCGCCCAGGACGGGAGGGAGAGCCACTGCTCGACGCTCTCGGGCGCGCCGTCGCAGCCGGTGTAGCGGCGGTAGAAGGCGCGGATGCGCTGCACGCCGCGGCTGGCCTCGCTCATGGCGCTGCGCTCCGCCGCCGCGCCGAAGGGCAGGGCCCGGTAGGCCCGGGCGAGCGGCACGCCGATGGCCCGGTCGGTCTCGTCGTCGAGCCCCAGGCAGAAGCCCTGCGGAATGTCGTGGTCGCGCGAGAGCTCGGCGTCGGAGCGGACGCACTCCGAGCCGTGCGCGGCGAGGGCGAC
>JAUNNC010000230.1 GCA_030531585.1 Eubacteriales bacterium | reverse complement strand
CACATTTTGATAAAGCTGTGCTGGAATCATAAGAAGTTGCGCATAAGAACAGCACGTATTATTCGGCTCGTGAGGCATAAAATTTTAATTAACTGGCGGTGATGGCGATATGATTGCGGGATAACGTATGGCCGCCGCGGGAACCAGTCAAAACAGACAGGCTTCTGATCAGGATGCGGCCCAGTTAAAAGTGAAAGTATGAGGAGTGAATTTTTATGAAAACACGGAAAAAGACCCGGCAATTTTTGAGTATGCTTCTGACGGTGATCCTATTGCTTTCAAGCGTACCGACCACGGCGTTTGCGGCGACGATTGAAAAACGGGAGTATCCCTACGGTGACACTACTGCGGTAAAAGTTACCAACCCCTTCCATGGCAGCGGTGAAGATGACGGCATCGTCAATGGTACCGACCGTCTCAACAGCTACGCCTGGGCCATGATCAAGCGCGGCGATGATATCTATATTGGCACCAACCGGGCCTTTATCTCCTCTGAGGTCTACGGCGCCATCACCAGAATGGCGCCTATGTTCGGTGAAAATGACATAGACAAACTCTATGAGATCGTCAACTACTTCACCTACGGTGAACTGCCCGACTATACCAAGCTGACAGATGAGGACTGTATCCCTGAGATCATCAAGCTGAATCCCAAGACCGGTAAGACCGAGATTCTGGATCTCCCGGAGGAATTCAAAGAGATTGCCACCAAGGCGGAGGGCTGCGCGTTCCGCAGCGCTGTGGAGCAGAACGGAAATCTCTACTTTGGATCCTATGGCCGGAACTATGTATTCCTGATTCGCGTGGATGAGAATGACCGGGCTACCGTAGCCTTCATGGCCGGCAAGGAGTCCACCGGCGCCGCAGTCCAGTACAACAGCCTTCGCGCCTGCGGCGTCTACGAGGGCAAGCAGTACTTTGGCGGCAGTTCCAGCAGCTTAAAGGTCTGGAATAAAGATGAGAATAAAAATCAATATGTGCCCCTCTTCATCGCGGAGATAAAAGATGAGAACTACGATCCCAATGGCGAATCCACCCAAGAGGTAAAATTTGACAACTACATTGCCGACTATCGGGATTTTGAGGAGTACGCAGATCCCACGGATCCCAGCGTAGGCAACGAGTTCTATGATTTGGTGGCCTACGAGGGCTCCCTCTACGCCATCATCTCCGATTCCTATGGCTTTGCCGTGTACAAGGGACATCCCGCTGCAGACGGTGAGACAGCCAATAGCTACGGTTGGAACTGGACGCTGGTGGTGGACGGTGCTAATGACGAGAATTCCCCCGCCCACGGCTTTATTGCCGCAACCCCCTACATTTTCCAGGGCAAACTCTATATTGGCAGCTTCAGCAGCATCGGCGGCGTAGGTGCTACCGGTGCCCAAATGTTCATGTGGGTGAAGGGTGCCTTGGAGAAGGGCGACCCCGGCAGAAACCTCTCCGACGTGATGCGGCCGCTGTACAACCTGATGAAGAAGGACGCCAAGGTTTTCCGTTTGGAAAACGATCAGCTGAAGGTGGTCGAGGATGCCGCTGAGCAGTTGGAGGGCAAGTGCGCCGTCTACCTGTGGCGTTTCCAGGAGCACCAAAACGAACTGTACATGACCACCTTCGACGCCAGTATTCTCTTCAAGTATGTTCTGGATGTCTCCCTGCGGGATATTCTGAATACCTATCTGAAGAGCCTCAACGAAGCCCTGGAGCTGGCGGATCAGACCGAGCCGCAGGGGCGGGCGAAGGCCCGCAGCGTTGCTTCGGAACTGGACAGCGGAGACGAGGCCTTGCTGGAGAGCGCCAGGGAGCTTGCCGAGCAGTTAGAGGATCTCGGCTTCAGCACCGACGATAACAGTGAGGGCGAAGAAATAAGCCTTACCGTGGAGCAGGTAGAAAAGCTCAGCGAAAGTATGCTGGCCCTTCAGGAAGCCGTCGAGGAGCAGCACGAGGTCCAG
>JAUNNC010000229.1:451-1976 GCA_030531585.1 Eubacteriales bacterium | reverse complement strand
TCCACTATATTTGAAATAGTTGCTGCCAAGCAGACGCACGCTCCAATAGTAGCACAAGGCCACCAGGGCGCACCACATCGCCTTTGCAGGTGCAAAGCCGCTCTTGGCAATCTTCCTGAAGCAGTTCACGAACAGGCGGAGATCAGCCGCCTTCCGGTCGCGCTCGCTGCCCCCGCGGTCGTAGTCATCATCATGTATGCAGCACGCCGCGTAGAACAGTCCGGCATACGGTGGTGTGAACCATCGGAATATGCCGCTCTGGCAACCACAGCCCTTACTCATGGGCCGCCTCCTCTCCGTATGCCGACCAGTCGATGGCGTCCTTTTTCTTCCACCCCTCGGCCAGCGTGGCCTGGATATAGGCCATTGCCTTGGTGTAGAAGTCCGTGAACCTGTCCATGTCCTTGAACTCCACATAGACCGGCTGCTCGTCGGTACCCATCTTGACCGTCACCGGCAGCGTCTTCCCGCCCGTCTGCATGGCGAGGTCGAACGCCGCCTTGTAGTTGAACTGGTTCTCCGCCGATAGCCATACCGTGTTGCCCTCGTAGGTGAAGCCCGACAGTATCGCCTCGTCCACCTTTGCGTTGTACCATGCAAGGACGAGGCCCTTCACCTCCTCCTGCGTAGGACGGTGCCCGAACTCCTCTTCCATATAGTCCGCCGAGCCGTCCTCATGTCTTTGCACGTCCCAGCGGACGCGCCACTTTCCTTTCACGGGGTTAGTGCATTCCAGCAACTCCACCTCCGCGCTTCCTTGTACTCTCATCAGCTAAAAACATATTTGGTCCTACCTTTGCCGAAGGTCTCCGTGCGGATTGTCGTCTCGAACGGGAAGCCGTCCGGCAGTTCACTAATCTGCGCGAGGATGTTCTTCATCTCCTCGCTGTTGGTAAAGAACTTCTTGGGCTCGCCGTTCTGCTCGATACTGACGATGCAGCGGTCCTCGCCCTGCTCCGTGTGGATTCCCGTCTCGTAGTCCTTGACCACGATGGGGAGGTTTACCAACTCCCTGATGCTCACCACAGCACCGGGGAAACGCTTCTTGCCGTCCTCCGGCTTGTAAGCGATCTTCAAATCCTTGAATGATTTCATTTCTTTGCCTGTTAATTGATGAAACATATTATTGCAGTCGGCATGCTTGGCCATCCCATACAGGGAGGCAATGATCTCACGCCGTCTCTTTCTTGATTTCACTTCATTCAGCTTCGCCGCCGCCTTTTTCTTGATGCGCTTGCGCAGCCGGATATAGTCCGGGCGTATCACATAGCCGAGGAAGTCGATACCCTCCGTAACGGGGAACACGCGCTCACTGGCTTTCACCCTCAGGCCTATGCCTTCCATCTGCCGGTGTACGATAGCGCGTATCTCCCACAGTTCCCGCTTGGTACCGGCCAGCACCACGCCGTCATCGCAGTAGCGGTAGAAGTGGCGCACGCCGCACTCATCTTTCAGCACATGGTCGAGGTGGACGGACAGCAGCAGGTTCCCAAGCCCCTGCGAGGAGCGCAGCCCTATGCTCAGT
>JAUNNC010000229.1:0-427 GCA_030531585.1 Eubacteriales bacterium | reverse complement strand
CATCATGCGGACGAAGCCGTCGAGCAGGGTAATGAGCCGCCTGTCCTTGAACACCCTCCTCGACGGCTTCGTCCATCACCGTGTCCTGGTCGATGCTCTCATAGAACTTGCTGATGTCGAACTTGTAGCAGTAGCGTGTCGTTTCCGGCTGTTCCCGCATGTCCCGGTGGATGTACGCCAGCAGGTCGTGCATGCCGCGCTGCTTGATACTTGCCGAGGTCGTTCGGATAAACCGCTTCTTCAGGTGCCTGTCCACCACGGCCATGATGGCATGTACCGCTATGCGGTCCTTCATCGTCAGGATCTGGATGCGGCGCGTCTTGCCGTTCTCATTGATCTCACGCTCGCGGTAGTCCCTGACGGTGTAGGTGCCGGCCTTGATACGGTCGCTGAGTTCACGGATGACCTCCTCACGGTGTGTCAGCAG
>JAUNNC010000005.1:2013-52765 GCA_030531585.1 Eubacteriales bacterium | reverse complement strand
TCGTACCAGGCCGCCTCAAAGTCGACGGTGACGACGCCGGCGACCTTGCCCGAGGAATCGAACACCGGGCTGTAGGCGCTGTAGAAGCGCCCCCACTCGTCCTCATAGGGCGTCTCGTCCACGGAGGGGGTGCCCTTCCCCGCCCGGGCGAGCGCGTCCGTATAGCTGACTGGCGAGCCGAATTCGCCCGGAGCGATCGGGTCGGAGTCGATGCCGAAGGTGAAGGTCCCGTCCCCCATGTCCCGCACATAGTAGATATACGCCAGATTGATGTTGTCCCGGAAGACGACCAGCGTGTTCAGGACCGCCTGATACTCCGGCGAGCCCTTGTCCTCGGCGCGCAGTCTGTCCAGAACGTCGCCGTCCAGCATGGCGGCCGCCGTGTTGACGACGTCCAGCATGCGCTCGTCGATCAGCGTCTTCATGGCGCGGCGCGACTGCTGCATCAGCGCGGCGCCGAGGGCCAGGTTCGTCGCCAGCATGAACGCGGACGCCACCAGAATGATCCTTGCGCGCAAGCCCAGTTTTTTCTTCATCAGCGATCTCTCTTTCCAAAGCCCGTTCGGCACGAATGCTCCCATTTGGATCATTTATTGTTTTATTGTACCAGATTTGGAAACACTTGTTAAGCAAATCCGGATCCGGCTCCTCCTCTTCGGAGGGGCCGGACCCGGATCGTGTGCGGTGTTTTCCGTCCCGTCTCTCAGGCGCGGGAAGCGCTCTTGCCGCCGAAGGACGGGACGCTGTACTCCGGCGTGTCGAATACGCTGTACCAGACCGTCTCGCCCTCGGAGAGGCCGGACAGGATCTCCACGCTCTCTCCGTCGGAGATGCCAAAGTCCACCGGCACGGGCGCTTCCAGCGTCCCCTTGTCCCTGTTGACGGCGGTATAGACCACGCAGCCGTCCGCATCGTCGTGCAGGGCCGCGGCGGGGATGCTCAGCACGTCCCGGAAGGTCTCGATCGTGACCAGGCAGGAGGCGTTCATGCCGGCAAGCATGTCGTCGCCGCGTGCCATCGTCACCTCGGCGGTATACTTGCTGTTGCCGCCGCTGTTGCTGCGGCCGGTGTTGACCCCGGTGACGACGCCCTCAAAGGAGCGGCCCGGCAGCGCATCCAGCGTGACAAGCGCTCTGTCCCCCTTGTGCAGGGAAAGGATGTCCAGCTCGTCCACGGTGATGTTGACCAGCACCTCGTCCATCGGCACGATGGAGGCGATCTTCGTTACGGCGAGCGTTGCTTCTTCCTCGGACGTCTCGCCTGAGCCGCCCATGGCTCCGCTGCCCATGGACATTCCGCCGCCTCCGCCGAAGCCGCCTCCGCCTCCGGGCGCTCCGCCGCCGCCTCCGCCTCCGGGCGGAGTCTCGCTGCCCGTGAGGACGAGCAACACGGTATATGTTTCGTGTGTTCCGGTGATGTTCCCGCTCTCGTCCGTCTCATTGTAGATATCGCGGCGCAGGAAAACGGTGTCACCGGGTTTGGCTTCGGGGAAGGCTTCCAGTCCCTCGGCTGAGATCCTGTTTCCGTCGACGTTGATCGTCCCGTCCTGATTCAGGGTGCCGGAGCAATATTCCGTAGCGGTGGGCTCCGGCTGAGGCGTCTCCTGTTCGATGCTGCCGAGCAGCGTGATGCGCAGGCCGCCCTCCTCCTCAAAGGCGAGATTCTTCACCAGCGTCTCGTCCAGATCCAGGACCATCCCGTCGCCCGGCGCGGCGGCGTAACCGTCCCGGTACATCTGGAAGAGCTGGCCGAGCTGATCCTCGATCTTCTGCCGCTTCTGGACAAGGGCCCGGAAGCTGCCGGCGCCCTCCTCTCCATAGTACGTGTAAAGCGGAGCGTTGACATAGACGTGATCTCCCACCTTGAAGAAGAACCAGGAGACGGTGCCGCTCGTCGCGGTGAGCTTCAGGACCGTCCCGTCGTCCAGCGTGATCTCCGCAAGCGCGCCGTGCTCGTTCATCAGCTCCCGGATATCGCTGCCAGGCTCCGCGTAGACCGCGGTGACGGTTCCGGCCACGTCGCTGTAGACCGTCTCATACCTGCCTTCGCTGTCCTGCTGTCCGGCGATCTCCTCCGTGAGCTCCGTCAGCGCGTCGCCCAGATTGGCGGCGGCTTTGTAGACACTGATGCGGTCCACATACGCCACCGGGTCGCCCTTCTTCACCAGATCGCCGTCGGAGACCGCGTAGCCGGTGAGGACCACGCCCTCCGGCACGCTCAGCTCCACGGATTCCTTGGCCTCCAGCGTGCCCGCCCCGGAAACGGTGCGGCTGATATCGGCGCGCTGGACCGTGGCGGAGACGACGCTCGCTCCGTCATTCCCGTCGGCGTTCATCTGATCCAGCGCGAACGGCAGCGCCGCGAGTCCCGCGATCACCAGCAGCATCAGCGCGAGAAAGACCGCCCTCTTGACAGATCTTCGTTCGTTTTCCATCTTAACCTCCGTAGTGCAGGGCGTCGATGGGCTTCATCTTGGCCGCCTTGTTGGCCGGATACAGCCCGAAGATCACGCCGATCAGGACGCAGAAGCCCACGGCAACGATCACGACCGTGCCGTTGAGCCTGAAGGACATGGAGAGACTGGAGGCGATGACCGCCACCATGCGCAGGATCGTCCAGGACAGGAAGATGCCGATGGCGCAGCCCAGCATGCACAGCACGACCGCCTCGGTGAGAAACTGACGTAGGATCGTGCCGCGGGTGGCGCCGATGGCCTTGCGGATGCCGATCTCTCGCGTGCGCTCGGTGACGGTGACCAGCATGATGTTCATGATGCCGATGCCGCCGACGATCAGGGAGATGGCCGCGATGCCGCCGAGCAGGACCGACAGGACCGAGGCGACGGAGCTCATGGCCTCCTCCATAAAGTTCATGGAGCTGACGGTGAAGGCGTCCTCATCCATCTCAAATCGTTCCAGCAAAAGCTCTGTAAGCGCGCGCTCGGTGTCGTCGATGCTCCGGTTTTCCGGCGCGCTCACCACAAAGGTCGTGACATCCTCCGTCACGGAGTCCGACAGGCGCATCAGCGAGGGGTACGGGACATACGCCGTATAGCCGCTCGAGCGCATCGAGGTCGTGATCGACTCGGAGTCCGACAGCACGCCGACCACGCTGAACTTCATGCCGTTGAAGGAAATCTGCTCGCCGACGCAGTCGGTGTAGCCGATCAGCTCGGTGGCCGCCTTGTAGCTGATCACGCAGACCCGCGTATGGCTGGAGACGTCGGCACTGTTGAGAAAGCGCCCCATACAGAGCTTCAGCCCGGCGATCTCGTCATAGAAGGCGTTGGTGCCGTAGACCGTGAAGCTGTCGCTCTCGGAGCCGTATTTGCCCGTAAGCGAGGCGGTGATCGCCGGCGCGGTCAGGCCGATGGCAGGCTCGCTGCGCGTCCAGTCGGACAGGAGCTCCATATCGACGGGCTTGCCCTTGTCGTCGGAGACTGTGACCGTGAGCATGTCCGAGCCGAGCGAGGAGACCGCGTCGGTCACGGAGCTGGTCGCCCCGTTGACGAGACTCACCAGCACGACCAGCGCCACCACGCCGATGATGATGCCGAGCATGGTGAGCATGGCCCTCATCTTGTTGGCGCCGATCGAGCGCAGCGCCATGCGGAGCGTCATCATACGCTCACCTCCGAAAGCCGGCCGTCGAGGATGTGGACGATGCGTCTGGCCTGCTTTGCCACGTCGTTGTCATGGGTGATGAGAACAATGGTGTTCCCCTGCTCGTGCAGCTCGTGGAAAATGTCCATGATCTCGGCGGACGTGTGCGAGTCCAGGTTGCCCGTGGGCTCGTCGGCCAGGATCAGCGAGGGGCGCGTCACGAGCGCCCGGGCGATGGCCACGCGCTGCTGCTGGCCGCCCGAGAGCTCCGTCGGCTGGTGCTTGGCACGCTTGCTCAGGCCGACGCGCTCGAGCGCCTCGGCCACGCGCCGGGCCCGCTCGGCCCGCGGCACGCCGCCGTAGATCAGCGGCAGTTCCACGTTTTCCTCGGCGGACATCTTGGCGATCAGATTGAAGCTCTGGAACACGAAGCCGATCTTCCGGTTGCGGATATGCGCGAGCTCGTTTTCCGTGTAGTCCTCGATGGGCACGCCGTCGAGCAGATAGCTGCCCGCGTCGGCCGTGTCCAGGCAGCCGATGATGTTCATCAGCGTGGACTTGCCGGAGCCGGAGGGCCCGATGACGCTGACGAATTCGTGGGGGTAAATGTGCATGGTGGCGTGATCGAGCGCGCGCACACGCTCGTCGCCCACGGTGTAGAATTTACAGAGATCGCGGATGTCGATCACGGACGCGCGCCTCCTCCCATCCCGCTGGGCGGTCCGCCCGAGGGCATGCCGCCGCCCGGTCCGCCGCTGAAGCCGCCGGAGGGCATGCCGCCGCCCGAGGGTCTCTCTCCGCCGTTGAAGCCGCCGGAGGGCATCTCGCCGCCGGGGAAGCCGAAGGCGGCAAAGGGATTGTCCTCCTTTTCCACATACCAGACGGTGTCCCCTTCCTCAAGGCCGGAAAGGATCTCGACATAATCGCTGTTGGAGATGCCCGCCTGCACCTCCTTGAGGCCGCCGTATTCGCCGGTCTCCGCGTCGTAGGAGGTGTAGACGAAGGAGGTCGTGCTGGTCTGGTGCAGAGCGTCCACGGGGATAATCAGCGCGTCGTCGACACCGTGGATGCTGACAACGGCCCTGGCCGTCATGCCGGGCAGCATATCCGCCGCCTTATCCAGCGTAATGGTCGCGCTGTAGCGCGTCACGCCGGAGGAGCTGGTCGCGGTCTTGCTGATCTCGGTAACGGTGCCGTTGTAGGGTTCGCTGCCGATGGAGCTGACCGTGACCGACGCCTTCTGGCCGACCTCCAGCGAGAGGATGTTGGTCTCGTCCACACTGATGGCGACCTCCATCTGCCGGTCCGGCGACATGGTGACGACGGTGTACTTCTCCACGCCGGAATAGTCGTTCTCCTCGTCATAGTCGACGGAGCTCACGGAGCCGTCGTAGGGGGCGAGAAGCACCCCGCCGTTCCGGTAGAGCTGCATGAGCTGCAGCAGATACTCCTCCTTCTCCTGCCGCTGCTGCACATAGGCGTCATAGTTTGCGCTGAACCAGGTGTCCGTCAGCGTGAAAAGGACGGAGCCGCTGAACACCCTGCTCCCCACGTCCGTGTTCACTTTGGCGATCTTCCCGGCCAGGCCCATGACGCGGATCGTCTGTCCGTTTTTGAGCTGGATCTCCGCAAGACAGCCGTGCTCGGCCATCACGTCGGTCACCAGGTCGCCGCTGATCGCGTAGATCTGCGTCACGGTCCCCTCCACGCCCGAGGTGACGGTGCTGCTGACCTCATCGCCGCGGGCGCTGTGGATCTGGGAATCCAGCGACTGGATCTCCGACTGCATGGTCTCCATGGCGGCGAGCAGGGACGCCTTGTCCAACGTGGCGAGCTCGTCGCCCTCCCGGACCTTCTCGTTGGCCTTGACCAGCACCTCGTCGATGACCACGTCCGCGGGGACCGTGATCTCCTCCTCGTCGACGTCGGCCAGCGTCCCCGAGCCGGAGACCGTGGTGCTGATGCTGCCGCGCTCGGCCCGGGCGGAGCTCACGTCGCTGTCCGATACCAGACTCATTTGAACGCGGCGGCGCAGACGCAACACGCCAAATGTGAGCGCCAGCACGATCACCGCGACGACGATGATCACCGTGCGGACCGTGCGGCGCTTTCTGTCCTTCTTTTTCTTCTGCAGAGAATGGAAAAGCGCCTCGTCCCGATCCGTCTCCGGCGTCTGCGGGGCGGGGCCGTTTTTCCTGCTGAACACTCCCATCGCATCCGTCCTCCCGTCGCGTTGTTTTTCCAAATATAGCACAATATACCATACCGGATGAATAAACATTTGAAAAAAACGTAAACACGGTGAAAATAATGTGTTACCTCCAAGCCGGATCGGGCCCGGGGTCTTGACTTCCCGGTATCGCTTCGCTATAATTAAATGTGAACGATCGGTCTCTTTTTTGGAGGTGGCACAGCATGATCCTGCAAACCGAACGTCTGATCCTCCGTCCCTGGGAGGAAGCGGACGCAGAGAGCTTATACGAATACGCCAGGGACCCGCGCGTCGGGCCCGTCGCCGGGTGGCCGGTCCATACGAGCGTCGAGAACAGCCGCAAGGTCATCCGCACCGTTCTGTCCGCTCCCGAGAACTACGCGGTCTGCCTGAAGGAGGACGGGCGGCCCGTCGGCTGCATCGCAGTGACGGTCGGCGAGGCGAGCAACCTGAAGCTGCCCGACAGCGAGGGCGAGCTTGGCTACTGGATCGGCGTGCCCTTCTGGGGCCGGGGACTCATCCCCGAGGCGGCGCGGGAGCTGATCCGCCGCGCCTTCGGGGATCTGGGCCTGACGACGCTGTGGTGCGGGTACTTCGAGGGCAACGACAAGTCCCGGCGTGTGCAGGAGAAGTGCGGCTTCACCTATCACCACACGAACCGGGACATCTACTGGAGGAGGATGGACGACATCCGCACCGAGCACGTCACCCGGCTGACCCGGGCGGAGTGGGATGCGATGCGGACGGTGAAGCTTGTGGAAAAATGATCAAACGGGAGCGGGCCAGACCGGTCCGCTCCCGTTTGATGATATTTTTTGATGTTATTCTTTTGACCCGATCAGTCTGCCCAGCGTCTCCTTCAGACGGTCCACGTCGATGGGCTTGGACAGATGCTCGTTCATGCCCGCCTGCAGGCACTGCTGCACGTCCTCCTCGAAGGCGTTGGCCGAGAGGGCGATGATCGGGATGGACGCGGCGTCGGGATGCGTGAGCTTTCGGATCTCCCGCGTGGCGGTCAGGCCGTCCATGACTGGCATGCGCATGTCCATCAGGATCGCGTCGAAGTGACCCTGTTCGCTCTGCGCAAAGAGCTCCACGGCGAGCTTCCCGTTCTCCGCCCACTCGGAGCTCATGCCCTCGAGCTCGAGAAGATCGGTCAGGACCTCGGCGTTGATCTCCTGGTCCTCCGCGATCAGCAGATGCTTTCCTTCGAGCGCGGCTTCATCGCCCGGCGCTTCCTCCGCGGCCGGCTGCTCCTCGTGCTTCTGTACCCGCCCCAGCGTGACCGTCACCGTGAAGGTCGTGCCGACGCCCTTTTCGCTCCCGACGGTGATCTCGCCGCCCATCATGTCGACGAAGCTGCGGGTGATCGCCATGCCGAGACCACTGCCGCCGTAGCGGGTGGTGTTGGCGGTGTCCTCCTGGGAGAAGGCCTCGAACAGCTTCGGCAGGAACTCCTTGTCCATGCCGATGCCGGTGTCCGCCATCGTAAAGCGCAGCGTCGCCTTCTCGTCCGTGCAGGCGGTCCGTTCGACGGTGAAGGTGATCGTGCCGGGCGCGTCGGTGAACTTTACGCTGTTGCCGAGGATGTTGATGAGCACCTGCTTGAGCTTCAGATTGTCGCCGCAATAATACTCGTCCAGCGGCTCGACCGGATCGCAGACAAAGCGCAGCCCCTTCTCATCGCACTGGCCGCCGACGATGATGCTGATCTGCGTCAGGAACTCCCGGAAAGAGAAGACCTCCTCCTTGAGCTCCATGCGTCCGGACTCGATGCGGCTCATATCCAGGATGTCGTTGACAATGGACAGCAGATGCCGGGCGCTGGCGCCGATCTTGTTCAGCTCCTCCCGCGTGCCCGGGGAGATGCTCTCGTCCCGCAGCGCAATGCTGTCCAGCCCGATGATCGCATTGATCGGGGTGCGGATCTCATGGCTCATCCGGGAGAGGAAGCGCGACTTGGCCCGGCTCGCGCTCTGGGCCTCCTCCGCCGATGCGATGGCGAGATTCTTCGCGCTCTGGTTGTAGAGGACCGAGATGAAGACGACCGCCTCCAGCAGCGTGAAGAGCGCAAGCAGCGACATGATGATCATCAGGGGCCGGTAAAACACCTCGGTGTTGATCAGCGAGACGGACAGCCAGTCGCTGCCGATGCTTTCGGCAAAGACCATGTACTTCTGCCTGCCGTAATCCAGTTCAAACTGCCTGTCGCCCTCGTGGAACAGCCTGTCCGCCAGTGCGGCGCCGAAGGTGCCCGTCTCCTCCAGATAGTTTTTCCCCAGCTGGGCCCCGTCGGAGTGCGCGATCACCTGACCGGTCTCATCCAGCACGATCCCGTAGCTGCCCGGCGTCTGCTGGGCGATCTCCTCCGCGATCTCCTGGACGCGGCTGAGCGTGATATCCAGCGCAATGACGCTTTTCCCGTCGGCGAGCTTCACCGCCACCGTGATGAGCACCGTCTTGGTCTGCGCGTCGAGGTAGGGTCTGACGAAGGTGATCTCCCCCTCGTCGGCTATGGTCTCCCGATACCACGGGCGCTCCGTCGGGACATACCCCTCCTCTGGGACCCAGCCGTCGCCGTCGAGATACTCCCCGTTGATCCAGCCGTACAGGCCGGTATAGTCCTTGTCGATCGATTTCTTGATGCTGAGCGATTCGGCGGAGAGATAGTCCAGGATCTCGGCGTTCGTCTTCCCCTCTCCCATCATCTCGTCCACGACATGTCCCGCGAGGATGACGGTGTTCTTTCTTACGAGCAGGTAGCCGTCAAACTCCTTGGCCGAGTGAACGGCGTTGATTTCCCCCTGCAGATGGATGTTCTCCTTCGTGGTGCGGTAAAACTGAAACCCGACCACGCAGGTCAGCGTCACAGTCAGCAGGAACACGAGCAGCGAAACGATAATGCTCCTGGCCCCCATGTTTTTGAGAACCTCTCTGAACTTAAAGCCTTTTGTCGTCCCCATCTTGTTCCCTCTCTTTTTGCCCGGGTGCGGAAAGCGCCCCGAGCTTCTGCACAGCAGCTCAGGGCACCCTTGTGTTTCGTTTTATACAGCAGATCAACGTTCCATCCGATTCCTGAGCAATAGACATTTTATCACTCTTTCCTCTCCGCGTCTACTGCTTTTGGGAAAAACCTGCTCCGCGAGATGCGCAGGCGCTCTTGTTTTTTCCGCGGGATCGAAATATAATGAAAAAAAGCGACACATGAGGTGATGCGCCGTGATCGAACATGAAAACAAAGAGCTGTTTGAGCAGACGCCGGTCCTGAAGGCGGTGGTTTCGCTGGAGGTCCCGACGGTCATCAGCCAGCTGATCACCGTCGTGTACAACATGGCGGACACCTTCTTCGTCGGGCAGGTCGGCGACCCGAATCAGGTGGCCGCGGCCTCCCTGTGTCTGCCGCTGTTCATGCTGCTGACCGGGATGGCGAATCTGTTCGGCATCGGAGGCGCCAGCCTGGTCTCCCGCTCCCTCGGCAAGGGCGATGCGGAGCACGCCAGAAGGGCCTCCGCGTTCAGTCTCTGGGCGGCGGGCTGCGCCGCGCTGGTCTACGGTGCGCTGGTCTATGCCTGCCGGGGCGTTCTCTTCCCGCTGGTCGGGGCCAACGAGGCGACCTATGACTATTGCTGCCGCTACGCCTTCTGGGTGATCGCGCTCGGTGCGGTGCCGACCGTGCTCAGCGCCGCCTTTGCCCATCTGGTGCGGGCGGAGGGTTATTCGAAGCAGGCCAGCTTCGGCGTGGCCATGGGCGGCGTCCTCAACATGATCCTCGATCCGATCTTCATCTCCGTGCTGCGCCTGGAGATCGCCGGCGCAGCGATCGCCACCCTGCTGTCGAATCTGGCCGCCGTCGCCTATTTCCTCCTGCTGATCCGCAGGAAGAAGGGCGATCTGATCCTGTCGCTGCGTCCGCAGGACGTCACGCTGACGCGGGGCATCCCCGGCGAGGTGTTTCTGGTCGGCCTGCCGAGCGCGATCATGAACATCTCCGGCGTGCTGTCCAACATCTGCATGAACCGCCTGATGGCCTCCTACAGCAATGAGGCCGTCGCCGGGATCGGGATCGCCAAGAAGGTGGACGTGCTCAACTACGCCGTCGCCACCGGCATGTCGCAGGGCGTGATCCCGCTGATCGGCTACAACTATTCCGCGAAAAACTACAAGCGCATGATGGCGGCGGTCAGGACCACCTTTATTCTGAGCCTCTCGGTCGCCGTGCTGGGGACGGTCTTCCTTCTGACCGGAGCCCGCTTCATCGTGCAGGCCTTCATCGACGATCCCCAGACCGTCTACTACGGCAGCCGCTTCCAGCGCATCATCTGCGTGACGGGCCCGTGCATCCCGGTGGCCATGGTCATCATCACCATGTTCCAGTCCGTGGGCAGGAAGGTCACGCCGCTGATCCTGTCCATGCTGCGCAAGGGCGTTGTGGACATCCCGGCGATGTTTCTGATGAATCATCTGGTCGGCGTCATGGGCATCGCCTGGGCTACCCCGATCGCCGACGTCGTGTCCATGACGGCAGCCCTCCTCTGCTTCCTCCCGTTCTGGCGGAAGCTGCGGAAGCAAACTGCCTGACCCGATGCGTCCGGGCTCGGCTCCGGCGTCGGGACAGCGCAGCAGGCGCCGATCTCCCTTCAGGCGAAGATCTGTCCGGGCAGCCTGCGCTTCTCCTTCGGCGGGAAGCCCCTGTCGAAGGCCTCCACATCGGCGTCGTCCACATAGTAGCCCCGCGGCGTCTGGTAGACGCCCGTGACGTTGTCCAGATATCCGGGGATCAGCTCTCTGCAGAGGAAGAAGGAATCGTCCGCGCCCTCCGGCAGATCGTGATAGCGGATACCGAAGGCCCTGGCATAGTCAAAGCCGCACTTGCCGTAGAAGTCGATATTGCCCTCAAACAGCACCGCGCCGAAGCCCAGCCCGGCTGCTTTCTCCAGCGAGTAGTCCAGCAGTCTTTTGCCGTACCCCTGGCGTTTGCGCTCGGGCGTGATCCCGATGGGACCCATGGTCAGCACCGGGATGACCCTGCCGTCGTCCGCTTCGATGACCGTCCTCATGAACATGTTCTGCCCGATCAGCCGTCCGTCCTGCTCCATGACGAAGTCCAGCTCCTTCACAAATGCCGGGTCATCCCGGAGCACATGGAGCACGTAGTGCTCGCTGCAGCCCGGGCGATAGACGTTCCAGAACGACTCTCTGACCAGGTTTTCGACCGCCCTGTACTCCTCCGGCCGCTCCGGGCGGATGATGATGATTCCGTTCTCCATTGTCTCCTCCCTGAGCACGATATATCTCGGCCCTTCCTCGCCGAGCTCTCCGCTCGGGTGAAAGCCGCATTTCTCCAAAACTCTCTGTGAGGCCGCGTTCTCGGGGGCGGTTTCCGCTTCGACGGCTGTTACGCCGGGATGCCGAAACGCCCATTCGAGCGCGAGTCCGACGGCCTCGGACGCATAGCCCCGCCCCCGGTGCGCATCCAGGATCCCATAGCCGATCTCCGGATTGCGCCCGGGGTCGAAGCCTTTAAAACAGAGATCGCCGACGCGCGTTCCGTCCGTTTTCTCGATCATCCACATCGCGTACCACTTCCGATCCTCCGGATGGGACAGACTGCCCTCCAGCATTTCGGCGTACGCTTTCTTCAGATCGTCGTCCCGTTCGGCGGCGATCATGCGTTCCATCTGTTCCCGGCTTGCGGGACAGATCCTGATCCGTGCGCTCTCCATCATGGCAGGTCCTTTCTTCTCCCGATCAGCATCCCCTTCATGACCAGGATCGTCAGGCAGAGGATCCCAGCGTAGGGCTGTCTGGTCACGATGAATACCGCCGTGGCGGTCACGGACAGCGCCAGACCGGTGACGAGCCGGTGATGGTTCCAGACAGGTTTCTCAAAGCGGCTGATGATCACGCCGCAGATCCCGTTCAGGACCGTGAGCGTGATCACGGCCGCGAACACCGTTTTGATCCACGGGCTCTGGCCTGTGATCCCGAACAGGGATACCGAGGTCGGCGTCTCCGTCCCGTTTCCGAAGACGGGCAGGAACAGCAGCAGCCCCGGCAGGATATCCAGCGTGCCGCAGAGCAGTGAGAGGACTCTGTCCAGATTCTCTTTCTTCTCTTCCTCCGCGGCCGAAATGATCTCCTCCGAGCCGATCAGTTCATCGATGGATACGGAGAAATAGCGGGAGATCTCCTTAAGCGAGTCGAGGCTGGGGTATCCCCTCCCGGACTCCCACTTTGAGATCGCCGTTCTTGAAACGAACAGCTCCTCCGCCAGTTTCTCCTGCGTCAGAGCTCTGCTTTTTCTCAGCTCCTGCAGCTTTTCATTGAACTCCATCTTTTCTCCTTTGTCCGCACTTTGCTCTCTTCTCATCCGCAGCGCGGACGGCTGCGCGATAAAGCAGGAACAAGCCTGCGCTCAACAGTACGGAAGCGGCGATATCCGTCGCCCAGTGGACGCCCGAGACCAGTCTTCCGATCACCATGAAGGCAGAGAACACGGCGGCAAACACGGCCGCGGCTTTCCGAAGAAACGGCTCCCCCGCCCTTCTGTCGATCTGGAACCGCAGTGTCGGCATGACGCTGAGCACCAGCAGCGTTGTGGAGGAGGGATAGGACGCTTCCAGCCTCCCCTCGATCAGGATCGGTCTGTAGTTGATCGGGATCATCTCAAAAACCAGGTACGCAGCAATGACCAGCAAATAATACAGACCCAGCAGCAGGAGATCGGCGTCGACCCGCAGCAGGCTCCTGCGCCTGACGAGCTGCACAAGCCCCAGCACGCCGAAGCAGAGGCAGATCAGGATCGGGACGAGGCCGAGCCAGTCCGTGATCGTGTAGAGCCCCATGTGTACGCCCGTGAGCCGATGAACGCGGACGTTGAACGCCGCAAAGCCGATCCTTGTCCCGTCCGGTCCCGCCGCCTGAACGTCGACGACCCGGAGCAGGATCGTCCACAGCATAAACGCCGTGAGCAAGCCGACGCCCCTGCGAAGGTCTTTTTTGTCTTCCATGGTCTTTCTTCCTTTCCGTCTGGGTTTCCCGCCGAACCGAACGTAGCAGAAAACCGGGAAAATGGAAAGGATCGCCCCGTCACATCCGTGACACGTTTCGTGTCCTTCGGTCGCCCCGCAAGGCCGTATCTCTCCTCAAGATGATTCGATTTAACAAAACTATACACTTGCGCTTCGCTTTGTCAAGTGTTTTTCTCATTTCAAAAACGCTGTTGCCTGCCCATGCGAAAGCTGGTATACTTTTCCCAGCCTCACAGAATACGGAGACGGAGGAGCGCTTATCATGGTAGACATCACAAAAGACGCCGCGCTGCAGGAGCGCGGGATCCATTTCGGGCTGGTGGAGGTGCGCTATCCCGAGCCGGAGGCCTGGCGGCCGGAAGCCTTCTACGAGGCCGCCGACGAGGTGCTCCGCTCGCTGCGCGAGCAGTACCGGGACTACGACCGGAAGGCCGTCTTCGGAGACCACCCGTACAGCCGCTTTTTCAAGAAGTTTAAAAAGACCTACCCCGTGATGCTGCAGTTTGAATCCTGCCTGTTTCAGGGCAGGCCGTTTCCGCACGGAAACCCGGTGGCGGAGGTGCCGTTTCTGGCGGAGCTGCGGACGCTGGTGCTCATGGGGACCCACGATCTGGACCGGGTGCAGGGCCCCATCCTGCTCTGCTCCGGGACGGAAAAGGAGCCCTTCCCCGGGATGCGGGGCGAGGCCCATACCTATCCCAACGACGTTGTGGGGCGGGACGACGGGGGCGTCATCTTCAGCATGATCGCCGGCGCGGACGATCGCACCTGCGCCCATCCGGAGAGCAGACATGTGTTCTACCCGGTGTTCGGCGTGCCCTTCTTCCCCGCGGAGGCCATGGAGGAGGCGCAGCAGACCGCCGCCGCTTATGCCTGGCTCCTGGCGCCCGAAGCCGAGATCCGCTTTCAGATGCTCTGATCTTGCGGTTTTGACGGCGGGCGATGCGGCGCCGTCGGTTCGCAGATGCCCGCCTTAATCGAACATCATCTCGCGCGCAGGCTCCTGCCTGCGCGTGGAAAACGGGCGCTTCCCTTTTCGGGAAGCGCCCGTTGGCGTATGAGGTTGAGATCAGTAGAAGATACCGCCGAGGGTGAAGACGCGCAGGGCCGCCATGAGGACGTTGATGCCGACGTTTGCCACCGAGAGCAGGAAGAGGTTTTTGAACATCTTGTTGTTCTCCTCGTTGGTGGTCTCCTTGGAGGCGGAGATGGAGGACATGATGATCGCGCCGCCGGCGGACAGAGGGCTGATGGCCGCGGCAAAGGAGGTGGCGGTGACGGCGGCGATGAGCTCCATGTAGTTGACGCTGGGGGCGAACTTGGTGACGACCTCGGAGCAGATCGGGAAGAGGGCGGGCATGACCACGCCGGTGGTGGAGCTGACCCAGGACAGGATACCGGAGGTGGCGGCCAGGATCGGGGTCGCGGTCTTCGGGCCCATGAGGCCGGTGAGGAAGTCGGAGATCAGGCTGATGCCGCCGAGCTTGTTGATGACGTTGATCAGGGTGCCGACGCCGCAGATGAAGATCAGCGTGCCCCAGGGGATGCCCTTGATGGCCTTCTTCTCGTCAGCCGCGCCGAGCAGGACCAGAATGGCGGCGAACACGAAAGCAGTCAGGCCGGTGTCGAACTTGAAGCCGATGCAGAGCACGACCATGGCGACGATGGCGCCGACGGTGAGCAGCTGGTCGCGGTTGTACTTCGGGATGTCGGCGAGCTTGAGGGGGTTGTCGGCCTTGACCTTGTACGTTGTGTGCCTGGAGGATGCCGTAGGAGATCGTGCCCTTCCGGGCGGCTTCCCAATCGAGGCCGACGGCCTCCTTCTCGGGGACGAGGGTCTTGCCGTTGAGCAGATAAACGCCGGAGTCGTAAAGCTGTACCATGGCTGTCTCCTTTTCGATTCTGAATCTGCGGAGCGGAACCGGTCGAATCCCGCTCCTCCGGGCCTGTTTTCCGTTTTGCTGATTTTAAGATACCAGACTCCCGCGGAGATTTGAAATTCATAGCTTCCATACCGGGTATTCAGGAAAGGCATACCTCTGGCATATTGCACAAGCATCAACGATCTCAGGCATCTGGAAAAGGAGCGCGTTCTGCTCATGAAGCCGGAGCAGCGCACGCGCCAGATCATGGACGCCTATCTGCACGAGAACGGCATCCACTTCGACAACGTGCTCTATACCGGGAATCTCCCGGCCATCATGGAGCTGGTCGCCCAGGGCTACGGCGTCTCCTTCATGTTTGAGCCCCACCTGCGCCACCGCCTCGGCACGGTCCCCATCGACTGCTACAGCTTCGGAGATCCCAAGATGGTCACGGACTTCGTGGCCGCCACGCGCCGCGGCGCCTATCTGTCCACCTACGCGCGCGACTTCATCGAGATCGCCCGGCAGATGCACGCGCATCCATAGAACGGACAAACCCCGATGTGAGCGCCGCACGCGGCGGCCGGTTCACGGGAACCGTCGATAAGAAGAACTTCGTCTCAGCCAAATCCGGCTGAGCCGTTCCTTTTCTCTCTGTTCGGGGCAGTTCACCGAAGGGCGGGGCGCTTCTTTTCATTTTGCGGTGGAAATCTGCGAAAACCTGTGGTAAAAATAGAGCGTGACATCCTTGTCAACAAACGCGGGAGGACATGTCGGAACATATCCCGCTGTATGGGAGTGCGGAGCATGATACGAAAAACGATCGATCTGGCCAAGAGGACCCAGCGCATTTACGCGGGCAATGAGATGGGCGTCTATTCCGGCTACAGCACGCTGTATATCCTCATGTCCATGATCCCGCTGCTGACGCTGGTGATCGGCCTGGTGAACCTGGTGCCGACCGTCGACCTGGAAAGCGTCAAGGACGTGGTGCAGAAGCTGCTGCCGGATGTGCCGCAGGTACAGACCCTGTTCGATATCGTGATCGCCAATGTCGACCGCCAGACCGGCACGCTCGCCGTCTCCGTATCGGCGATCACCTCGCTGTGGTCGGCCTCCACCGGCGTCGCGGCCATCCAGGACGGGCTGCAGAAGATCAGCGGGACCGGCGGCTCCTTCATCCGGAAGCGCCTTGCTGCGCTGCTGTACACGCTGCTCTTTGTTCTGCTGATCCCGGCGCTGCTGATTTTCCGGGTGCTGCGCGGCTCGATCGAGACCCTCATCGCTGCCGTCAACGAGACGCTGCACATCCCCGATATCGCCAGCTGGGTGCTGCGCTTCATGGAGTACAGCGGGCTCATCACGGTCGCCGCGATGGTGCTGGTGATCCTGCTGACCTACACCTTCCTGCAGGGCGAGCGGCGCAAGCTCCGCCTGCAGCTGCCCGGGGCGGTGTTCACGACCGTGCTGTGGCTGGCCTTCTCGTCCCTCTTTGAGATCTTCATCACCCGCTTTTGGAAAGCGTCCTCGCTCTACGGCTCGCTGGCTGCGATCTTCCTCGCGGCCATGTGGCTCAAGAGCATCACCATGATCCTCTTCTACGGTGCCGCCCTCAACGAAGCCCTGCTGGAGCAGAGGCAGGCGGAGGAAAAAACGGCGTGAACCGGGAACACGCGCATGAAAACAGCCGCCGGCCTTGCTGCCGGCGGCTGTTTCTTTGCGGGGATGTCCGTATGCGTTCGTGAATCATCACTTCTGAAACCACTTGCGGTTCAGCTCTTCCCTCTCCTGCGGCGTCTCGCAGGCCTTGACCGCCTCGCCGCCGCGGACACGCTTCAGGATCTGATCCAGCGACTCCGGCTTCTGGAAGTAAAAGCCCTGCGCCAGCTCACACCCGATCTCCTTGACAAACGCGAACTGCTCCGCGGTCTCCACGCCCTCGATCAGCGTGTGGATGCCGAGCTGACGGGACACATAGACCAGTTCCCTGAGGATCAGCCTGTTCACGCCGCCGTGGTCGTCGAGGTGCCGCAGCAGATCCATGTCGTACTTGATCAGGTCGAACTCGAAGCGGCTGAACATGTTGATCGCGGAGTAGCCGCTGCCGAAGTCGTCCAGCCACAGCCGGTAACCGGCCTCGCGGATCTGCCGCAGCTGCGCGCGCAGCCGCTCCGCTCCGACCGCCAGATCCTGCTCGGTGATCTCGACGATGAAGTAGCTTTTATCCACATAGCGGTCCAGCTCATACTTCTCGTAGAGGCGGTCCATCTCGCCGACGACGTCCGCGTGGTCAAAGTCCTGCCGGGAGAAGTTCACGGAAACCGGCATCAGCGGCAGTCCGCCCTCAGAGCGGAGCCTGATCTCGCGGCACACCTGCTCGAACATGTACAGGTCGAGCTTGTACAGCTGGTGGTATTTCAGCAGCGTCGGGATGAAGTCCCCCGGCGAGACGACGCCGCGCTCCGGATCGACCCAGCGGGCCAGCCCCTCGAAGGCAGCGATCTTCCCGCTCTCCATCCGGTAGAGCGCTTGGTAGTAAACCTTGATCCAGCCCTCCTCCATCGCCCGGTCGAAGTTCTCCACGATATAGCGGCTCTGCCAGTAGGCGTTGTCCGCCTCCTGCGAGAAGAACGCGACCTTGCGGTTCAGGTCGTTCTCGATCCGCCTGAGCGCGTGCCTGGCGTGGTCCAGCGCCTCTCCCAGCTCGGTCCCGTCCGCCACGGGGCAGACGCCCGAGCGGATCCCGGAGGTGTTCCCGTAGGCCTTGCTCCGGATCATCGTGTTGACCTCATACAGCCGGGATTTCAGCACCTTCGGATCGTCCTGCCAGGAGACGACAACAAAGTGGTCGTCCGAGCCCCGGATCACCAGCGACTTGGGAAACCTGCTCTTGAGCGCTTCGGCGGTCAGGCACAGGAGCCGGTCGCCCTCCTCGAAACCGTACTGATTGTTGTAGGACTGCATGGATTCGATGTCCGTATAGATCAGATAGGGGGTGTGGCCGTCGGCCCGGATGGTGGCGAGCTTTTCGTCGCCGAACTCGTGCAGATAGTTGATGTTCGGCAGCTCGGTCAGTCCGTCCGTATAGAAGCGGTCCCGCTGCAGCAGGGTGTACGCTTCCAGCTCCGTCCGCGTCGCCTCCCGGGTCGCCGAGAGGTTGGCGTAGGTGATGACCGCCAGCTCCGTCCCGTCCGGCATGGTCTGCCACTTGCCGAGGCCATGGAGCTGCGCATACCGCGGCAGGCCGGTCTCGGGGCCCTCGCCGATCCTGCAGCGGAAAACGACGTCATAGGGGCCGCGCTGGTGCAGAAAGTCGTCGCTGATCCGCGACACCACGCCGACGTCGTCCGGGTGCATCCGCTCGAACATACCGATGCGTAGCCAGTTCAGCACGGTCTCGCGGCTCTTGCCCGCATTGCGGCAGAAGCCGTCCGAGGCGAGGACCGGCACGGCGCGGCCGTCGATGTTCTGATAGTAGACGAAAGAAAGCGGGCTGCTCTCGTACGCTTTTTTCATTTCCTCCGGGAAGGTGTACATGGGAGTCTCCTCTCTTTCTCTGTCTTCTCCTGCCCTGCTGCCGCATCGGGTTTTCCTCTTTCCTGTCGTTATTTCAGAAAAAAGTTAAAATGAATATAACACAATCATCCACGCATTACCAGCCGGAATCTGCAAATGTTGCTCAGGCACCGAAGCCGCGGAAATCCTGACCGTGCGGCTGTATCTGCGCGACGTTCTCCTTTCAGTCCCGTCCTGCGCCGCAGCTGTCTTCCGCGGCCTGGATCACATGCTTGCACAGCACCAGCGTCGTCACGCTCCCCACGCCGCCGGGCACCGGGGTGATCGCTTCCACGATCGGCTCCGCCTGCTCGAAGCAGACGTCGCCGCGCAGCTTTCCTTCTCCGCTGACATTCACGCCCACATCCACGACGATCTGACCCGGCCGCAGACAGGACGCACCCACAAGGCCCGCCTTCCCGGCGGCGCTCACCAGGATATCCGCCGTGCGGCAGAGGGCGGGCAGATCCACCGTTTTGGTATGGCAGATGGTCACCGTGGCGTCCCGCTCCACCAGCAGCAGGGCAAGCGGTCTGCTCACCACGAGGCTGCGTCCGATGATCACCGCGTGTTTGCCCCGCATGGCCACGCCGTAGTAGTCCAGCAGCTCCAGGCAGGCCTGGGCCGTACAGGGGCTGAAGCCCTCGCCGCTGCCCGTGAAGAGTCTGGCGAGCGAGGCGGGGCCGATCCCGTCCACGTCCTTATGCGCCGAGAGCCTATGCCTCACCAGGCTGTCATCGATCGTCTCCGGCAGCGGGCGCAGCGGCAGGCAGCCGTGGATCCGTTCGTCGGCGTTGATGCGGTCGATGGCCTCCAGCACGGCCTCCGTGGCCGCGTCTCCCGGCAGCGCCACGGTCTCGACCCCGATGCCCAGCGCGGCGCAGCGCTTTGCCGCCGCCCGCTCATAGGCCAGATCGCTCCCGTGGTCTCCCACCCGCAGGATCGCAAGGCGCGGCTCGACTCCATGCCGGGCCAGCTCCTCCGTACGCCGGTGCAGCTGCCCCGCCATGGCCTTCGCCACGGCTTTTCCTCCCAAGATCTTTGCCATCAGCTCATCAATCTCTCTCTTACCGAATTCATAACGGCGTCCGCGCGGCGCGTGAGATCCCCCCGCAGCGCCTCCGTCTCCCGCTCGTATTCCCGCGCCTGCGCATCGTCCCGGAACGGGCGGGTATTGACCAGGACGTTCATCGCGGCACAGTCGGCCGCGGCGCGGCAGACGGCCGCGGCGCAGCCCACGTCCGACAGCAGGAGCCTGCTCGTGTCATTCAGCAGCCGCTCCAGCAGCTGCGTGATATCGCCGCACAGGCGCAGCAGCTCCAGCGGCACCCCGCCTGCCTGCAGGGAAAGCCGTCTGAGCGTCTCCGCGTGTCCCGGCGCGTCCTTCGGCAGCGCGTAGGCCCGGGAAAGCGGCAGAAACGCCTCCGCGTCCGCGTCGATCAGCGAAAGCGCCCGCAGGCGCAGTCCTTCGGCCTGCTTCGCCGCCTCCGCCAGCACTTCGCCGACGGCCGGGTCCCGCGCCCGCGCGCCGCTGAGATTCGCGGCCATGGCGCACAGCGACGCGCTCAGTGCTCCCAGCAGCGCGGCCACGCTGCCGCCGCCCGGCACCGGCGCCGGGGAAGCGAGCTCGGCCGTAAAGCGCTCACAGCTCAGCTCTCTCAGTTTTTCTTCCATCATACACACCCCGTTTTCTTTCGCGGTCAGATATCCATATTGGCGTTCATGACCTCGCGCACCTTCTCCTCCGCCTGTGCGAAGGCATGCACGACGGCCGGGTCAAAATGCGAACCCGCGCCGGCCAGAATGATGTCCATCGCTTTCTCATAGGAGAGCCCGTCCTTGTAGCTGCGCTTGGAAACCAGCGCGTCGAAGACGTCCGCCACGGCCATGATGCGGGCGGACAGCGGGATCTCCTCCCCCTTCAGTCCGACCGGGTAGCCGCTTCCGTTCCACTTCTCGTGGTGGTACATGGCCAGGTTGTCGGCTTCCTTCAGATAAGGCGAGTCCTCCTCGGACACCATGTGCATCGCATGCTCGATGACATGCGCGCCCTCGACCGTGTGGGTCTTCATGACGGCGAACTCCTCGTCGGTGAGCCTGCCGGGCTTGTTCAGGATGAGGTCCGAGACCTTGATCTTCCCGATGTCGTGCAGCGGCGCCGAGTTAATCACATCCGAAATGTATTCCTCCGTCAGCTGGTCGGCATACACGCCCTCGCGCTTGAGCTCGCGCATGATGATCTCGGAATAGGCGGCGGTCTTGCGGACATGCTGTCCGGTGCAGGTGTCGCGGCTCTCCACCATGTCGGCCAGCACCAGGATCAGGCCGTTCTGCAGCCTGCTGATGACCTGCTTCTGATGCTCCTCGTGCTCGATGGCGGCGACCATGTCCTCCGTCGTCTTTGTCACGGAGTGGTAAAGGTTTTCGATCTCGTCGCCGGTCAGGATATCCAGGGCGCGGATGCTCTCGACGCTCTCCTCGCGGGCCGTCCCGCTGTCATAGGCAAAGCGGCCGGTTGAGAGCGACATCGCATTGATCGGCAGAATGATATGGTATTCCGCCAGCCACAGAGTCGTGGCGAGGATGAGGAGGAAGAAGCCCAGGAACAGCGAGACGACACGCGCGAGGAACTGGTAGCCGTCGGCGCTGATGCCGCTCATGTCGATATCGGCGCCGACATAGCAGCGGCAGCGGCCGCCGCTGTCGTACACGGGCTCATAGACCGTCAACAGCCATCCGTACTTCTCGTTCGAGACAATGGGCTCGATCGGCTCGCCGGCCAGCAGGGCGGGCAGGTACTCCGCAAAAGCCTCGTCAAACTCGATCACTTCGCCGGGCGCAGAGCCCTCCGTCTCCGGCGTGTCGGCGTCAAAGACCACATGACAGCCGTCCTCCCGGATCTGATAGGCATATACGTACTGAATGTTCTCGGAGCTGTTGGCAAGATCATAAAAGCGCCCGTCGATGATGGCGTATCCTTCGGCCTCTTCGCCGCGCTCGATGTATTCGTCCACGCGCTCCGGGTCGATCGCCGCAGCCGCGACCCGGACCACGCCCCGGGCCTGCTCGATCTGCTCCTCGATCGCGGCGTTGCGGTAGTGAACAAAGCTGAGCGCGGTGATCGCGCCCGCGATCACGATCATGGCCGCCGCCGCGAAGAAGACGATCTTTGACCGGAGCGACACGCGCCGGGACTGTTTTTTCTCCGCCTCCGTCAGCGTCTCATCCGACAGCGGCGCCTGCCGCCAGCCGGCAAAGAACAGCCTCTTCCGCAGGTCTGCGGGCAGCAGGTTCAGCACCGCCGCCACGATCAGGACGGTGATGGTCTTGTCGGCGAGGTCGATCAGCATGTCGGCCAGAAACTGGGACCAGAACTTCGACAGGTGCCCGGCCTCATAGAGGCGGTGCGCCAGGGGCGCGGAGACGCCCTCTCCGAAGCTGAAGCCGTACAGCGTCCAGGTCAGCAGCGAGCCGAGGCCGCCGCCGATCAGGGTAAAGACGGCAATGACGGCCAGCAGTCTCCAAGGCTTTTTGAACGTGTAACAGCCTTTTCGCTCAAACCACGCCGAGCAGATGGCGATCAGCACGGTCAGCGAGCCGTAATACACCGTGGTAAAGTCGCCGATCCCGTTGATCAGATTGGTAAAGAACCCGACGACAACGCCGGGGATCACGCCGCCCAGCGCCCCAGCCAGCGCGCTCCCGATGTTGTCAATATACAGCGGCACGCCCGTAGCATGCACGATCCGGACGCCGATGAAATTCACGAGAAGGCCCGCTGCGCACAGGGCCGCCGCGTACAGGCGGCGCGTTCTGCGCTGCGCATCATGATCGACAAGACTGCTGTCCATTTTTATACACCTCCCGACAAGAGTGAGATCATTATAGCACCTTTTTGCAGGAATATCCAGAATCACTTGCGCGGTGCGCCGCTCCGTTTTCCCCGCCCCGAAGCGGGTTTGTCGAACAGGAATCAGGGAGACGGCTGTGAAATCTTTTACGGTTGTTCGACCGGCCTTTACCACATTTTCATCTGCGGGTAACGCTCCGGCAGCTCCCGGATGAATCTGAAGCAGTCCTCCGGGCTGGACAGCATCCCATTTTCGGCACACATCCGGCGAAACAGCTTCGTCAGCTCCTCCGCATGCGGGCTCGGCAGCACATACGCGTCCCCGTATCGCCCGACGTACCGCTCCTTCATCCCGGGGAAATGCCTGTCAAGCGCCGCGTAATAGTATTCCCGGTCGCCTTCCCGCAGCGTCAGGCCCATGCCGAAATCGATGACGCCTCTGACGCCCGCTCCGGCACATTCGTTCAGGATCGACGCGACGTTCTCCTCCGTGTCGTTGATGAACGGCAGAATCGGGGTCAGCCATACAACGGTCGGAATGCCCCGCTCCCGCAGCTCCTTCAGCACTTCGATCCGTCGCTTCGTATTGCAGACATTCGGCTCCAGGATGCCGCACAGCTCGTCAGCATAGGTGGTCAGCGTCATCTGCACCACGCATTTTGCGCTGCGGTTGATCGCATCCAGCAGCTCGATGTCCTGCAGGATCCGGTCCGATTTTGTCTGAATCGTCGCGCCGAAACCGTTTTCCAGGATGATCTGCAGGCATCGTCTTGTCAGTCGGAGCTGTTCTTCACAGTGCATATACGGGTCCGACATGGCGCCGGTCCCGATCATGCATCTCTGCCGTTTTGCCTTCAGCGCCTTTTCGAGCAGCTCGGGAGCGTTCTGCTTCACCTCCACATCCTCGAACGGATGGGTGAACCGGTAGCAGCGGCTCCTGCTGTCACAGTAGATGCAGCCGTGTGTACATCCTCTGTATATATTCATGCCGTAATAGCCGCCGCTGCCCGTCAGGATCCCCTTTGTCTGAACAAAATGCATCGTATCCGCGCTCTTTTCTGTCAATAATAAGCCCTCTTCCGCGGCCCGTTTTGCACCGAGCGGGCTGCGGAAGAGGGAAAACGCCGCTCCCGCCCGGCTGCGCCGGGCTCCCGCGGGGGCGTCTTTATTCGCTCCGGGTCAGCTTCTTTGCCATGCGGTATACGCGCGTGGCGTTGATCTGGAGCTGGCGGCGGGTGACGGTCCCGTCCTTGAGCCCCTTCATCATGGCCTTGAAGTCCCCCTTGCCGCCGGGCATGGTCAGGTCGTTTCCGGCCGCGGCGATCCTCGCGGCGTCGGGCGCGGCGTATTTGCAGTCCCTGCCGTAGGCGGCGGGCATGATCCAGTCGGTCATGACGATGCCCGCAAAGCCGAACTCGCGTCGCAGGATATCCTCGACAAGGTCGCGCCGTTCGGCGGTATGCGTACCGTTGAGCAGGTTGTACGAGGTCATCAGCGCATACGGATGCCCCTCCCTGACGGCGATCTCGAAGCCGCGCAGATAGATCTCGCGCATGGCGCGCTCGCTGACGGCGCTGTTGTTGTTGTAGCGGTTGGTCTCCTGATTGTTGGCGGCGAAATGCTTGACCGTCGCGGCGCAGCCGGGGTGACTCTGCACCCCCCGCGTGAGGGCGGCGGCAAATTTGCCGGAGATCAGCGGATCCTCGGAGAAATATTCATAGTTGCGGCCGCAGCGGATGTCCCGGTGGATGTTCAGCGCGGGCGCCAGCCAGAGATGTACGCCGAAGCGCTCCATCTCGTCGCCCACAAGATCGCCGCAGCGCTCGGCAAAGTCGAGGTTCCAGCTCTGTGCGAGCGCGGTGCCGACGGGCATGGCGGTGCAGTATTGCTCATAGACCTTGCCGTCCGACTTGCCCTTTCCCGCAAAGAGCTTCAGTGCCAGGGCGGCGGGGGCGGGCATCAGCTCCGCCATGCTCTCGGGGATCGCGTTGCCGACGGAATGCGCACCCTTCTCATCCCTGGTATAGTGCCGGCTCAGCCGCAGCCCGGCAGGGCCGTCGGCCATGATGAGCGCGGGGATGCCCTTCGCCTCGACCATACCGGTGGTCTCGCCCGCGGCGCCGGCCACATGCGTCGACGCCTCGCCGATGACGCTCGTGATGCCCTTCTTCGGGTCGAAGCCGCCGATGCCCAGACAGCAGAGCTCCTCGTCGCTCAGCGTCTCGATCAGGGGGTCGACCTCGTCGGCGCTCGAATAGTCCACGGTCTCCGTCTTAAAGGAGCTTGCTTCGACGGGCAGGACGGGCAGCGCGGGAAGCGCTTCTCTGCGGGCCTTCTCCGGCTTCCAGTCGGCGAAGTCCGGCTTGCCGAGGAGCTTCCTGCATACGCGGACGACGACCTCCCCGTCCAGACGGACGCATGCGACGGCTGTCGTGTCCGCGCTGGAATTGCCGAGGTACAGGACATAGTCGCCGCCCTCGAGGATCCAGCTAGCGCGGGACTCGTCGTAGGAGGCCAAATCGCGCAGATCAAAGCGCAGCGTCAGCTTCTGCTCCCCGCCCGGCTCCAGCCGGGCGCTTTTTTCAAAGGCGGCAAGCGTCCGGCAGGGCTTGTCCAGCCTTCCCTCGGGCGCGGAGACATAGAGCTGCGCGACCTCCTTGCCCGGGAAGCCGCCGACGTTCTTCACGCAGGCCTCGACGGCGACGACGCCCCCCTGCTCGCTCACCTTGCCGGCGCTCAGGGTGAACCCGGTAAAGCTCAGGCCGAAGCCGAAGGGGAACAGGGGCTTCCTGCCCACGGCGTCGAAATAGCGGTAGCCGACGTAGATCCCCTCTCTGTAGCGGGTGTCCTCCTTTTCGCCGAACTGACCGATCCGGGCGTAGTCCTCCCAGGCGCTCCAGGTCGTGGTGAGCTTGCCGGAGGGGCTGCTCTTTCCGAGGAGGATGTCCGCGAGGATGCTGCCGGTCTCTGCGCCGAGCTGGCTGAGCAGCAGGATGTTGCCGACCTCCATGACCGGCGAGAGGTCGACCGGCCCGCCGACGTTGAGCACCAGAAGGAATTTGTCGTACTGCGTGTTGAGCGTGAGGATATCGCGCTTTTCCGTCTCGTTCAGCAGGATGTCGCCCGGGACGGCCCTGCGGTCGGAGCCCTCGCCGGAGATGCGGGAGAGCACATACACGGCGGCGTCGCCGCGGCCCCAGAGCGGGATGTTGTGCTCGGGCTCGGGCATCACGGCGCCCATGCTCTCGAGGATCGCCAGGGTGTGGTGCTCCTTCGCCTGCCGATGCAGGCCGCGGATAAAGTCCCTGCGCGCGGAGTCGTACACGTTGTCGTAGTCGTCCATCCAATGCCTGCTGGTGATGGTGAAGCCCGCGGCCTCCAGCCCCTCCTGCACCGACACGCTGCCGCGGGAATTGACCTCGCCCGAGCCGGTGCCGCCCTTGACGGTGCGGCGGGCGCCGCTACCGAAGAGGGCCAGCCTGCACGGCGCGTTCAGCGGAAAGGCCCCGTTGGACTTGAGCAGCACCGTGCACTCGGCACCGAAGCTGCGCAGGAGCTCATTGTGTATTATTTCGTAATCGTTCATTTGACGGTCTCCTTTCCGGAATCACCGCGATCTTGTTTTCGGCGTATATGTGCCGGCCGTTTTGTTGAAAGACGCCTCTTCGCGCTCCGTCAGGTCGAAGGTCCCGCGGAGGAAACGGCGAAGTCCGGCCCGGCCTGCAGTCCGCGGTCGGCCGCGCTCACACAAAGCTGCCGCCGCGCTTGAGAAACGCGGAGGTGAAGATCTCTCTGTGCTCCGCTTCGGTATAGCTGCCGTCTTTCATGCGGCGCATCTCGTTCTGTTCCATCGAGAGGTTGCGGTGCACGGCGTCCAGCAGCGCCGGAGCGTCACGGCGCGGGATGACGACCAGCCCGTCGGAGTCGCCGACGAGCAGATCTCCGGGCATGACCACCTGTCCGCCGCAGACGACGGGGACGTTGACCTCGCCCGGACCTTCCCGGTAGGGCCCGAGCGGCGTCGCAGCCAGCGCGTAGACCGGGAGCGGGCTGGCCTGAATATCGTCCAGATCGCGGACCGCGCCGTTGACCACGAATCCGCCGAGCTTTCTCTCCTCGGCATAGGCCAGCATCATGCCGCCCACGAGTGCGCGGTCCGTGTACCCCGCCCCGTCGATGACGATCACATCGCCGGGCATGGCATAGTCCAGCGCCATCTGCGCGACCAGATTGTCGCCCGCAGGCACCTTTACCGTAAAGGCCGGTCCCAGAACACGCAGCTTGTTGTAGGCGCGGATGCCCCCGAACATGCAGTTCATCCGTTTGACGCAGTCGCCGATGTTGCTGCTGGGGATTTCCCTGTATGCCTCGATCAGCGCCGGATCGGGGCGCTCAATGTCCAAAAACGCGCGAAATCCGATGGGCATGGTGTTTCCTCCTTTAAATCATTCCTGTGTAGCGCGGCGGCACGCGGACAGTACGCCGCCCGACAACGGCAAAAGCTCCGCGCAGGACAATCATACCAGATACCGGCGGCAGAGGCAAGCCCGGTGTGGAGGACTGTCCCTGTCGGCGTCCCGGGAGAAATTGACAAACCGCCCCGTTTCCGCTATGATAACAGCAAGTCCATATCGTACAGTCTTTCGCCGCTTCGGGCGGCAGGAGGAATGTGGGTGAAAAGCCCCGCGAGTCGGTCACTGTGAAGCCGCAAGAGAGCGGATAAGTCAGATACTCCGAAAGCTGTCAGCGTTTCTGCCGGAACCGGAAGTGCATCCCCCCGCTGAGCCGAAGCATCGGCCCGGCGCGGCTGTCGTGCGCCCGTCTGCCGGAAGGCAGGCGGGCTTCTTTTATGCGCAGACCCGCCTCGAGCGTGATAATAAAACCAAACACGAAGGAGAGCCAGACCATGAAAAAACTGATTGTCCTCATGCTGATCCCGATCCTGGCGGTCGCCGTACTGGCCGGCCGCACGGGAAAGAAGCTGCCGGAAGCGCCCGTGCCCCAGTCCGCGCAGGAGCAGAGCGCCCCCGCGCCCAAGCCGGAGGAGAAGCCTGCCGAGCCTGCCCCGGCGCAGCCGAAGGAAGAGCCGGCAGCGCAGCCGGAGGCTCCCGCTCCCGCGGCAGCGGCCGAAGAAGAGGAAGAAGAGAACTACGACACCGGCGACGCCTCGCTGGACGACCCCCGCAACCAGGACGGCATCGGCGAGAAGGAGCTTCTGGTCGTGTCCTTCGGCACGAGCTTCAATGACAGCCGCCGCCTGACCATCGGCGCGATCGAGCAGAAGCTGGCCGAGCAGTTCCCCGACTGGAGCGTCCGGCGCGGCTTCACCAGCCAGATCATCATCGACCATGTGGCCAGACGCGACGGCGTGATCATCGACAACGTCCACGACGCGCTCGAGCGCGCGATCGCAAACGGCGTGAAGATCCTGGTCGTTCAGCCGACACACCTGATGGACGGCTTTGAATACAACGACCTCCGGGACGAGCTGGCCGGGTATGCCGACGCCTTCGACCGGATCGAGCTGGGCGATCCGCTTCTGACGATCGACCGGGATTACGACATGGTCGCCGAGACGCTGGCGGACGCCACCGCGCAGTATGACGACGGCGAGACGGCCATCGTCTTCATGGGTCACGGGACCGAGGCGGCGTCCAACGCCGTGTACGCCAAAATGCAGACCATCCTCTCCGAGGCGGGCTGCGAGAACTACTACATCGGGACCGTCGAAGCCGAGCCCTCGGTGGAGGACGTTCTGGAAAAGGTGCTGGCCGGGAGCTATAAGCGCGTCGTTCTGCGGCCCATGATGATCGTGGCCGGCGACCATGCCAACAACGACATGGCGGGCGACGATCCCGATTCCTGGAAGAGCATCTTCGAGGCCGCGGGCTATGAGGTCGAGTGCGTCGTGGAGGGCCTGGGGCAGCTGCCGATGGTGCGCATGCTGATCGCCGACCACGCCGCCGAGGCGATCGCACGGGCGGAGCAGTGAACCGGATGAAGCGCAGACGGTTTCTTTCGCTTCTGCCCTGTCTCCTGCTTGCGGCGCTGTGCGCCTGCGGTCAGGGCGCTCCGGCCGTCCCGCCGGAGACGGAGACGCCTGCGGCGGAAGCCGCCGAGCCTGCGCCCTCCCCCTCGCCCGCGGTCGCGGACGCCTCCCAGATGACGACGGTCGAGGAGGTCGTCGAGGAAGGGATGACGCCCGTTTACGCCGACAGTCTGGTCGACGGCGATTATCCGGTCGAGGTCAAGTGCAGCTCCTCGATGTTCCGCATCGAAAAAGCCGTCCTGCATGTCCGGGACGGCGGGCTGAGCGCGACGCTCACGCTGGGCAGCAAGGGCTATCTCGCCGTCTATCCCGGCTCCGCCCTTGAGGCAGCGACAGCGGACGAGAGCGGGCACATCCCCTTTACGGAGGACGCGGACGGGGCGTACGCCTTCACGATCCCTCTTGAGGCGCTGGACGCGCCGGTCCCCTGCGCGGCCTTCAGCAAGAACAAGCAGCTCTGGTACGACCGGACCCTGCTCTTCCGGGCGGATTCCCTGCCGGCTGACGCCTTCCGCGCGGGCTTTTTCACCACGGCGGAGAGCCTCGGCCTTGCGGACGGGGACTACAGCGCCGAGGTGATGCTGGCCGGCGGCTCCGGCCGGGCGAGCGTGCAGTCCCCCTGCCGCCTGCGGGTCGAAAACGGCGTCTGCACGGCGGAGATCGTCTGGGGCAGCGGCAATTACGATTACATGCGTCTGGACGACGAGGTCTATCTTCCGGTGAGCTCGGAGGGCAGCTCCGTCTTTTGGATCCCGGTGGCGTTCTTTGACCGCAGTATGCCGGTGATCGCGGACACAACAGCCATGAGTCAGCCGCACGAGATCGCATACACGCTGCGCTTCGACTCCGCGACGATCGAGGCGGCGCCATGAAGAAGCAGATTCTTGCGCTGCTGCTCGCGGCGCTGACGCTCTGCGGCTGCGCGAAGACGGCGCCTCCGCCGGCGGATACGGCGCAGGCCTCCCAGATGGAGCTGCGCTACGCCGATCAGTTCACGGTCGAGCCCCGTGCGGACGGCAGTGTGATGGTGACCATCGGCGGCGCGGACCGCTTCCTCCTCGTGCCCGCGGGCGCACAGGCGGAGGCGGAGCCCGGCGTGACCGTGCTGCACACGCCGCTGCAAAAGCTCTATGTCGCCTCCTCGTCGGCCATGGACCCGCTCGCCCGGCTCGGCGCGCTGGACGCGGTGCGTCTGACGGGCACAAAGCGGGAGGACTGGACGCTCCCGGAGGTACGGCGGCGCATGGATGAGGGGAGCCTCCTCTACGCGGGAAAATACGCCGCGCCGGACTACGAGCTGCTGCTGAGCGAGGGGACGGAGCTGGCCGTCGAGAACACCATGATCTTCCACAGCCCCGAGACGAAGGAGCAGCTCGAGGCGCTGGGCATCCCCGTGCTGGTGGAGCGCTCGAGCTATGAGAAGCATCCGCTGGGCAGGCTCGAGTGGGTCAAGCTTTACGGCCTGCTCACCGGCAGAGAGGCGGAGGCCGGGGCCTTCTTTGACGGGCAGGCGGCGCTGGCCGAGCAGGTCATGGCGCAGGAGGCAACCGGAAAAAGCGCGGCCTTCTTCTACATCAACGCAAACGGCGCGGTCAGCGTGCGCTGCCCGGAGGACTACATCGCCACCGGCATTGCGCTCGCGGGCGGGCGCTATCTGCCCGAGCTCCCGGCTGACGAGGGGGCGGGCGCACGCTCGACGATGACCCTGCAGCCGGAGAGCTTCTACGCCGGGGCGCGGGACGCGGACGTGCTGTTTTACAACGCGACCCTCGGCGGCGGCCCGGACAGTCTGGAAGCGCTTGTTGCCAAAGCGGACTGGCTCGCCGACTTCAAGGCGGTGCAAAGCGGGAACGTCTGGTGCACCGAGGCGGAGCTGTATCAGCAGAGCGCCGGCATCGCGGCGCTCATCGGCGAGCTCCATCAGATCCTCAGCGGCACGGAGGACGCCGCCGCACTGCAATACTTTCACAAACTGCAATAGGGAGGGAGACAGGTGGAGAGACAAACACGGCGCTGCGTCTGCGCGTTTGCCCTGCTGCTCCTTCTCCTGATCGCCCTCGGGGCGGCCGGTCTGCTCGCGGGCAGCGTGCCCGTTGCGCCGAAGGAGGCGCTGGAGGTCCTGCTTGTGCGCGGGGAGGTTGAAAGCGCCGCACGCGTCGTCTGGACGCTGCGGCTGCCGCGCCTGCTCGCGGCGGTCTTTCTCGGCGGGGCGCTGGCGGTGTCGGGCTTCCTGCTGCAGACCTTCTTTGCAAACCCCATCGCGGGCCCCTTCGTGCTGGGCATCTCGTCCGGGGCGAAGCTCACCGTCGCCCTGACGCTGATCGCCGCGCTCGCGCGCGGGCGGACTCTCGGCTCTGCGGCGCTGATCGGCGCGGCCTTCTGCGGCTCGATGCTCGCCATGGGGCTGATCCTGCTGCTCTCGGCGCGCGTCAGACGGATGTCGCTGCTCGTGGTGTGCGGCGTGATGATCGGCTATATCTGCAGCGCGATCACCGAATTCGTCGTGGCCTTCGCCGACGACGCGAACATCGTCAACCTCCACAACTGGTCAATGGGCAGCTTCTCCGGCATCCGCTGGGCAAACCTCCGCGTGATCGTGTGGGTGACGCTCGCGGGCGTCGTGCTGAGCTTTCTGCTCTCAAAGCCCATGGGCGCCTGGCAGCTCGGCGAGGCCTACGCACAGAACCTGGGCGTGAACCTCCGGCGCTTCCGTCTGGAACTGATCTTGCTGTCCAGCGTGCTCTCGGCCTGCGTGACGGCGTTTGCCGGGCCGATCTCCTTCGTCGGGGTGGCGGCCCCGCATCTGATGAAAAGCCTGTTCAAAACCGCAAAGCCGATCGTGATGATCCCGGCCTGCTTTCTCGGCGGCGCGGTCTTCTGTCTCGGCTGCGACCTGATCGCCCGCACGCTCTTTCAGCCTACGGAGCTGAGCATCAGCGCCGTGACGGCGGTGTTCGGCGCGCCGGTCGTGATCTGGATGCTGGTGCGGAGAAAGGCGGGAGCACATGACTGACAGGATCCTGCACACAAAGGACCTCGCCGTCGGCTACGACGGCAGCGCCGTGGTCAAAGACCTCACCTTCTCCCTGCGCCCGGGCGAGATCTTGACGCTCATTGGGCCCAACGGCGCGGGCAAATCGACGATCCTGAAGACCCTCGCGCGGCGGCTTGAGCCTGTGGCGGGCACGGTGCTGCTCGACGGAAAGGCGCTGTCGTCGATGGCCGAAAACGAGCTCGCCAGACGCCTGTCCATCGTGACGACCGAGCGCGTGCGCGCCGAGCTGATGAGCAGCCGCGAGGTCGTGGCGACGGGCCGCTATCCCTACACGGGGCGGCTCGGCATCCTCTCGGAGCACGACCGCGCCGTCGTAGATGAGGCGATGGCGCTTACCCATGTGACGGAGCTTCAGGACGCGCCCTTCGAGCAGATCAGCGACGGCCAACGCCAGCGCGTGATGCTCGCCCGCGCCCTGTGTCAGGAGCCGGAGGTCCTCCTGCTCGACGAGCCGACCTCCTTCCTCGACGTGCGCTACAAGGTCGAATTTCTGACGACGCTGAAAACGCTCGCGCGCGAAAAGCGGATCGCGGTCGTGATGAGCCTGCACGAGCTCGACTGCGCCGCGCGCATTTCGGACACCGTGCTCTGCGTCCGCGGCGGCGCGGTCGACCGCGTCGGCAGGCCGGAGGAGATCTTCTCCGGCGCCTATATCGAAGCGCTCTACGGCATGGAGCCGGGCAGTTTCGAGGCCTTCTTCGGCGCCACCGGCGATCAGCGCTTTTTCCAGAACCGCGGCTGCCCCTTTTTTCCCTGCCACAAGGGCGTGGCGGAGAAGGACTTCAACTGCCTGTTCTGCTACTGCCCGCTCTACGCCCTGGGCGAGAGCTGCGGCGGGAGCTTCTGTTATACCGCCTCCGGCATCAAGAGCTGCGAGAACTGCGCCTTCCCGCACCGGCGGGAAAACTACGAGAAGGTGCTTGCCCGCTGGCCGGAGATCGCGGCCCAGACAAAGAGGAAAAGCCATGTTTGAACACACCATCCGCAGCGGCGCAAGGCTGCTGCGCTGCGGCTACACGACCGGCAGCTGCGCCGCGCTGGCGGCCTCCGGGGCCGTGCGCCTGCTGCTGAGCGGCGAGGCTCCGCCGACGGTTCGCCTCGTCACGCCGAAGGGCTGGCCGGTCGAGGTCCCGCTCGCCGAGGCCGTCCTTGACGGAAACGAGGCCCGCTGCTCCGTGCGAAAGGACGCGGGCGACGACCCCGACGTGACGGACGGCTGCTTCGTCCGCGCCGCGGTGCGCAGGACGGAGCACGGAATCAGCGTCGACGGCGGCACGGGCGTGGGCCGCGTGACGAAGCCGGGGCTGGATCAGCCCGTCGGCGCGGCGGCGATCAACTCGGTGCCGCGGCGCATGATCCGCGAGGCGGCGGAGGCGGTCTGCGAGGAGCTCGGCTACGGCGGCGGGCTTGAGATCGTGATCTCTGTGCCCGGCGGCGAGGAGCTCGCGAAAAAGACCTTCAACCCCATGCTCGGCATCGAGGGCGGCGTCTCCATCCTCGGCACCTCCGGCGTCGTTGAGCCGATGAGCGAGCGGGCGCTGATCGACACCATAGAGCTCGAACTGCGGCAGGCGGCTGCCCTCGGCGGAAAGCGCGTGATCCTCACGCCGGGCAGCTACGGCGGAGCCTATCTGCACGCAATCGGGCTGGATGATCGCGGTGTGCCGGTCGTCAAGTGCTCCAACTTCATCGGCGACGCGCTGGACGCCGCGGCGGCCCTCGGCTTTGCTGACGTACTGCTCGCGGGCCACATCGGCAAGCTCGTCAAGCTCGCGGGCGGCGTGATGAACACGCACTCGCGGCAGGCGGACTGCCGGGCGGAGCTCTTCACCGCACACGCGGCGGTCTGCGGCGCGCCTCCGGCGCTCTGCCGCGCGCTCATGGACTCCGTGACCGCGGACGCCTGCCTCGCGCTTCTGGAGGAGGCGGGCTTAGTGGAAGCCGTGCTCGAAAGCCTGCTTGCGGCGATCCAGACGCATCTGGACCGGCGCGCGGCGGGGCGGCTCCGCGTCGGGGCGGTATTGTTTTCCAACCGATACGGCGGCCTCGGCGCGACGGCGGAGGCGGAGAGCATATTGAAGGAGTGGTCGTCATGATCCATTTTGTCGGCGCGGGGCCGGGGGCTCCCGACCTCATTACGCTGCGCGGCGCGGCGCTTCTCCGGGAGGCGGACGTCGTGATCTGGGCGGGCAGTCTGGTCAATCCCGCCCTTCTTGAAAACTGCAAAGCGAAGTGCGAGCTTTTCGACAGCTCCCGCATGACGCTCGACGAGGTGCTCGCCGTGATGGAGCGCGCGGAGTCGGAGGGCAAAACGACCGTACGCCTGCACACCGGGGATCCCTCGCTCTACGGCGCGCTGCGCGAGCAGCTTGACGCGCTGCGTGAGCGGGGCATCGCCTTCGACGTGACGCCGGGGGTCAGCAGCCTCTTCGGCGCGGCGGCGGCGCTGGGCGCGGAGTTCACGCTCCCCGGTGTCAGCCAGAGCCTCATTGTCACCCGTCTCGCCGGGCGCACCCCCGTCCCGGAGAAGGAGGCGCTGCTCTCCCTTGCGCGCCACGGCGCATCCATGGCCCTGTTCCTCTCGGCCGGGATGTTGGACGAGGTGCAGGCGGAGCTGCTCGCGGGCGGTTTCACGCCCGACACGCCCGCGGCCCTGGTCTATAAGGCGACCTGGCCGGACGAACAGATCGTCCGCTGTACGGTCGGCACGCTCGCCGCGGCGGGCGCGGAGGCGGGGATCACGAAGACCGCGCTGATCCTTGTCGGCGGCTTTCTGGACGCGCCCTATGGAAAAAGCAGACTATACGACCCGTCCTTCACGACGGGCTTCCGAGAGGGAAAGACATGAAAAACGGAGAGATCGCGTATCTCGCCTTCACCGAGAAGGGCCGCGCGCTGGCGGAGACGCTCCGCGCCGTGCTCGGCGGCGAGATCTCCTGCACGCGCGACGGCGTATCCCTGCAGGACTGGACGGCGCGTTCGTTTCCCGAAGCCCGCGCTCTGGTCTTCATCGGTGCGGCGGGCATCGCGGTGCGGGCGATTGCGCCGCATCTGCACGGCAAGGCGTCCGACCCCGCCGTCGTCGCGGTGGACGAGTGCGGCTATTTCGCGGTGTCTCTGCTTTCGGGCCACCTCGGCGGGGCCAACGCGCTGACGCGGGAGATCGCGCGCATCTGCGGCGCGGAGGCGGTGATCACCACCGCGACCGATCGAAACGGCGTCTTCGCCTTCGACGACTGGGCGCGCGTACAGGCGCTGTCGGTCGCCGATCCGGGCCGGATCAAGGCGGTCTCCGCAAAGCTGCTGGCGGGAGAGCGCATCCGGGTCCGCTCCGCCTTCCCCATCGACGGCGCGCCGCCGGTGGGGGTGGAGCTTCTCGATGACGGCGAGGCCGACGTTTGGGTGGACGTGCGCGCTCACGACGCGCTGACGCTGGTGCCGACGGCGCTGGTCCTCGGCGTCGGCTGCCGGCGCGGGAGCGCGAGGGAGACGCTTGAGGCGCGCCTGAGCGCGTTCTGCGCGGAAACGGGCATCCTGCCGCAGGCCATCTGCGCCGCCGCGAGCATCGACCTCAAGCGGCGCGACCGCGGACTTGCGGCCTTCTGCGCGACCCACGGCTGGCCCCTGTATTTTTACACCGCGGCGGAGCTCGCAGCGCTCAAGGGCGATTTCACAGCCTCGGCCTTCGTCGCGCGCATGACGGGCGTGGACAACGTCTGCGAGCGCGCCGCGGTCAAGTGCGCGCAGGGGGAGCTGATCGTAAAAAAGCACGCGGGCGACGGCGTGACCTTCGCGCTCGCCCGCAGACCGCTGCGTCTGGATTGGGGGTTTGGCCGTGGCTAAGCTGTACATCGTCGGCCTCGGGCCGGGAAGGCCGGAGGGCATGACGCTTGAGGCGCGCGCCGCTTTGGACGCCTCTGATCTTCTCTGCGGCTACAGCGCCTATCTGGAGCTGCTCACGCCGCTGTACCCGGACAAGGAGCGCTTCTCCACGCCGATGACGCAGGAGCTGGAGCGCTGCCGCCGTGCGCTGCACGAGGCACAGCGCGGCCGGACCGTGGCACTGGTCTGCAGCGGGGACGCGGGCGTCTACGGCATGGCGAGCCCCGTGCTCGAGCTGCTGCCGGAGTACGAAGGCGTCGAGGTCGAGATCGTCGCAGGCGTGACGGCGGCGCTCTCCGGCGCGGCCGTGCTCGGCGCGCCGCTGGGGCACGACTTCTGCGTGATCTCCCTGAGCGACCTGCTGACGCCGTGGGAAATGATCGAAAAACGCCTGCGCTGCGCGGCTGAAGGGGACTTTGCGCTGGCGCTCTACAACCCCTCGTCCCGCAGACGCGCGGACCGCCTGCAAAGGGCCTGCGACATCCTGCTCGCCTTCCGCAGTCCGGAGACGCCCTGCGGCCTTGTGCGGAACATCGGCCGCGAGGGGGAGGAAGCGCGCATCCTGCCGCTGATCGCGCTGCGCGAGGCGGAGGTCGATATGTTCACGACCGTGTTTGTCGGCTCATCGACGACGCGCGTGATCGGCGAGCATCTGGTCACGCCGAGGGGGTACCGGACATGAACATCCTGCTATTCGGCGGCACCTCGGACGGGCGCAGGCTCTCCAAAGAGCTTGCGGACAGGGGCGCTAAGGTGACCGTCTGCGTCGCGACCGCATACGGCGGCGAGGAGCAGGGCGAGCACGACGGCATCCGGGTGCTCACCGGGCGCAAAAGCGCGGACGAGATGGCGGCGCTGCTGCCGGAGTATTCGCTGTGCATCGACGCCACACACCCCTACGCGGTCGAGGCGTCGGAAAACATCCGCGCCGCCTGTGCGCGCACGGGCGTGCCGTACCGGCGGCTCCTGCGGGAAGCCTGTGAGACGGAGGGCGCGGTCGTGGTCTCCGGCGCGGCAGAGGCCGCGGCATATCTGTCGCACACCGAGGGAAAGATCCTGCTCGCCATCGGCTCGAAGGAGCTGTCGGCCTTCCGGGAGCTGGACCCGGAACGGCTCTGCCCGCGCGTGCTGCCCGCGCACGAGTCGCTTTCCGCCTGCGAGGCGCTGGGCGTCCCGCACCGCAACATCGTCGCCATGCAGGGGCCGTTCTCGCGGGAGCTGAACGCGGCGCTGATCCGGCAGCTCGGCGCGCGCTATGTCGTGACGAAGGACGGCGGCGCGGCGGGCGGCTTTCCCGAGAAGGCGGCCGCGGCGCGCGAGATGGGGGCCGTGCTGATCGTCCTGCGCCGACCGCAGGAGGACGGCGGGAGCTATGAAGAGATCGTGAGGGAATGTGAGGGCTTGATACCATGCAGGTGACGTTGATCGGCCTCGGCAGCGGGACGGGCGAGACCCTGACCGCGGAGGCACGGAGGGCTTTGGAGCAGGCGGAGCTGGTGCTCGGCGCGGAGCGCCTGCTCGAGAACCTTCCGAAAGCTGATAACCAAAAGCGCGCCGCGGCGACGCGGAGCACGGAGCTTTTTGCGCTCCTCACAGCGTCGGACGCGGAGCGGCCCTGCGTCGTCTTCAGCGGCGACACGGGCTTTTACTCCGGCGCGTCCGGGCTGCTCCCGCTGCTGCGGGAGGCGGGGATCCCCTGCCGCGTCCTGCCGGGCCTGTCGAGCGTGCAGCTGCTGGCCGCGCGTCTGGGCGAGGCGTGGCAGGACTGGACGCTCTGCTCGGCGCACGGCGCGCCCTGCGATCCGGTCGCGGCGCTGATGGCGGGCAGGCCCGCCTTCTTCCTCACCGGCAGCAAGTGCACGCCCGCCTCCCTCTGCCGCGAGATCACGGACGCGGGACTCGGGGCGCTGCGCGTTGCGGTCGGGGAAAACCTCGCCTGCCCGGACGAGCGCGTTTCGACCATGACGGCGGCGGAATGCGCGGAGCTTTGCTTCGCTCCGCTCTCCGTGCTGCTGGCCGAAGCCGCGCCGCGCCCGCTTGAGCGGAGCGGCGGCATCCCGGACGACGCCTTTCTCCGCGGCGAAACGCCGATGACCAAGCAGGAGGTCCGCACCGCGATCCTCGCAAAGCTCGCCGTCCGGCCGGAGGACACGGTCTGGGACGTCGGCGCGGGGACCGGCAGCGTGTCGGTGGAGCTCGCGCTCGCCGCCCGGCGGGGCAGGGCTTACGCGGTCGAATACCGGGACGAGGCGCTTTCCCTCATCGAAGAAAACCGACGCCGCTTCGGGGCGTGGAATCTGCGCGTCGTGCGCGGCAAAGCGCCGGAGGCACTCGCGTCTCTGCCCGCGCCGGACGCGGTCTTCGTCGGCGGCAGCGAGGGACGGCTCCGCGAGATCGTCGAGGCCGCCCTGTCGAAAAATCCGAACGCGCGCCTGTGCGTGTCGGCCATTGCGCTCGAGACGCTGTCGGCGGCGCTGGACGTGTTCACTTCTCATGGCCTTGACGCCGAGGTGACGCAGCTCACGGTCAGCCGCGCAAGGCCGGGCGCAAGGCTCCACCTGCTGCTGGCGAACAATCCGGTCTTCCTCGTCACGGCCTGTCGGGAGGAAAGCCGATGATCCGGCTGCTGATCGCCGCGCCCGCGTCCGGCTGCGGCAAGACCGCCGCGGCCTGCGCCCTGCTTCGCGTCCTGAGGGAGCGCGGATACGATCCCTGCGCCTTCAAATGCGGGCCGGATTACATCGACCCGATGTTCCACCGCGCCATCCTCGGGGTCGAAAGCCACAACCTCGACCTGTTCCTGAGCGGCCCGGCGCGCGTGAAGACGCTCTTCGCCCGCGCCTGCCGGGGGCACGGCGCGGCGGTGGTCGAGGGCGCGATGGGCCTGTACGACGGCCTCGGCGGCGTGACGGCGCGCGCGAGCGCGTGGGAGCTCGCCGATACGCTGGACCTGCCCGTCCTGCTGGTGCTGCCCGCGCGCGCATCAAGCCTGACGCTGGCCGCCCAGCTGCGCGGTCTGCGGGACTTCCGCACGCCCTCCCATCTCGCGGGCGTGCTCCTCAACGAGTGCTCCCCCGCCCTCTGCCGTACGCTCGCGCCGACGCTCGAGCGCGAGACGGGTCTGCCGGTGCTCGGCTGCCTGCCGCGGCTCGAGGCTGCGCGCATCGAGAGCCGCCACCTCGGCCTGCTGACCGCGCCGGAGATCGAAGATCTGGACGCGCGTTTGGAGCTGCTTGCGCGGGCGTTTTCGGAAAACGTCGACCTGCCGCGCCTGCTTGCGCTCTTTGACGGGCCCGCTCCCGCGGCGGTAGATACGGAGCCGCCGCAAAAACGGCGCTGCCGCATTGCCGTCGCGCGGGACGAGGCCTTCTGCTTCGCCTACGCCGAGACGCTGGAGACCTTGGAGGCTCTCGGCGCGGAGCTCGTGTTTTTCAGCCCTCTGTACGACGCTGCCCTGCCGGAAGGCGTCGGCGGGCTCTATCTCCCCGGCGGCTACCCCGAGCTGTACGCAAGACAGCTTTCGGAAAACGCGCAAATGCGCCGCGCGGTCGCGGAGGCGGTGCGCGGCGGACTTCCCACGGCGGCGGAGTGCGGCGGCTTTCTCTACCTCTGTGCGGCGCTGTCCGACTCGTCGGGCGGGCGCTTCCCCATGGCGGGCGTGCTGCCGGGTGAGGCCGCGGACGCGGGAAAATCGGTCCGCTTCGGCTACGCGGAGCTGAGCGCCGAAGAGGACAGCCTGCTGTTTCGCGCGGGCGAGACCTTCCCCGTCCACGAATTTCACCACTGGGACACGACAGCCAACGGCGACGCCTTCCGACTGACGAAGCCCTTGAGCGGTATAAACTGGCGCGAGGGCTACGCAGGCCGGACGCTGTACGCGGCCTTCCCGCACCTGTATTTCGCGGGCAGTCCCGTGCTGGCGGAGCGCTTTGTTTGCGCGGCGGAGAACTACGGAGCAGAACATGGAATTATGTAAACTTATCGAATCCATCACCCCGCCGGACGAGGCGGCGCGCCGGGAGGCGCGGCGGCGCTGGGATGCCTGCGCCAAGCCGCTCGGCAGCCTCGGCCTGTTGGAGGATGCGATCTGCGATATCGCGGCCCTGACCGGCAGCGCGGACGTCGCGCTCGCGCCGCGCGCGGCGCTGGTGCTCTGCGCGGACAACGGCGTGACGGCGCAGGGCGTGACCCAGACGGGGAGCGAGGTGACGGCGGCGGTTGCGCGCCAGCTCGCGCTGGGGCGCACCGCCGTGTGCCGGATGGCCGCGCGCGCCGACTGCCGCGTCGTGCCCGCGGATCTGGGCATCCGGGACTTCCCCGGCTTTCCGGGCGTGCTGAACCGCCGCGTCAGCAACGGCACGGCGGACTTCACAACCGGCCCCGCCATGACGCGCAAACAGGCGGAGGCGGCGATCCTCGCGGGCGTGGAGCTCGTGCGCGCGGAGGCGGAGCGCGGGACGCGCCTGCTGGCGGCCGGGGAGATGGGCATCGGCAACACGACGACCGCCTCCGCCGTCACGGCGGTCCTCACGGGCGTCGACCCCGAACAGGTGACCGGACGCGGCGCGGGCCTCTCGGACGAGGGGCTGCGGCGCAAGCTCCTGGCGATCCGCCGCGGCGTCGAGCTCAACCGCCCCGACGCGGGCGACGCGCTGGACGTGCTCTCGAAGCTCGGCGGCTTTGACCTCGCCGGTCTGTGCGGCGTCTATCTCGGCGGCGCGCTCTTTCGCGTCCCGGTGCTGATCGACGGCTTTCCCTCCGCCGCCGCGGCCCTGTGCGCGGCAAGACTCTGCCCCGCGGCAAAAAAGGCGATGCTCGCAAGCCACGTCTCTGCCGAGCCCGCGGGGGCGCTGCTGCTGCGTGAGCTCGGGAAAGAAGCGCTGATCACTGCGAAGCTGCGCCTCGGCGAGGGCAGCGGCGCGGTCGCGGCGATGCCGCTTCTGGACATGGCACTGGCCGTCTACCGGGAGTGCTACACCTTTGCGGAGGGCGGCATCGAGCCGTATACGCCGCAATGACGGTCCTGGTATGCGGCGGCGCGGCGAGCGGCAAGAGCTCCCGTGCCGAAGAACTATTATGTAAACTATCCGGGGACGCGCCGCGCGTGTATCTTGCGACGATGCGGCCGTTCGGCGCTGAAGCCGCGGCGCGGATCGAAAAGCACCGGGCGCAGCGCGCGGGCCGGAGCTTTGATACGGTTGAATGTTATGTAAACTTATCGTCCGCGCCGGTCCCGCCGGACTGCGCCGTGCTGCTCGAGGACATCGGCAATCTCTGCGCCAACGAGCTGTTCGACGTCGAAGGCAGCGGCGACGGCGCGGCGGACGCGATTCTGCGCGGCGTGGATACGCTGCAGCGGCGCTGCCGCGTCCTTGTGATCGTCTCGAACGAGGTCTCCTCGGGCGGGGCGGACTACGCGGGCGACACGCTGCGCTATCTCCGCGTGCTCGGGGAGGTCAACCGGCGTCTCGCCGCGCTCTCGGACGCGGTGTGCGAGGTCGTGTGCGGGATCACGGACTATTACAAAGGGGAGGGACCGGGCTGATGTGGGTGTTGGAAACCGCGGCGGTGGCCTTCGGCCTGTACTCGGCGCTGCCGGTGCCCGCCTTCAAGTGGAATGACCGGAACATGCGCTACGCGCTCGCCGCCTTTCCGCTGGTCGGCGCGGCGCTCGCCCTCGCCCTCCGGGGCTGGACGGCGCTGTGCGCTCTCCTCGCGATGCCGACGCTCCTGCGCGGCGCGGGGCTGTGCGTGCTCCCCGCGCTGATAACCGGCGGCATCCACCTCGACGGCTATGCGGACGTCTCCGACGCGCTGGCGAGCCGCGCTTCTCCCGAACGCATGCGGGAGATCCTGCGCGACCCGCACTGCGGCGCGTTTGCGGTGATACGCCTGTGCGTGTACTATATCGTGTTCTTCGCGCTCTGCTGCGCCCTGGACCCGACGGCGCGGGCGCTGCGCTGTCTCGGTCTGGGCTTCGTTCTCTCCCGTGCCCTGTCCGGCGCGGTGCTGACCGCGCTGCCGATCGCCGAGGGCTCGAGCCTCGCGCGCAGCTTTGCCGACGCCGCCGACAAGCGGCGCGTGCGCGCGATCCTGTTTGCCGCGGCGGGGCTGTGCCTCGCGGGCATGGCGCTGTTCGGCGGATGGACGGTCTTCCTCGCCGCGCTCTGCGTTACGGCGGCAGTCGCGCTGCGCTGCGGCCGGACGGCGCTGCGGCAGTTCGGCGGCGTCTCGGGCGATCTCGCCGGGTGGTTTCTGGTCAAGGAGGAATTCTGGCTGCTGACGGTGCTTGTTGCCGTGCAGCTCATGGAGAAGAGCGTATGATATTCATTACCGGCCCCATGTTCAGCGGCAAGCACGACGTCGCAAAGCAGCTTCTGCACTGTAGTGATGCGGAGCTTGCAGACCGCTGCGCCTTCGAGGTACAGGAGCTTGCGGCGGACTGCGCGGATCTGGAGGCGTTGGCCGAAAAGCTCTCGCGCTTTGAGGCGGTGACCGCCTCGGAGGTCGGCGGGGGCGTCGTGCCGCTCGACCCCGACGAGCGCGAGGCCCGGGAGCGCGCCGGGCGCCTCGCCTGTCTGCTCGCCGAAGGTGCGGACACGGTCGTTCGCGTGTTCTGCGGCATCCCCCGCTTTCTCAAGGGGGAGTGGAAATGACAGTCTATCTCCTGCGCCACGGGCGCACGGCGTATAACGAGCAGCGCCGCTATCAGGGGCGCTCGGACCCGCCGCTGTCCCCGGTGGGGGCGGCGGAGCTGCGCGCGGCGGACTTCACGCCGGAGCTGGTCTATACCTCTCCCCTGCTGCGCGCGCGGCAGACGGCGCGCATCCTTTCCCCGCGGCGCGGCAGGAGGTCGTTGCGGCGCTGGCCGAGATCGACTTCGGCGACTTTGAGGGCCGCACGGCGGACGAGATGGCTCAGGACGCCGCCTACCGCGCCTGGGTGGACGGGGGCTGTACGGGGCCCTGCCCGAACGGCGAGAGCTTGGCGCAGTTTTGCGATCGCAGCTGCCGCGCCTTCGCCGCGCTGGCGGAGCGCGCCGCGTCGGAGGGCCGGGAGACGCTTGTCATCGTCGCGCACGGCGGGACCCAGCGCGCGGTGTTGGAGCACTTCTGCGAGCCTCCGTTCGCCTACTTTGACCTGCGGCCGCCCTTCGGCGGGGGCTGGGCGCTTCAATACGACGCCCGACTGTGGGCCCGGGAGAGGCGGCTGCGCCTGCTCGGGGAGCTCTGCTTTGTAAAGGAGGGCGCGGCATGCTGATCCTGTACGCGATGCTCATCGGCGCTGCGCTCGATCTGCTCTTCGGCGACCCCGCGTGGCTGCCGCATCCGGTCGTCTGGATGGGGCGGTACATCAGCGGGTATGAGCGCCGCATCCGCCCGCTGTTCCCCAAGACGCCCCGGGGCGAGCTCTGGGGCGGCGCCCTGCTCGCCGTCTCGCTGCCGCTGTTGAGCTTTGTGATCGCATACGGCGTTTGCCTGCTCGCGCGGCGGCTCCACCCGGCGGCGGAGCTTGCGGTCCAGAGCTTCTGGTGCGCGCAGGCCCTCGCGGCGCGCGGCCTCGCCTCCGAGAGCAGACGCGTATATAAAGCCCTCCGAGGCGGCGATCTGCCCGGCGCGCGAAAAGCGGCCGCGCGCATCGTCGGGCGGGATACGGAGCGCCTCGACGCGGAGGGCGTCGCCAAGGCGGCGGTGGAGACCGTGGCGGAGAACTTCTGCGACGGCGTGGCCTCGCCGCTGCTGTATATGACGCTCGGCGGCGCACCGCTCGCGCTGGCGTTCAAGGCGGTCAGCACCATGGACAGCATGGTGGGCTACAAGAACGAGCGCTATCTGTACTTCGGCCGCGCGGCCGCGCGCCTGGACGACGCGGCAAATTTCATTCCGGCGCGCATTTCCGCCCTGTTCTGGATCGCTGCGGCGGCGCTGACGGGCCACGACGCGCGCGGCGCCTTCCGCATCTGGCGGCGCGACGCGCGGAAAACGGCGAGTCCCAACGCCGGGCAGACCGAGAGCGCCTGCGCGGGCTCTCTGGGCGTGCAGCTCGGCGGCCCGGCGTGGTACTTCGGCAAACGGTATGACAAAGCGGCGCTCGGCGACGCGCATCGGCCCTGCGTCCCGGAGGATATCCTGCGCGCGAACCGCATGATGCTCTGCGCAAGCGTCCTGCTGCTGCCGGTTTGCGCGGCGCTGCGCCTTGCGCTGGCGGGGGTGCTTTGATGGAGAGAATACACGGCGGCGACTGGGCCGCCTATCGGGAAGCATACGGCACCGCGCCGCTCGACTTTTCCGCGAGCGTCAGCCCGCTCGGCGTCCCGGACGGCGTACAGGCGGCGATTCGGCGCGCGGCGGCGGAGGCGGACCGCTACCCCGACCCCTTCTGCCGAAGGCTCCGCCGGGCCATTGCGGCCCATGAGGGCGTGCCGGAAGCGTGGGTCCTCTGCGGCAGCGGTGCGGCCGATCTCATCTGGCGCGCGGTCCTTGCCGCAAAGCCCGGGTGCGCGCTGGTGACCGCGCCCTGCTTCGGCGAGTACGAGGCGGCGCTGGAGTCCTGCGGCTGCGAGCTTCTGCGCTTCCCGCTGCGGGAGCCCTTCGCACTGACGGAGGACATCCTGTGGCAAATCGACCGCGGTCTCGACCTGCTGTTTCTCTGCAGCCCCAACAATCCGACGGGGCGCACGGTCGAACCCGGCCTGCTGCGCCGCATCGTGCGGCGCTGCGGGGAGAGCGGCACGCGCCTGATCCTCGACGAGTGCTTCGCCGACTTTCTGGATGAGCCGGAGCTTTACACGGCGAAGGGCCTGCTGGAGAGCGCCCTGGGCCTGCTGATCCTCAAAGCCTTTACCAAGCTCTATGGGATGGCGGGCGTGCGGCTCGGGTACGCGCTGTGCGCGGACACGGCATATCTGGAAGCGATGAGACGGGCGGGGCCGCCGTGGAGCGTGTCGACGCTTGCGCAGGAGGCCGGTCTTGCGGCCTTGGAGGATCAATATTATGTAAACCGTCTGCGCGCGCTGATCCGCTCGGAGCGGCCGCTCCTTGCGCATGAACTGGAAGCGCTCGGCCTGAAGGTCATTCCGGGCGAGGCGAACTTCCTGCTGTTTCAGGGCGGGACGGAGCTCGCCGCGCGGCTGCGGGAGCGCGGGATCCTGATCCGCTCCTGCGACGATTTTCACGGCCTGGACGCAAGCTGGTACCGTGTCGCGGTGCGGACACGGGAGGACAACGACCGCCTGATCGCGGCGCTGAGGGAGATGCTGACATGAGCAGAGCAAAGCGCATCATGGTGCAGGGCACGATGTCGGGCGCGGGCAAAAGCCTGCTGTGCACGGCGCTGTGCCGGATCTTTGCGCAGGACGGGCTGCGCGCCGCGCCGTTCAAGAGTCAGAACATGGCGCTCAACAGCGCCGTAACGCGGGAGCTGCTGGAGATCGGGCGCGCCCAGGCCGTGCAGGCCGAGGCCGCCGGGATCGAACCGGATGTGCGCATGAACCCGATCCTGCTCAAGCCCTCGAGCGACACCGGAAGTCAGGTCATCGTGAACGGGCGGGTGCGCGCGCAGATGACGGCGGCGGACTATTTTGCATACAAAAAAGCCCTGATCCCCGAGATCAGGGCGGCCTATGACAGTCTCGCGGCGGAGTACGACGTGATCGTGATCGAGGGTGCGGGCAGTCCCGCCGAGATCAATCTGCGGGAAAACGACATCGTGAACATGGGCCTTGCGGAGCTGGTGAACGCGCCCGTGCTGCTTGCGGGCGACATCGACCGCGGCGGGGTGTTCGCCCAGCTCTGCGGCACCGTGGCGCTGCTCCGGGAATCCGAGCGCGCACGCGTCCGGGGACTGGTCATCAACAAGTTCCGCGGCGACGAGGCCCTGCTGCGTCCCGGGCTGAGGCAGCTCGAGGCGCTGACAAAGGTTCCGGTGCTCGGCGTCGTGCCGTATCTGAACGTCCGGATCGACGACGAGGACTCGCTCGCCCCCTGTCTGGACGCGCACAGCGCGCACAAGCCGCTGGACGTCGCGGTGATCCGCCTGCCGCACATCGCAAACTTCACGGACTTCGCCCCGCTGGAGGCCCATGAACTGCTCGGCGTGCGCTATGCGGACCGCGCTTCTCAGCTCGGCGAGCCGGATCTGCTGATCCTGCCCGGCACCAAGAGCACGATGGACGATCTGCTCTGGCTGCGCCGCTGCGGGCTGGAGGCCGCCGTGCTGCGCCTCGCCGCGCGCGGGACGCCGGTGCTCGGCGTCTGCGGCGGCTATCAGATGCTGGGAGAGCGGATCACCGACGCCGCCGGGATCGAGGGCAGCGTCCCCGCCCTGCGCGGTCTGGGGCTGCTGCCCTGCACCACGGCCTTCGCGCCGGAGAAGACGCTCACGCGCGTGCGCGCGCACGTTACCGGCGGGCCGCTGGACGGCGCGGCGCTGGACGGCTACGAGATCCACATGGGCGCGACCGAAGTGCGCGGGGAGCCGTTCTGCCGTCTGGACGACGGGCGCGCGGAGGGCTGCCGGAGCGGAAACGTGTCCGGCACCTATCTGCACGGCCTGTTCGACAGCCAAGATGCGGTCGAAAAGCTCGCAAACTGGCTCTGCGAGCGCAAGGGGATCCAGAAAGAGAGCGCCGCGGCCCAGCCGCGGCAGACGTACAGGGAGCGCCAGTACGACCTGCTCGCGGCGGGCGTACGGGCGGCGCTGGATATGGACGCGGTCTACCGCATCATGGAGGATTTTGCCTGATGGAGCTGACAAACCCCGCGCAGATCGAACGCGAGAGCATGGCGATCATCGAGCGCGAGCTGCGCGCGCGCGGCGTCGTGCTGCCGGAGGAGACCGCCGCTCTCGTCAGGCGCGTGATCCACACCACGGCGGATTTTGACTACGCCGCGAACCTGCGCATCACGGCGGAGGCGGTGCATTCTGCGCAGGCGGCGCTGCGCGGCGGCACGATCGTCACGGACAGCAACATGGCCCTCGCGGGGATCAGCAAACCGGCGCTGCAAAAGCTCGGCTGCACGGCGCGCTGCTTCATGGCGGAGCCCTTTGTCGCCGAGGCGGCGCGGGAACGCGGCGTCACGCGCGCCGTCGTCTCGATGGATCACGCGGCGGCGCTCTGTCCGGGCGCGGTCTATGTCATCGGCAACGCGCCGACGGCGCTGCTGCGTCTTTCCGAGCACATCGAAAAGGGCCTGCGCCCCGCGCTGGTGATCGGCGTGCCGGTCGGCTTTGTCAATGTCGTGGAGAGCAAGGAGCGCGCCCTCGCGGTCTGTGAGGCCTGCGGCGTCCCCGCCGTTATCGCACTGGGGCGCAAGGGCGGCAGCACGGTCGCCGCGGCGATCTGCAACGCGCTGCTGTATCAGGCGGCGGCGCTGACGGACCCGGAAACGCGCAGCGGGAGTTGACCCGGTATTCCGAAAGGCCGCGGCCATCGCCTTTCTCTGTATGAACAAAACACCCTGCAGAGATACAAGCTGCATCGTTCCGCAGGGTGTTTTCGTTTTATTTGCCGGGTATCCCATCCGTCGTCTGCGCGGTGTTCGCCGCGCCGCAGCTGCCGCAGGAGCCGCAGGCGCCGCAGCTCGCGCAGCTGCCGCCGCAGGAGGATTTTCCCGCCTTCCTGTCGCGGATCATACCGCGGATCAGCAGCGTCACGATCAGCACGAGCACGGCGACAAGCACGATATTGATGAGATTTGCGGAAAGCCAGGTCAACACAGGATCACTTCCTTGAAGATGCGGCGGCACTGTGAGGCCGGAGGTACGAAACCTCACAGCGCCGCCGGCAGGAGAGAAAAGAGAGGATTTCTTTACTTAACGGTGAGCTTCTGCGCTTCCTTGTAGGGCTTGAAGAGCTGCCACAGGAGCGCCGCCAGCATGGCCAGCGCGAGGATCAGACCGACGACGTTCACACCGCCCGCGAACACGCGGCCGAGCTGCCAGACGATGAAGGCGATCACCCAGGCAAAGCCGCACTGGTAGCCGATGGCAAACCAGGTCCACTTGGCGCTGTTCATCTCGCGCTTGATGGCGCCCATGGCCGCAAAGCAGGGCGCGCACAGCAGGTTGAAGATCATGAAGGCGAAAGCAGCCAGTTTTCCGTGTCCGCCGGAGAAGGCGTTGAAGTCCTCGGCCACGCGATCCCAGATCTGGTCGCCGTTCTCCTCCAACTCCTCCTCGCCGTCTGCGTCATCATAGGCGTACATGATGCCGAAGTTCGCGACGACTTCTTCCTTCGCCACAAGTCCGGTCACGGTGGCGGCGGTGGGCTTCCAGTCGCCGAAGCCCAGGGGCTTGAACACGACGGAGACGGGCTGCGCCACACGGGCCAGGATCGAGTCGTCCATCGGCTCGACCTCGTCCTCGGGGACTCCCATGCGGTCGGCCACGACGGCGACGTACTCATCCGTCACAACGGTCTCGTCCTCGTAGAGATCATCGACCATGCCGAACTTGCCGTTGACGGAGCCGAAGCTGGTGAGGAACCAGATCACGATGGAGGAGATCACGATGACCGTACCGGCGCGCTTGATGAAGCTCCAGCCGCGCTCCCAGGTGCCCCGCAGGACGTTGCCCCAGGCGGGCAGGTGGTATGCGGGCAGCTCCATGACGAAGGGGGCGGGATCGCCCGCGAATCTCTTGGTCTTTTTCAGCATGACGCCGGAGATGATGATCGCGGCCACGCCGATGAAGTAAGCCGAGGTGGCGACCCAGGTGCTGCCGCCGAAGAGCGCGCCTGCGATCAGGCCGATGATGGGCATTTTCGCGCCGCAGGGCATGAAGGTGGTCGTGGTGATCGTCATACGGCGGTCGCGCTCGTTTTCAATGGTGCGGGAGGCCATGACGCCGGGGATGCCGCAGCCCGTGGCCACGAGCATCGGGATGAAGCTCTTGCCGCTCAGGCCGAAGCGGCGGAAGATACGGTCCATGATGAAGGCGATACGGGCCATATAGCCGCAGTCCTCCAGCAGGCACAGCATCAGGAACAGGACGAGCATCTGCGGCACGAAGCCGAGCACCGCGCCGACGCCCGCGAGGATACCGTCGGAGATCAGGCCTACGAGCCAGGGCGCCGCGCCCCAGCTCTCGAGAATCGCGCGGGAGCCGTCCTGCAGCCAGGCGCCGCCGAGCACATCGTTCGTCCAGTCTGTGAGGAAGGTGCCGATGGAGATGCCGCCGTCGGCTATGGAGGTGCCCATCGACAGGGCATAGACCAGGAACATCACAACGATAAAGATCGGGAGTGCGAGGATACGGTTGGTCACGATCTTGTCGATCTTGTCGGACGTGGAGAGCTGACCCTTCCCCTTCTTTTTGTAGATGCCCTTGAGCATGTTGCCGATGTAGACATAGCGCTCGTTGGTGATGATGCTCTCGGCGTCGTCGTCCAGCTCCTTCTCGGCGGCCACGATGTCCTGTTCGATATGCGCCTTGACCTCATCCGAGAGCTTCATGCTCTCCACGACCTTTTCGTCGCGCTCGAAGAGCTTGATGGCGTACCAGCGCTGCCGCTCCTCGGGGAGATTATGTACGGTGACCTCTTCGATATGGGCCAGCGCGTGCTCGACCGGGCCGGAGAAGCTGTGCTGCGGGATGGTTTTCCCGTTCTTTGCAGCCTCGATCGCGGCCTTCGCCGCGTCGGCCACGCCCTCGCCCTTGAGCGCGGAGATCTCGACGATCTTACAGCCGAGCTGTCTGGAGAGCTCCTTGACGTTGATGCTGTCCCCGGCGCGCCGCACCAGGTCCATCATGTTCAGAGCGATCACGACCGGGATGCCGAGCTCCGTGAGCTGGGTGGTGAGATAGAGGTTGCGCTCGAGGTTCGTGGCATCCACGATGTTCAAAATGGCGTCGGGCTTTTCCTCGATGAGGTAATTCCGGGCCACGACTTCTTCCAGCGTATACGGAGAGAGCGAATAGATGCCGGGCAGGTCGGTCAGGATGACCTCCTTGTCGACGATGAGTCTGCCTTCCTTCTTCTCCACCGTCACGCCGGGCCAGTTGCCGACGAACTGGTTGGAGCCGGTCAGCTTGTTGAACAGGGTCGTTTTGCCGCTGTTCGGGTTGCCCGCCAGGGCAATGCGCAGTTGCTTATCCATGTCGCTGCCTCCTTATTCCACTTCGATCATTTCGGCGTCCGCCTTGCGGATCGAGAGCTCGTAGTTTCTCACGTTGACCTCCACGGGATCGCCGAGCGGGGCGAGCTTGCGGACATAGACCTCCACGCCTCTGGTGATGCCCATGTCCATGATGCGGCGTTTGACCGCGCCCTCGCCGTGCAGCTTCACGACCTTGACGGTCTCGCCGACCTTTGCGTCTCTGAGTGTTTTCATGCTGTTCTCTCCTTTATCCACGATTTGATTAAACCATGATTTTCGAGGCCATCTCCTTGCTGATGGCCACGCGGGATTCCTTGATCTTCACGATCAGGTTGCCGCCGATGGTGTTCATCACCGTGACGGTGCCGCCTGCCGTGAAGCCCATGTCCTCCAGATGCTTTTTCATCTCTGGGCTGCCGCCGACTTTTTTGATGACGGCCTCCTCGCCCGGGTCTGCCAGGATCAGGGGCATCATTCCGTCCCCTCCTCTCCGTAATCCGCATCCGGCATCCATCGTCTGTGATGAGATGGGATTAATATGGGTTATATTCCTTTAACCACGCTACGCAGTTTAACATATATAATTCTGATTGTCAATCTCTAACTTCTGTTTTTGTTTCCCCTTGCTTTTTCCTCTTGTTAGTGGTATTTTAGGAATGGGTGATGATGATGAACATTCATAAATCTGCGGAAGACTATCTCGAGGCCATGCTCATGATCAAGGAAGAGCGCGGCTATGTCCGTTCCATCGACGTGGCGGACAAGCTGGGCGTGACCAAGCCCAGCGTCAGCTATGCCACCAAGCGCCTGCGGGAAAGCGGGTATATCACCTTCGACCCGGCGGGGATGATCGTACTGCTGGAGCCCGGGCTTGAGATTGCCGAGCGCATGTATGAGCGGCACAAGCTTCTGACCGAGCTGCTGATCGGTCTGGGCGTCAGCCCGGAGACCGCGCGCGAGGACGCCTGCAAGGTCGAGCACGACCTGAGCGTGGAAACCTTTGACGCCATCCGCAGGCACGCGCAGCAGTATCGCGAACGCTGAAGGATAAAAATGACCTCCGATCTGTTTCGACACAGACCGGAGGTCGCTTTTTCTTTTGTTTGTCGCTGCAGTGTGCACGGCACGCTGCCACTCCGATATAATGAAGCATTTTTATCGGAGAACAGGATCAGTACTCGTATCCCAGGATGCTGCCCTTGATCCAGCCATACATCGGGGAGTTGATCTCCGCCCAGTTGCGGCCGTCTACGCGAATGAATCTTCCGGTCGTATTGGCCCAGGTACCGTTCGGAAGCGATCCGATGATCGATGTGTTCAAGCCGGGCAGGCTTCTGATCGCGGCGTTTCTGGAATCGCCGGTGTTGACGACGCGGTACTCGCCGCCGCTTACATTCTCGAGCTCCTGATCGACTAATTTATTGATTTCCGACATGTTGCTGTCTCCTTTCGGTTTTGGATGAGCAAAGTATAGCACGGCATCTGTCACAGATGCAACACACAAAAGCGTGCCCTTAAAACCCGCAAGGCACTCTGCCGCAGCAGAGTGCCG
>JAUNNC010000005.1:0-2003 GCA_030531585.1 Eubacteriales bacterium | reverse complement strand
AATTGTCTATTTTATGACTCGTCACCAGCGCCGCTGTCATGAGCATTTGTGTTTTGAAAGCTTCGCAGCCCGTAATCTCGGCCGGGAGATCAACATGAATATTATTCAGACATTTTATGATGACATGGCTTCTCAATATGACAAGCTTTTTCAGGATTGGCAAGCCACAACACATGAGCAGGCTGTCATACTCGATCGGATCTTTCATAAGAACGGTTTTGATCCATCTGCACATGTCCTTGACTGTGCCTGCGGAATCGGAACGCAGGCAATCGGGCTGGCAGCTCTTGGATACCGCGTCACCGCTTCTGACATCAGTGACGGAGAACTGAAGGAAGCCGGAAAACGTGCGAAACAGAACGGTGTTGAAATCCGTTTCGAACATGCGGATTTCTGCGCATTGTCTGATGCCTTCTCCGAACAGTTTGATATTGTGATTGCAATGGACAATGCATTGCCGCACATGCTTACCGCTGACGCGCTGCAAGCGGCAATCGAGAGCATCACTGGTCAGATCAGACCAAACGGGATCTTTGTCGCCAGCATTCGTGATTACGACAGTCTTCTGTTGAGGAAGCCTCCGTATTCTCCTCCCTATATTCATCAGACAGACAAAGGAAAACGCGTTTCTTTTCAAACATGGGTATGGGAGGATGACAACTATCGGCTTACTCAGTACATCATTGATGACGAGGACTCCCTTCAAATCAGCAAGTTTGAATGCGAATACAGAGCTGCTCGCAGGGAAGAATTGACAAATCTGCTCCTTTCCAATGGCTGCAGTGAGGTGAAATGGGCGTTCCCGGAGGAGACCGGGTTTTATCAGCCGGTTGTAATCGCAAGAAAATGAATGATTCAGGTTTGTCTCTCTGCTATCCAACGGCAGTAGTACACAGTAACCTCAAAACCCGCAAGGCACTCTGCCGCAGCAGAGTGCCGATTTTTTATCTGGAAAAATCCGTCGTGACGATGTATAATAAGTTACTTTGAATTTTGATCTGTCGCCTTTCCACAGAAAACATTTGAGTTTTTGTAAGATCGGCAAAATTAAAAAGTGTCGAATAGATTATATTTCAGTAAAACCGGCTATCGAGAAAGGGAAATAGCATGTTTGTAATAAAGGACTGCACGGATTACGAGGTAGCAAAAAAGTTAATCAGAGAATACTCCGAGATAAAAGGCGCTGAGAGTTGCTTTGCATCTTTGGATAAGGAATTAGCTGATCTTGGTACGTATTATAAAGATGGGGCCCTGTTGATTGGGTTTGAAGATGAGAATCCTATTGCTACCATCGCAATTAAGCGTATTGATGAAGATACTTGTGAAGCAAAAAGATTGTATATTAAGCCTGATTACCGTGGCAAAGATTATGCAAGAGTTCTTATGAATGAGATGCTGAAAAGAAGCAGGCATCTTGGTTTTAAGGAAGTTACGTTTACTACCAAGCCTGCAGTGATGCGTGTTGGATATGGGCTGTATAAGCGCATGGGCTTTGAAGAAGTGAATTGTACTGATGGCGTAGTTTCAATGAGAATGACTCTGTGATTATAGCGAGCAGAACATTAGAGGTTGTGAAACGAAATGGTAAAAGTGCTGTTTATATATTATTTATGAAAAGAGTTTTACTAAAACTATGGAAGAGAACAGCTGTGCTTCTTATTATCCTTCTTGCGGTCCTCTTGATGGCCGCCTGTGGAAAGGCTGAGACAGCTGCGCCGGTTTCTGCGGAAGTCCTTGCTGACGAAGCGGAAGCCGAGCCCAAGCCTACAGCAGCGTCTGCGGAGGAGACTCATCCGTTTGAGAACGCCTCCCAGCAAGGTAAACAGGAAGAAACGCTTACAGCAAATCCCACCGAAACAGGTGATCCGTTTACCCTTTCGGAAACGCAGCAGTATGCGGCCAATCTCTCTCTGAGCAATTTCTCCGAGCAATGGTTCTGTGAGATTGGGACTTTCGATCACTACGATTCCGCTGATACGAGCATCGCGCAGTTGTTCTCCTTC
>JAUNNC010000084.1 GCA_030531585.1 Eubacteriales bacterium | reverse complement strand
ATCACCCAGGCCGATATCGACACCTACGGCCTCGGCTGATCCTCCCTGCGAACAGATCATCAGGCAAGCAAACAGCGCGGTGTGGAAAAAGTGGAGTGATCCGCGGTCCACACCGCGTTTCTTATGATAATCAGACAGGAGACAAGCGGATGCAAGACGATATTGTTTTGACCATGCGCGGGATCTGCAAGTATTTTCCGGGCGTCAGAGCCCTGAACAATGTGGATTTTACTCTGCGCAAAGGAACAATCCACGCGCTGATGGGGGAGAACGGCGCGGGAAAATCGACGCTGATCAAGGTGCTGACCGGTGTCTACCCCATGGATGAGGGAGAGATCCGGATTGACGGAGTCGAAGGTGCCATCAGCATTCGCTCTCCCCAGGAGGCACAGACATACGGCATCAGCACCGTGTATCAGGAGATCACGCTCTGCCCCAACCTGACGGTGGCCGAGAACATGTTCATCGGCCGCACCGCGGGCAAAGGCGTGGACTGGAAGGCGATGGAGAAGAAAGCCGGGGAGCTGCTGGATAACCTCGGCATCCCCGCCAGACCCAGGCAGCAGCTCGGAAGCTGCTCGCTTGCGGTCCAGCAGATGGTGGCCATCGCACGGGCGGTCGATACCGACTGCAAGGTCCTGATCCTCGACGAGCCGACCTCCTCGCTCGACGATAAAGAGGTCGAAATGCTCTTCGGCCTCATGCGGGAGCTCAAAAGCCGCGGCGTCGGGATCATCTTTGTCACACACTTCCTCGAACAGGTCTACGCGGTCAGCGACCAGATCACCGTTCTGCGAAACGGCGAGCTGGTGGGACAGTTTGACGTCAAGGATCTGCCGCAGGTGAAGCTCGTGGAGAAGATGATCGGCAAGGACCTGGAGGATCTTTCGGGCATCAAGAATACCGCCCGCACCGTTTCGGAGGGCGAGGCCTTCTACACGGCCGAGGATCTGTCCAGCAGCGAGAGCCGTCCCTTCGATTTCCACATCGCCAGAGGCGAGGTCAACGGCTTCACCGGCCTGCTGGGATCGGGCCGCAGCGAGAGCGTCCGTGCCATCTTCGGCGCCGATCCGGTCACCGGCGGCACCGTGACGGTCGACGGGAAGCATGTGAAGATCACGAAGCCGCTCGACGCCATGAAGCACGGCATCGGCTATCTTCCCGAGGACCGCAAGCGCGACGGCATCATCGCGGATCTGTCCGTGCGGGAGAACATCATTCTGGCCCTGCAGGTCATCAAGGGGATGAACCACCCCATCTCCCGTGCCAAGACGGAGGCCTTTGCCGACGAGTACATCAAAGCGCTGAACATCAAGACCGCCTCCCCGGAGACGCCCATCAAGTCGCTCTCCGGCGGCAATCAGCAGAAGGTCATCCTGGCCCGCTGGCTGCTGACGCATCCGCAGTACCTGATTCTCGACGAGCCGACGCGCGGCATCGACGTCGGCACCAAGACCGAGATCCAGAAGCTGGTACTGAAACTCGCCGAAGAGGGCATGAGCATCACCTTCATCTCCTCGGAGATCGAGGAGATGCTGCGTACCTGCTCGAGGCTCATCGTCATGCGCGACCGTAAGATCGTGGGCGAGCTGACCGGCGAGGAGCTGACGCAGGAGCATGTGATGAAAACCATCGCGGGAGGGGAGCAGTAAGATGAACAAAAAGAAGAAAACAGGCGCCGGGCTCGGTCAGCTTGTGATCCCGCTCGTCGCCCTCGCCATCCTGATTGTTTTCAATCTGTTTCGGGATCTCGGCTTTTTCGCCATCACCATGCGCGTCAACAACAGCGGTAACATCGTGCTGACCGGCAACCTCATCAGCATCATCGACAGTGCGAGCGAGCTTGCCATCATCGCCATGGGCATGACGCTCGTGACTGCGGCCTGCGGCGGACAGGACATCTCCGTCGGCGCGGTCGGCGCAATCTCCGGAGCCGTGTTCGTCAAGGTCCTGCAGGGGATGGGGGGCATTACCGTCGGCAGCGTAATCCTGGGCCTGCTGCTCTGCTGCCTCGCGACGATCCTCTTCAAGCTCTTCAACGGCACGCTGGTCGCCGTGTTCCGTATCCAGCCGATGATCGCAACGCTGATCCTGTATTCCTGCGGCCGATCCATCGCCTACTGGATCAACGGCGACGCAACGCCGCAGCTCAACAGCCCCATCATCAGCTCCATCGGCATGACGATCCCCGGCATCCCGGTCCCGACGCCGATTTTCGCAGTGCTCCTGGTGGGCCTGCTGCTGTTCCTGGTATTCAAATTTACGAGTCTCAGCCTCTACACCCAGTCGGTCGGCATCAACGCGGGCGCGGCCCGACTCAACGGCATCAACCCGACGCTCATCAAGCTCCTGAGCTTTGTCCTTCTGGGTGTTTGCGTGTCCGTAGCCAGTGTGATCGGCGTATGTCGTCTGGGACAGCTCAACCACAAGACGCTGCTGGTCGACATCGAGATGGACGCGATCCTTGCCGTTGCGATCGGCGGCAACAACCTGGGCGGCGGCCGCTTCAAGCTGAGCGGAAGCATCCTGGGCGCGTACATCATCCAGATGCTGACCACGACCCTCTATGCCATGAACGTTGCTCCGGTCAACGTCAAGGCATACAAGGCCATCGTTATCATCATCATTGTGGTGGCCGGTTCTCCCGTGGTAAAGAGCAAGCTGACCGAGCTCTGGAATCGTTCCCGTTTATCCCGGCATACCAGAGAGCTCAGCAGTAAGGGGGTGAGCTGAATGTCGGACAACAAGCAGAGAGTGCGGAAGCTGCAGCGTGAGCCGCTGACCGACGCCCAGATGCTGATGATCATCAGCATCGGGATCTTCGCCGCGATGTATCTGACGGCGATGCTCACACTGAAGGGCGGTTTTTTGAAGCCGCAGATGATTTTTGACCTGCTCAACGACAACGCGGCCCTGATCATCATTGCCTGCAGCCTGACGGTCGTCATGATCGGCGGCGGCATCAACATCAGCGTCGGCGGCGTGATCGGTCTGACGGTCATGAGCTGCGCGCTGTTTCTCAACGGCAGCACGATCGACAGCAGCTTTGCCAGCATTGCGCTGACCTTCCTGCTGGCGCTGTGGATCGGCCTGGCCTTCGGCCTGGTCGAGGGCTTCCTCGTCAGCTATCTGGAGATCCAGCCCTTCATCGTCACACTGGCGGGCATGTTCCTTGCCCGCGGCCTGACCACCATTCTGTCCGTCAACCCGGTCAAGGTGACGCATGAGGCCTTCCTCGCGCTGGTAAAGACCAAGCTGAAGATCTCCTGGTTGGGTTATACGGCCCAGAACGGCAACCTGATCCCGGCGAAGATCGAGATCGGAGCGATCGTCGCGGTACTCGTGGTGATCCTGATGGCGCTGATGCTGCGCTATACCAAGCTGGGCCGCCATATCTATGCGGTCGGCGGCAACCGGCAGAGCGCGCTGATGCTGGGCATCAATGTCAAGAGCACCATTTTCTGGAGCTATGTGATCAGCGGCCTGTTGGCCGGACTGGCCGGCTTTGTCTTCCTGATGCATAAGCCCGCCGGCAACGCCAGCGTTGCCATGCGCGGTGAGATGGACGCCATCGCGTCCTCTATCATCGGCGGCACGCTGCTCACCGGCGGCGTGGGCAACGTCATCGGCACCTTTTTTGGCGCCATGATCCTGGCCACGATCCAGAAGATCATCGCGCTCAGCCCGCTGAACGCGTCCTGGTGGCAGGAGATGGCCAACGGCGCCATGCTCGGCTTCTTCATCATCCTCCAGAGCGTGGTCCTCTCCGCGCGCAGCAAGAGCAGGATCAAGCATCGCAACAAGCAGCAGCATGAACAGGCGGCTGCGGCGGAGGACCCGCCGAAAACACTGTGACAGGAAACGGTCACGTCAGGAGAATAAGGAATGAAACGTGAATTTTGGTTTGTAGTCGGATCGCAGTTCCTGTACGGCCCGGAGGTGCTGGAGACCGTCGAGGCCCGCGCCCGGGAGATGGCGGAGGAGCTGACAAAGGCGTTGCCCTACCCGCTGGTCTACAAGGTGACCGCCAAGACCAACAAAGAGATCTCCGATGTCGTCAGGGAGGCAAACTACCGGGACGCGTGCGCCGGCATCATCACCTGGTGCCATACCTTCAGCCCCAGCAAGATGTGGATCGACGGTCTGCGCGACCTGCAGAAGCCCTGGTGTCATTTTGCCACGCAGTACAACATGGAGATCCCGAACCTTGAGATCGACATGGACTTCATGAACCTCAACCAGGCCGCGCACGGCGACCGCGAGCACGGCTTCCTCGGCGCCAGGCTCCGCAAGCCCCGGAAGGTCATCGCCGGGTACTGGCAGAACGCGGACGTTCAGAAACGCATCGGCGACTGGATGAAGGCCGCCGTCGGCGTTGCCGTCTCGAAAGAGATGAAGGTCATGCGCTTCGGCGACAATATGCGCGAGGTCGCCGTCACCGAGGGCGACAAGGTCGAAGCCCAGATCAAGCTCGGCTGGCAGGTGAACACCTGGGCGGTCGGCGATCTGGTGAAGGAAATGGACGCCGTCACGGAGGCTGAGATCGACGCGCTGGTGGCCGAGTACGAGGCCGCTTATGACGTCGCGACCGACAATCTCGCCGCGATCCGTTACCAGGCAAAGGAAGAGATCGCCATCCGCCGGATGATGGACCGCGAGGGCTGCAAGGCGTTCTCGAACACCTTCCAGGACCTCTACGGCATGGAGCAGCTCCCGGGTCTTGCCAGCCAGCACCTGATGGCGCTGGGCTACGGCTACGGCGGCGAGGGCGACTGGAAAGTGTCCGCCATGACGGCGATCCTCAAGGCCATGGGTGAGGGCGGCAACGGCGCCTCCGCGTTTATGGAGGACTACACCTACCACCTCGTCGAGGGGCAGGAATACTCCCTCGGTGCGCACATGCTGGAGGTCTGCCCGTCTCTCGCGGCGGACAAGCCCCGGATCGAGACCCACCACCTCGGCATCGGCATGAACGAAAAGGACCCCGCCCGTCTTGTCTTCGAGGGCAAGGCGGGAAGCGCGATCGTCGTGTCCCTGATCGACATGGGCGGCAGGCTTCGCCTGATCGTGCAGGACATCGAGGCGGTCAAGCCCATCCTGCCCATGCCCAATCTGCCGGTGGCCCGCGTCATGTGGCGGGCGATGCCCGACCTCACGACCGGCGTCGAGTGCTGGATCACGGCGGGCGGCGCGCACCACACGGTGCTGAGCTACGACGTCTCGGCCGAAATGATGCGCGACTGGGCGCGGATGCTGGACATCGAATTCGTCCACATCACGAAGGATACGACCCCCGAGAAGCTGGAAGAAGAACTGCTGGTCAAGGACCTGATCTGGAAACTCAAGTAAGGAGCGGCCATGGATCTGACAAAAACCGTACTCGGAATCGAACTCGGCAGCACGCGCATCAAGGCCGTGCTGATCGACGAAAGCTTTGTCCCCGTCGCCTCCGGCGACTTTGAGTGGGAAAACCAGCTGGTCGACGGCGTATGGACCTATTCGATGGACGCCGTCCACACGGGCATCCAAACCTGCTTTGCCAATCTGAAAGCCGACGTCAGGGCCAGATACGGCGTAGAGCTGGATTCTGTCGGCGCGATCGGCGTGTCCGCCATGATGCACGGCTACCTGCCCTTCGACGCGGATGGAAAGCAGCTCGCGGAATTCCGCACCTGGCGCAACACCATCACCGGCGAGGCCGCGGCGAAGCTGACGGAGCTCTTCGGCTTCAACATTCCCCAGCGCTGGAGCATCGCCCATCTGTATCAGGCGATGCTCAACGGCGAGGAGCACGTGAAAGATATCGCCTATCTCACGACCCTTGCGGGGTACATCCACTGGCGGCTCACGGGCAAGAAGCTCATGGGCGTGGGCGAGGCCTCGGGCATGTTCCCGATCGACAGCTCGACGTGCGACTATGACGAGGGGATGCTGCAGAAGTTCAAAGCCCTCACGGGGCTGGATCTTCGCACCATCCTCCCAAAGGTGCTGCCCGCGGGCGCAAAGGCCGGAATGCTCACCGAGGCGGGCGCGCGCTTTCTTGACCCGAGCGGCACGCTGCGCCCACGCATCCCCGTCGCGCCCTGCGAGGGCGACGCCGGCACCGGCATGACGGCGACCAATTCCGTGCGCGTTCGGACCGGCAACGTCTCGGCTGGCACCTCGGACTTCGCGATGATCGTCACGGACCACCCGCTCGGCGTACACCGCGAGATCGACATGGTCACGACGCCCGACGGCGCGCCGGTCGCCATGGTGCACTGCAACAACTGCACCAGCGACATCAACGCCTGGGTCAATCTGTTTTCCGAGTTTGCCGAACTGATCGGCGTGCATGTCGGCAGGGGCGAGCTGTTTACAAAGCTCTTCCGCAAGGCGCTTGAGGGAGAACCGGACTGCGGCGGGCTGATGAGCTTCAACTACTTCTCCGGCGAGGGTGTGACCGACCTGGATGAAGGCCGCCCGATCTTTGCCCGCATGCAGAATGCGGACTTCACGCTGGCAAACTTCATGCGCACGCACCTGCTCTCGGCGCTCGCCACGCTGAAGATCGGCATGGACATCCTCACCGAGACCGAGCAGGTCCGGATCGAGAAGCTGTACGGACACGGCGGCTTCTTCAAGACGCCGGAGGTCGGTCAGCGGATGCTGTCCGCGGCGGTCAGCACGCCGGTCTCCGTCATGGAGACGGCGGGCGAGGGCGGACCCTACGGCATGGCCCTGCTCGGAGCATACATGCTCTGGAAGGAAGAGGGCGAGAGCCTGCCCGACTATCTCGACAACAAGGTCTTCGCCGGGGCAAAGAGCGTGACGCTGATGGCCGAGTCCGCGGATGTGGAGGGCTTTGCCGCCTTCCTGGCCCGCTACCGCAAAGCGCTGCCGATGGAGCGAACGGCGACCGAGGTCCTGTAATGAACAACGTATGCGCGAATCAAAAAACGGAGAAACCGAAAGGCTTCTCCGTTTTTGATTCCTTGCAGCGCTTCTGAAACGAAGTCAAATTCCCGGGAAGTTTCACCCCCTTCCTGCTTTTTGGCAAAATAACGATTGACAGCACAGGCTTTTTGTCGTAGACTGCCACCGTTGAGAGACAACGACGACTCGCAGATGTTTTTCTGTACCGTCGCTGTCTCTCATTTTTTATTTCTGCGGGAGGGGGAACAGCTTTGCATGAGTTTTATGAAAGCCCGCTGTGCAGCCGGTATGCGGACGAGGAGATGAAGCGCATTTTTTCCGACGAGCGCAAGTTTTCCACGTGGCGGCGTCTGTGGCTGCTGCTGGCGGAGAGTGAAAAAAGCCTCGGCATCCCGATCAGCGAGGATCAGCTCGACGAGATGCGCGGCCATCTGGACGATATCGACTACGAAGCGGCGTCGCGCTATGAGCACGAGCTCCGCCATGACGTGATGGCCCATATTATGACCTTCGGCGACTGCTGCCCGGCGGTACGGCCGATCATCCACCTCGGTGCAACAAGCTGCTACGTCGGGGACAACACGGATATTCTCAACATGCGCGACGGACTCCTGCTGCTGCGCCGTCTCCTGCTGAACGCGGTCGAGGCGCTGGCGGATTTCGCGGAGAAAACCGGAGGGATCCCTGCGCTCGCCTGGACGCATTTTCAGGCGGCCCAGCCCACGACGGTCGGCAAGCGTGTCTGCCTCTGGATCTATGATCTGCTGTTTGATCTGCGCCAGCTCGATTTTGAACTCTCCGAGCTCCAGCCTCTGGGCTGCCGGGGCACGACCGGCACTGCCGCAAGTTTTCTGGCCCTTTTTGACGGCGATGCGAACAAGGTGACGCAGCTTGAGGAGAAGATTGCGGAAGGCCTCGGCTTTGAACGCTGCCAGAGCGTCAGCGGCCAGACCTACACGCGCAAGTCGGATTACGCAGTCTTGCAGGTTTTGAGCGGGATCGCCCAGAGCGCGTCCAAGTTCGCGGGAGACCTGCGGCTGCTCTGCCACCTCAAGGAGATGGACGAGCCGCACGAGAGCGGGCAGGTCGGCTCCTCGGCCATGGCGTATAAAACGAACCCCATGCGCGCTGAGCGTATGGCGTCTCTCGCCCGCTATGTGATCAGCGAGGTCCAGAATACCGCGATCACAGCGGCAAGCCAGTGGCTGGAGCGCAGCCTGGACGACTCCGCAAACCGCCGTCTTGCCATTCCCGAGGCATTTCTGGCAACAGACGCGATTTTGAATCTGTATATCGACATTGCCCAAGGCATGCGGCTTTATCCCGCCGTGTGCGAAAAACATCTGCGGGAGGAGCTGCCTTTCCTGGCAACAGAAAATATCCTGATGTATTGCGTCAAGCATAAGGGCGCGGACCGGCAGACGCTCCATGAACGCATCCGTCAGCACGCCATGGCTGCGGCGGAGCAGGTAAAGCGCTATGGGAGGGAAAATGACCTGGTCGATCGCATCCGCAAGGACGACGCTTTTGACCTGAATGACGAGGAACTGACGGCGCTGCTGAACCCCGCTCCCTTCACCGGCATGGCGGAGTGTCAATGCGAACGCTTCCTGCGCGACGAGGTTCGGCCTCTGCTGCAGGCAAACGCAGACAGTCTCGGTCTGGGCGCTGACATAAAAGTATAAGGAGGGAGAGAACATGCTCACATCCATTGTTGGAATCAACTGGGGCGACGAGGGGAAGGGCCGTATGGTCGACCTTCTGAGCGCGGATTACGACGTTGTCGTACGCTACCAGGGCGGCAACAACGCAGGGCATACCGTGGTCAATGACAAGGGCAGATTTGTCATGAACCTGCTGCCCTCCGGTATCCTCCGCCCGGAGACAGCCAATGTCCTCGGCCCGGGGATTGTAATCGACCTTGAGCATCTGTCAAAAGAGATTGGCCGACTGACAGCGGCGGGCATTGAGATTCGTCCCGAGCACCTGATCCTCAGCGACCGCGCGACGATCTGCCTGCCGTATCACAGACTGCTGGACTGCCTGGAGGAGGACCGCCTGGGAGATCGGAAATTTGGGTCGACCCGGCGGGGCATTTCCCCGGTCTATGCGGACAAGTACATGAAGAAGACCCTGCGCATGGGCGATCTGCTGCATGAGGACACGCTGCGGAAAAAGGTTGAGGAGCTGCTGGAGTGGAAAAACATGGTAATCTCCGGCGCTTACGGCCACGCACCGATCCTTGCCGACGACATCATGGACTGGCTCGCATGCTACGGTAAGCCGCTCCGGCCGTATATACGGGACACGACGCTCTTTCTGGACGAGGCGCTCAAAGCGGGGAAGAACATCCTGTTTGAGGCCCAGCTCGGTGCGCTTCGGGATATCGACTTCGGCATTTACCCCTACACCTCGGCCTCCACGACGCTCGCGGCCTACGCCCCGATCGGCGCGGGCATCCCGTTCGCAAGACTGGACGAGAGCATAGGCATTATGAAGGCGTACTCGAGCTGCGTCGGAGAAGGCCCGTTTGTCTGTGAGCTTTTTGGGGAGGAGGGGCATTTGCTGCGCGAGGCCGGGGCCGAATACGGCGCGGCTACCGGCAGGCCGAGGCGCGTGGGCGGCTTTGACGCGGTGGCTTCGCGCTACGGCGTAAAGATCCAGGGCTGCGATTTCCTCGCTCTGACAAAGCTGGACGTGCTGTCCTACATGGAAAAGATCCCGGTATGCGTCGCCTATGAAATTGACGGTCGGCGCACAGAGAGCTTCCCGGCGAGTATTGACGAGCTCAGGCGGGCTAAGCCGGTATACGAATATCTGCCGGGCTTTTGCACCGATATCAGCGCGTGCCGCCGCCCCGAGGATTTGCCGCAGCCCGCTCTTGATTATATCCGCTGTGTCGAGCGGGCGGTAAACTGTCCGATCCGCTACGTCTCCGTCGGCGCGGAGCGGGACGCGTATTTCAAGCTCTTTTGATGAGCATGGAATTCATGCTGCCTGAGCTGTATGCGGGAAGATACAGGAGTTGAGCCTTGTAATGCACTGTGCGTTCTGCCGGCCTTGTGGATCTGAACGCTTCAAATGATCTGCCGCAAGACTCCTCAAACAGCTGCGGGAGCAGCTTGCCCCTCTTTATCAGATGCTTTCAGCGCAGCGGGTGAGAACAGCGCGCGGCGGGCTCAGTTTTTCATACCGCCCCCCGCCGCCTCATATACATTACCCAGAGAACGCGCGGCGAAGCCGCGCTCTGGGAGTGGTGTGAGTGCAATGCAGCTTAGAGGAGCGGGCCTGCGATCTGGCCGTATACATCATCGAAAACAGGGCGACCGTCCGCGCCGCCGCAAAGCAATTCGGCGTGAGCAAGTCCACGGTCCACAAGGATCTGACCGAGCGCCTGCCGCACGTCAATCCCGGCCTGTATCGGCAGGTGCGGGTCCTGCTGGATCTGAACAAGGCGGAGCGGCATATCCGCGGCGGCCTCGCCACCCGGCGCAAATACCGCGGCGAAGCGCTTGCCGCCGGGGAAAAAACATGAAAAAACGTCAGGCAAAGCTGCCTGACGTTTTTTCACGCGGACAAGCGCTCACTCGTCCTTTTTGCTGTCGTCCATCGCCTTCTTGGCGGCGTCCTTGACGCCCTCGACGAAGGTCTGCGCCTTCTCCTTGTACTCGGGCGCACGCTCGCGCATGTCCTCGACGAAGTCCTGGACCTTGCCGATGACCTCGGGCGCTTTCTCCTTCATGTCCTCGAAGACCTCGTTGACCTTGTCGCCGGCCTTGTCTGCGGCCTT
>JAUNNC010000228.1 GCA_030531585.1 Eubacteriales bacterium | reverse complement strand
GTGGAACTGGTCCAGATGGACGACGCGCAGGCACCGCCCATCGGCACAAAAGGCACCGTCACCGGTGTGGACGACACGGGTAGCCTCCTGGTCGACTGGGACAACGGCTCCGGCCTGAACGTGATCTGGGGAGTCGATGTGGTCCGGAAGGTTCCGAGCATGACGGATACGATCCGCGAGCAGATCCTCGCAATCCGGGACACCGGCCTCACAAACATGTTCGATGTCCCGATGGTCCAGCGGCTGGCCAACGACCGAGGCTACTACGAACTGGTCTGCTACCTCGAAGAACACCGCAGGGAGTACGCGCACTTCATCATGACCGGCGAGGCCGAATAACGGCTTCCAGCCAGAAGAGCCAGACGGCTCTTTTGGTCGTAGTAAAAAAGCCGCTCAAGGGAATCCCCTCAAGCGGCAGGTGTATGTGCCTCTTATCCTTCTGGTTCGTCTTCGACTTGAACATCCGTGACTGCAGTTGGCATCTGATCCTGCTCAGGTTCATCTTCATGAGCCGAATCCGTCTGCATCTGCTGACCACTGGCACCTGACGCAGGGGCCAACGAAACGGAGCCTTCCTTTGTCGTAACATTCAAGCCGTAGCTGGAGTCCATGATTTCGTAGATCACTGCCGCGATCAACGATCCAAAGATCGCCAGTTTGATGGTTCCTCCCTTGCCGGTAAAAATAGAAGCTATCGCATTCATCGTGTTATTCATCGTAAGACCTACCTTTCTCTCGTCTGATGGTGTTTAACCATGCCTGGTATTCTGCTTCTGACAGTGCTCCGCTAAGGACACTGTCCCGTCTTCCGGGAGACTCAATCTGAAGCGTTCTCAGCAAGCCTTCGATTTCAGCCGCCGCTTCCGGATGCCTGCGCTTGTCATTATACAGACGACCATAGGCCCGCTTTTCCATTTTTCGCAGCGTATCGGCTTTGACTTTTGACCGGTGAACAAGCTGCGGATAGTAGTCGTTACATGTACGACCGGGATTCTGCGGTGACGGGAACGGGCAGTATTTCGCGCTGGTCCGCTTGGCAGTAAAAAACTTGCGGCACTCCGGATTTTGACACCGCACCACCTTTGTTGCAGAGGCAGTCAGGTGCGAAAACTCGAATAATGCCATGGCAAGGAAGCTGCTGATAACGTAACTGTAGGCGAATTCCTCTCGGCCAGCATCGTAAGCCGTACGCATTTCGATACCCGGAACCGCATCTGGATTGTTCAGCTGCTGACGGATTTCGTTATAGGCTGCCTGCTCCTCCGGGCTGGCTGTTCCAGATTTCACGGCTGCCATTCCGATAAAAAGCGTGAGCGCATTGTAAAGGTCGATGATGTAATTGTTGTAACAGAGCCGCAGGAAATCGCCAACGGTGTCAAACCCGATTGCTTCGAAAAGCATGTCGCTCTCGGCAGCGCGGGCTCTCTCCTGATACAGGAACTGTCCAGCCGTCGTTGAATCCAGTGCTCGGTAGCACTCCATACAACGAATGAAGCTCCCCTGAGCGAGTCGCTGCGCGGGTTTGAAATCGTCATAGAGAAGCGCCTGAAGGATATAATGCTCCGCATCTTCGATCTCGTCCTGCGTGAGGAAGTTGTCTCGCATCGGACAGGCGTTGATGCAGTTCCGAAGTATTCTGGTGATGTTGTCAAGGGTTTCACCCTGAAAAATCCGGCACAGCAGATCCCCGACAGGATACTCCGTCACCGGCGTTCCAGTAAGGACGTTCATACCGTTTTTGTAAGAAATAATCAGACCGCTTACACGCATGTTGGGTCTCCTTTCTTCTGGCAGGATACGGTGGCCGGTCGCTCCCGCTCAGATGGTGTGATCGCTAACGTCACGTCATATTATACTCAAAAAGCCCGATTTTTCAAGGCTTTACGTTACATCACAGAAAGTCATAGCAAAATGAATATTTACGATTGCTAACACTTTACAAAGACAACAATACACAATTCACGGCGCTGATATTTGTCGATTATATGTGTGGAAATCTCGCAGATATAACTTGCTA
>JAUNNC010000083.1 GCA_030531585.1 Eubacteriales bacterium | reverse complement strand
TGACCATGTCCTTCTGCACGGCCTTGCACATGTCGTAGACCGTCAGCGCCGCCGTCGCGGCGGCGGTCAGGGCCTCCATCTCCACGCCGGTGCGCCCGGCGCAGGAGACGCTCGCGCGGATTTCCACAGAACAGCGCGCCTCGTCCAGAGACAGCTTCAGATCGATCCCGTCGATCAGGATGGGGTGGCACATCGGAATGAGCTCGGGCGTGCGCTTGGCGCCCATGACGCCCGCGATCTGCGCGACCGTGAGCACGTCGCCCTTCTTCATGCCGCCGCTGCGGATCAGCGCGAAGGTCTGTTCATTGACCAGCACCCGCGCCGCGGCGACCGCGGTGCGGACCGTGACGGGCTTTTCCCCGACGTCCACCATCTTTGCGCGGCCCTGCTCGTTAAAGTGTGTGAAGTCCGCCATGCGCTCAGCCTCCGATCTGATTCATGCTGCGCCCGGCGTGACTGCGGTTTTCCGCGTCGAGGGCGCCGTGCCAGGAGGGCTTGGACAGGATCGCACTGCGCAGGGTCTGCACCATCCCGTCGAAGTCCTGCCCCTTGAGCGAGTATTCCGCACTCGCGTGCAGACAGGGCTTGAGCCTGCCGTCCGCGGTCAGGCGGATGCGGTTGCAGGTACCGCAGAAGTGGGCGCTGAGGGGGCTGATGAGCCCGATGCGTCCCTGGGCGCCCGGCAGACGGTAGAGCTTCGCAACCCCGCCATCGCTCTCCGCCGGCTGAAGCTCCGGCAGGCGCTCGAGCACGGTGCCGCAGGGCAGGAAGGCCTCGGGCCCGAAGGTGTCGTCGTCGAGCATGGGCATGAGCTCGATGAAGCGCAGGTCCACGGGCCAGCGCCGCGTGAGCCCGGCCAGCGCCGGGATCTCGTCGTCGTTGAAGCCGCCGACCAGAACGGCGTTGAGCTTGATCTTCTCAAAGCCCGCGCCCAGGGCGGCGTCGATCCCGGCCAGAGCCTGATCCAGCTCGCCGAGGCGGGTGATGTAGCGAAATTTGTTCCGATCCAGCGTGTCGAGACTGATGTTGACGCGCCGGACCCCGGCCTCCCGCAGCGGCAGGGCCAGCGCGGGCAGGAGCGTCCCGTTGGTGGTGATGCACACTTCCTCGATCCCATCGACCGCGGCGGCGCGGCGGCAGATCGAGACGATGTTCTTTTTGACCAGCGGCTCGCCCCCGGTGATGCGCAGCTTGCGGATGCCGAGCGAGGCAGCCGCCCGGACGGCGAGGATCATCTCGTCCTCGGTGAGCATCTCCTCGTGCGCCTTTTTGCACACGCCCTGCTCGGGCATGCAGTAGCGGCAGCGGAGATTGCACAGCTCCGTCACGGAGACGCGCAGATAGGTGATGTCGCGGCCGAAGCTGTCAAGCATTCGGATTCCCCCTTGCGGTTAAGGCGGCCGATCGTTACCGACCGGCCCGGTGTGAGATATGATAGCAGAAAAGGCCGGTCCCTGTCAATCACGTACGGCGCTCAGGAGCCTGCGGGTGTATGCATGCTGCGGATGGTCGTAGACCTCGTCGACCGTGCCCTGCTCGATGATGCGCCCTTTCTCCATGACCATGACGCGGTCGCAGATGGAGTAGATGACGTTGAGGTCATGGCTGATGAACAGATAGCTCAGATCGAGGTCCCGCCGCAGATCCCACAGCAGATCGAGGATCTGGGCCTGGATGGTGACGTCGAGGGCGGAAACCGGCTCGTCCGCGATCAGAAAACGCGGACGCTGGATCAGGGCGGTGGCGATGGAGACGCGCTGCCGCTGCCCGCCCGAGAGCTGGGCGGGCCGGAGCTCGGCCTGCGCGCGGCCGAGCCCCACGCGCTCGAGCATGTCGAGCACGCGGCGCTTCCGCTCGGCGGCGTCGTATTTCCCGTAGGCGCGCAGCGGCTCCTCCACGATCCAGCCGACGGTTTTGGCGGGGTTGAGGCTGCCGAAGGGGTCCTGGAAGATCATCTGCGGGCGCTTGGTGAAGTGGCGGATCTCGCCCGTCACCTCCGCCCGGTCCAGCATGCCGAGGATGGCCTTGGACAGCGTGGACTTGCCGCAGCCGGACTCGCCGACAAGACCGAGGATCTCACCGCGGGCAACGTGAAAGCTCACGTCGTCGAGCGCTTGAAAGCTCTTCTTTTTCCCGAAGATCGTCGCGTCCCGGTAGACGACCGAGAGGTGCTCCACCTCCAGCACGTGTTCAAGTTCCATGGCGTTTCCTCGTGGGGATGGCGGCGATGAGCCGCTTTGTGTATTCGTCCTGCGGATTCCGAAAAACGTCTTCGGTCGAGCCGCGCTCCACGATGCGGCCCTTGTACATGACGGCCACATCCTCGCAGAGCCTGCGCACGACGTTCATATCGTGGCTGATGAGCAGGATGCCGACGTTGTTTTCTTTGCTCAGCGCGCGCAGCAGCTCCAGGATCTGCTTCTGCACGGTGACGTCGAGAGCGGTGGTCGGCTCGTCGCAGACCAGCAGCTTCGGGCGGGTGATCATGGCCGAGGCGATGACGGCGCGCTGCCGCTGTCCGCCGGAGAGCTGGTGCGGGTATTTGCGCCAGGTGTCCTCCGCATCGGGCAGGCCGACCTGCTCCATGACCTCAAGCGCGAGGCGGCGGCACTCCGCGTCCGTCTTGTCGGTGTGGATGTGCAGCGCTTCCTCGATCTGCTCGCCGACGCGCATGAGCGGATTGAGCGAGCGCATCGGCTCCTGGAACACGACGCCGATGTCGCGGCCGTGGATGGTGCGCAGCTCGCGGCGGGAGCACTTGAGCAGATCCCGGCCGTCAAAGAGGACCTGACCCTCCATGGTGACAAGGCTGCGCTCGATGAGTCCGGTCAGGGCCATGGCGGTGACGGTCTTGCCGGAGCCGGATTCGCCCACCAGGCCGAGGCGCTCACCGCGCTCGAGCGTGAGATCGATGCCGCGCACGGCCTCCTTGCCGGTGGAGTGGAAGGTGACATGGAGATCACGGATCTCAAGCACGGCCCTCACCTCCCAGTCCCTCGCTCAGCAGGCCGAAGCCCAGCACGAGCAGCACGATGGCCAGACCGGTCGAGACCGCGTACCAGGGCGCGCGCAGAAGATAGGCCTGCGCCTCGCCCAGCATACGGCCGAGGCTCGGGTCGGGCGGCTGCACGCCGAGGCCGAGATAGCTCATCGAGGCCTCGGCCAGCACGGCGTTGTTGAAGCTGATGGCGACGGTGCTCAGCAGCACCGGCAGGATGTTGGGCAGGATGTGCACAAAGAGGATGCGCAGCTCCCTGACGCCCATGAGCTTTGCGTTCCGGACATAGTCCAGCGCCTTCTGCCGCGCGACCTCCATGCGTACGATGCGCGCGAAGGTGGGGATGAAGAGGATGCCGAGGGCGAGGATGATGTTGTGCGTGCCGCTGCCGAAGACGGCGATCAGCACCAGCGCTGTCAGAAGGCTCGGGAAGGCGGTCAGGCTGTCGTTGACGCGCATGAGCACCTCGTCCACCCAGCCGCCGTACCAGCCGGTGAGCCCGCCGATGAAGACCCCGGCGAGCAGGCCGATGCCGACGGAGCCGAGGGCGATCAGAAAGGTCGAGCCCGCGCCCTGCACGACGCGCGAGAAGATGTCCCGGCCGAAGTTGTCGGTCCCGAAGGGATGGCGCAGGCAGGGGGAGAGCATTTTCTCCGCCGCGTTCATGGCGTTGGGGTCGTAGGGCGTCCAGAACAGCCCGATGAGCAGGACGACCAGCACAAAGCCCGTGATGACGGCGCCTGTGCGAAAGCTCCGATCCTTGATATCGATCATGTCCGCACCCCCCTCAGCTCAGGCGCACACGCGGGTCGATGGCCTGCGTGAGCAGATCCGCGAGGTAGTTCATGACGACCACGACGAAGGCGATCATCACCACGATGCACAGGGCGACGGGGAAGTCGCGGTTGGAGATGCTCGCGATCAGCAGGCGGCCGAGCCCGGGCACGACGAAGACCTGCTCGACGATGATGGAGCTGGCGACGATATCGGCCAGCGACATGGCGAGGTAGGTCACGACGGGCAGGAGGGCGTTTCGCAGCACGTGGCGGCTGATGACCATCCAGCGCGAGTTGCCGTGGCTGTAGGCCGTGAGCACGTAGTCCTGCTTCATCTCGCCGAGGATGGCCGAGCGCAGCAGCTTGGCCGTCTTGGCGGTCTTCGGCACGGAGATGGCGAGAGCGGGGAAGAAGAGGTAGCCGAGGCAGCCCCAGAAGCTCTCGGAGAAGGGCACGAAGCGGCCCGGGACAAACAGGCGCAGCACCAGCCCGAACAGCCAGGTAAAGAGGATGCCCAGGAAAAACGAGGGGACGGACATCAGGATCTGGTTGAGCGAGACGGTGATTTGCTCGAGCTTCCGCCCCTTGTAGCGGGCCAGCGCGATGCCGAGCGGGATGCTGACGGCGGTGACGAGGACCCACGACAGCAGCGACAGCGCCGCGGTGACGGCGATCTTGCCGCGCAGGACCTCGCGCACCTCGACGGCGTAGCTGTAGCTGACGCCCATGTCCCCGCGCACGAAGCCCGAAAGCCAGTCCCAGTAGCGCACGAGCACGCCGCGGTCAAGGCCGAGCTGATGCCGCAGGGCCTCTGCCCGTTCGGGCGTGTAGTCCGTGCCCAGCATCATGGTCACGGGGTCGGCGGGGATGATCTGAAAGGCCAGAAAGGCCAGCAGCGACACCAGCAGCAGCGTCGCGATCAGCACGCCGGTTTTTTTTAACACAGAACTCATGCCTTGTCAGACGCGCGTGAGCGTGGACAGGTCCATGACATACAGCGGATAGAAGCGCCAGCCGGTCACATCCTTCTGCATGACGACGAAATCGGCCACGTCCTGCAGATACACGTTCGCGGCCTGCTCGGTGAGGATGGTCTCGCACTGCTTGAACAGGGCGGTCTGAGCATCCCCGTCCACGGTGGCGATGGCCTTGGCGTAGGTCTCGTCGTATTCCTCCGAGCGGAAGTTGACGAAGTTCTTGGCGTGATCGCTCTGGAAGCGGGCGAGCATGTCGGAGGCAGCCAGACCGTGGGCGTCGAGCCCGACGACGGTGGCCTCGTAATTGCGGCCGGAGTAGACCTCCTTGTACCAGGCGGCCCACTCGACCTGATTGATTTTCGCGTCCACGCCGACCTCGCGCAGCTGCTCAACGATGACCTGAGCCGCGTCCACATGCATGGGCATGTTGGAGGCGACGGTGATGGTAAAGCTGAGCTTCTCATATCCGGCTTCCTTCAGCAGGGCCTTCGCCTTTGCGGGATCGGGCTTGTAATAGTCGGTGAGGCCCGGCACGAAGTACTTGCCGAAGGCCGGGAACATGCTGCTGCCGAGCGGCGTTCCGTGCCCGTCGGCGGACAGGTCGATGACCTTCTGTTTGTCGATGGCATAGCACAGCGCCTGCCGCACCCGGATGTCGCGGAAGGGCTCGAAGTCGTTGTTGAGATACAGCGCCTGCACGATGTTGTTGCAGCCCTCGATCACCTTCAGATCGCCCAGCGAGGAGACCTGGCTGGAGCTCAGCCGCGCCGCCAGATCGATCGCGCCGGAGCGCAGGCTCATGACCATGGTCTGCGCGTCGGGGATGACCTTGAGCGTGACCTTCGAGGGCACGGCCTTCTCTCCCCAGTAGTCGTCGAAGCGTTCGAGCACGACGGACTCCTGCGGCGTGCGGGAGACGAAGCGGAAGGGACCGGTGCCCACGACCTCGCGGGCGGGGTCGATGCCCTCGGGGATGATGGCGACGGTCATGTGGGAGTTGAACTCCGTGTCGGGCGCCTTGAGCGTGACGACGACGGTCCGTTCGCCCTCGGCCCTGACGTCGGCAATAGCGGCCACGTCGGCCACGAGCGGGTCGCCGGTCTCAAGCCCCGCAGCCCTGGACAGAGAAAAAACAACGTCCCCGACCGTGACCGGGTTCCCGTTGTGGAAACGGACGCCTTCACGCAGGGTGTAGGTGTAGACGTCGGCGGTGTCGTTCACGGTGTAATCTTCGGCAATGGCGGGGATGAGATTTCCTTCTGTGTCGGGCTTTACAAGCCCTTCAAAGATGTTGAATAGGACCTCTCTGGTTCCTGCCGACGACGAAGAGACGTGCGGGTCAAGACTCGTGTCCAGATCTGCGGAGATGCCGACGGTGAATTCGCTTCCGGAACTCTGGGACTTGCCGCCTCCGCAGGCGCAGAGTGCAGCAGTCATGGCGAGCACAAGAAGAAAGGAAAGGAATCGTTTCATATCGGTTTCTCCTTTGTTGGTATTCAGTTTTCCGTGCAGAAGAATAGCATAAAACGGCCCGGAAAGCAACAGAGAACTACGCCGTGTCGCGTGTGCATCCATCCGCAGCGGCAGCAGAAAGGAAAGGGGCCGCCCCGTTCGGAGCGGCCCCTTTCCCGTGCGGTATTACTTGCGGTACTCCATGTACTTCTCCGCGGTCTGGGGATAGCCCTTCTCCTTCAGCATCCCGCAGACGCACCGGCGCACGTCCTCGGTGGAGAAGATCTCCTGCATGGCGGACAGACGGGCGAAGACCGCGCCCGCGATGTACGCGGCGGTCTTTTCCGAAAGCTCCTCTCCCGGCACCTCCGCGTTGGCCCGGAGAATACTCTGAATGATCTTCTCGTCGTCGTAGAGGACGACATTGCCGTTGCGTTTTGTGACCTTCATCGAAAACTCCTCCTGTTGTCTCAGTATCGCCCGCTGAAGATATCCGTATGCAAAAGCCGATCAGCGCTGCGCGTGTGTCAGCTCCTTCTGCTCGTACATTTTCTGGTCCGCCTCGTCCAGCAGCTTTTTGAAGCTGGTGCTGCCGATCTCGTCGGTGTAGGCGTAACCGAGAGAAATGCTGACGTTCTTCTCCTTCTCCGTCTCCTGAAAGCGGCGGATCATCGCCTCGATGCTCTCGGGGGTGCAGTCTTTGACGACGGCGGCGAACTCGTCCCCGCCGAAGCGGAAGCAGTTTTCGCCGAAGCATTTGGCGATGCACTCGGCCGCCGAGATGAGCAGCTCGTCCCCGGCCAGATGACCCTGCGTATCGTTGGTCACCTTGAGGAAGTTCACGTCGAACAGCACCATGGCGACCGAGTAGCCGCTCTCCTCCGCCTCCAGCATAAACTGCTCGAAGCGGTAGCGGTTGGGCAGATTGGTCAGCGCGTCGGTCTCCGCGGCGGAGCGCAGGATGGTGTCCAGCGCGTCGCGGCGCTTGCGCACGCCGTTGTAGGCGGAGGCCACCAGCCGCACCTCTTTTACGCCGTGCCGGTCGTCCAGCTCGCTGCCGGCGGGGATCATTTCGGCAAAGCCGACCAGCGGCCGGATGACCTGCTTCTGCAGCGTGAGGAAGGTGAGCGTGAGGATCGCGATGATCGTCAGCGTCACACACCACATGATCGCCCGCAGGAGCCCGAGTTGCCGCGCGGTCTCCGCCGCGCGCCGGGAAGAATCCGCCTGCATGACCTCCACGCAGGCATTGACGTTCTGGGATACGGACTGCTTGTTGAGCCCGTACACGGTGCCGAGCACCAGCGTACGCGCCGCGGACTCCCGCTGCGCGTCGCTCATGGCCAGTTCCTCGTCCGTCAGCGGATAATCGGGGATGGAGGAGAGCTGCGGCAGCGCAGGGGTGGGATAGACCGAGCGGATCAGCGCGATGGCATGGAGCTGGGCCTGGAGCATGTTGCCGGCGCTCTCCGCGGCGACAGCGAGGTGTTCCCGCGCTTCCTCCGGCACGTCATAGTTCTCAAAGCGCGCCATCACCTGTTCGCCCCGTCGGTCCTGCGTGAGCTCCTGGGCGTAGGCGGACAGCGGCCCGACGTTGACCTCGCCGTTTTCCGTGCGGGGCATCAGCACGAAGTTGCCCGCGGTCTCGGACAGCAGACTCGAGCCGGCGAGCAGGGACGTAGCGTCCTGATTGTACCGCCCCGCATTCTGCATGATCGTGCTCAGACTGCTGCTGGCGGAATTGATCATGAAGATCGTGACGATGATGAGAAGGTGCAGCGCGACAAGCACCGCAACGATGGGCGCCACCAGCTTTTTGGCCGGGACGCCGGATACCTTGATCGTCTGGTCTTCCAAGTCTCTGTCGCCTCCGTCGGACCGGTGCCGGGCGTCCAGCCGTCGGCGGCATAAGGACACACCCCCGCACCAGTCAGAATCACTTTAAAATATTTTACCTTTTTTTGCCGGAAAATGCAAGAGAAAAGCAAGGGGGGCGATTGGATTTTGCGTCCGTGCTTCCGGCTGAGGATCAGACGGACCGGGCAGGAGAGCGCGAAGAGGACCGAAGAAAACAGCCGCGGCGGAGCCTTCCGCTGCGGCTGTATCCGATATCAGAAGAAATCAGCTGACCACGGGATCGGCGTGGAAGCTCTCGGAGATCTCGCGGACCTCGTCGGAGGCGTCGACAAAGGCCTGCACGATCAAAGGGTCGAACTGGGTCCCGGCGCCCTCTTTGATGATGCTCATGGCCTTTTCAAAGGAGAAGGGCTCCTTGTAGCTGCGGCGGGAGACCAGCGCGTCGAACACGTCCGCAACCGCCATGATGCGGGCGGAGAGCGGGATCTCCTCGCCGGCCAGACCGCTCGGATAGCCCTTGCCGTCCCAGCGCTCGTGGTGGCAGGCGGACAGGTTCTTGGCCTCCTGCAGATAGCCGGTATCGCCGCTGCCGACCAGCTCGATGGCCCTTTCGATGATCTCGCGCCCGGCGGTGGTGTGGGTCTTCATCTGCGCATACTCCTCATCCGTCAGCCTGCCGGGCTTGTTGAGCAGGGTGTCGGACACGTGGATCTTGCCCACATCGTGCAGAGGCGCGGAATTGACCACGTCGTTGCAGAATTTTTCGGAGAGCTGATCGGTATAGATGCCCAGCTTCCTCATGTGCTCCATGATGACCCGGGCATAGGCGGCGGTCTTGCGGACATGGTCGCCGGTACACTGGTCGCGGCTCTCCACCATGTCGGCCAGGACCCAGATCAGACCGTTCTGCATGCGGTTGATGGTCTCGGTCTGCGTCTGGAGATCCTGCACGTAATGGACCGTATCGTCCATCGTCTTGCCGACGGCGCCGTACAGGCTCTCGATCTCGTCGCCGGTGCCGATGTCCAGCTCCCGGAAGCGCTGCACGGAATCCGTGCGGGCCTCCTCGCTGTCGTAGGCGAAGGCTCCCGCCGTCAGCGTCATGGTGTTGATCGGCAGGATGATGTTGTACTCCGCGATCCACAGGCCGATGAAGAGGATCACCAGGAACACGCCGAGCGACAGCGCGATCACGCGGGCCATGAAGCTCGCCTCATTGGTGGCAAGGCGGTCCATGGAGATGTCGACGCAGGCGTAGCAGACGCATTTGCCGGTGGAGTCATAGACTGGCTCATAGACGGTCATCAGCCAGCCGTAGGTGTCGTCGGTGATGAGCGGCTCGATCTTCCTGCCTGCCAGAAGGTCGGAGATATAGGGCGCGAAGGACTCGTCGAAGGGGATGATCTCCCCCGGGGCGGAGCCGGAAACGCCGGCGGTATCCAGATCGAAGACCACATGGCAGCCGTCCGGCAGGATCTTGTAGATGTAGATATACTCCAGATCGGGGGAGCAGCTGCGAATCTTCTGCAGCTTGGCCTCGGCCTCAAGGTACCCCTCCGCAGCCTCGCCGAGCTCGATATACTCGTCCACGCGGTCCGCATCGAAAGCGGTTGCGGCGAGCTTGGCAACGCCCGTGGAGAGCGTCTCGTTCTCGTCAATGATCGTGTTGTGATACAGGGCGTCGAACACGAGCGTAAAGCCGACCGTGATCGAGACGATCGCAGCCGCGATCAGCAGCAGGAGCTTGGTGCGCATCGACAGAGAGCGGTAGCGGGGGTGGCTGGCCGCCTCCTTCAGCGCATCCGACAGGGGAGCCTGCCACCAGCCCTCAAAGCGGAAGAGCGGGCGCCAGCTCTGCGGGATCAGCCGCAGGATACCCAGCGCCATCAGCACGATCAGGGTCTTGTCCGGCAGGTCCATGATGACGTCCGCGAGGAACTGGGCCCAGAAGATGGGGAGCCCCTGCGCGTACAGAAACAGGGAGAACGCGCTGCTGGGGCTGGAAAGGTTTATGGAGAACTCGAACAGATACCAGGTCAGGAGAGAGCCGAGCGCGCCGCCGATCAGCGTGAGGACCGGCACGGTGAGCAGGGCACGGAGCCTTTTGTCCCAGTAGCCCTGTGAGGCGTAGAACGCCGTCGCAACGCCGATCAGGGCGTTGATGGAGCCGTAGTAGATGTTGGTGACGTCGGAGAAGCCGTTGATGAGGTTGGTGAGGTAGCCCGTCAGAATGCCCGGAAGATACCCGCCCAGCACAGCGGCCAGCACCGTGCCCAGCGTATCCAGGTACAGCGGCAGACCGAGGGCGGCCGACGCCTTCGAGACAAGGACATTCAGGGCGATCCCGACGGGGACCAGCAGAAGGGAAAGCCAGGGGCTTTTCCTCCGGCGGACGGGCCTGTTGATCATAACGTCTTCCATTTCACACCTTCTTTGACGGGACCGAAGAAGAATAGTAGGCATACCGTGAGACTTTACTATAGCATGGAGAAAGGGGATTATCAATTACACAAAGATTACAGTTTCAAATTTGTGATCCTCCCCGCAGAAAAGAATGAAGGCTTTCGGTGAAAAAAACAGTTGACAAAGCGGAACCTTTTTGCTATTATGACAAAGCGCTCAGGGATCTGGAACAGATCGAACACAGGGCGATGCCGGTACGACGCTGGTGTAGCTCAGTCGGTAGAGCAGCTGATTTGTAATCAGCAGGTCGGGGGTT
>JAUNNC010000082.1 GCA_030531585.1 Eubacteriales bacterium | reverse complement strand
CCGGAAGCCCTGACGGATCAGGTTCTCCGCGCCGGAGAGGATGCCGTTGAAGGTGGCCTTGGTGTCCAGCGTGCCGCGGCCCCACATCACGCCGTCCTCGATGATGGCCTCAAAGGCGGGCCTGGACCAGTGCGCCTCCTCGACCGGGACCACATCGTAGTGCGCCATGAGGACCGCGGGCGCGCCCTCGCTCTTGCCCTGCCAGCGAAACAGCAGGCCGCGTCCGTCGAAGCGCTGCAGCGTGCAGGTCTGGAACACGTTCGGATAGAGCTCCGGCAGCTTGAGAATGAGCTTTTCAAACTCCAGATCGTTCTCGAGGGACGCGTCATAGTAGGACACCGTTTTGCATTTGACGAGCTCCGCAAGATTGCGGATGCTCGCGTCCGTGTCCTGCTCGACGGGCGGGTGCTCCTTCGCCTCGCTCTGCCTGGGCGTGAACATCAGCGTGCGCGCCAGAATGACGGCGATCAAAACCAGAAGGATGTAGAGAATGACCATGACGCGGCCTCCTTACAGCAGATTCTTCTTGTACAGAATACGAGAGACGCCGAGCGCGACCAGCACGCCGACCGGCACCAGGATGCCCACGACCGAGCCGAGGTTCGGGATCGTGATAAAGAGGATCAGCATCAGCGCCACCGGCGCGACGGCGATCTTCCAGTTGCGCGCGATGTACACGACGCCGAGGCCGCCGAAGAGGGCGGGGAGGATCTGGTCGAAGGCCGGAGCCAGAACGGGGGAGTTGAGCACCGGCGTCAGCGGGGTGATGAGCACGACGCCGAGCACGATGATGAGCGTGGTGACGATGCTCGAGACCGCGATGGCGACGGTCGAGACGATCTCGCCCTCCTCGGTCTTGACGTCCGCGCCGAAGAGCTCGAGCGCGTTGAGGGCCGCGGGGGCCTTGAGGTTGGTGATGTTGCCGGTGACGAAGGCGAGGTAGGAGCCGCCCGCGCCGAGCATCGGGACATAGGTGAAGGTCTCGATGACGCCGACGGCCCAGTACATCGGGGCCGTGGACAGCATGCCGAGGGCGAAGCCCCGCCAGTCGAGCGGCGCGCCGAAGATCAGCCCGACCGCGACCGGGTAGAGCAGCAGGATGACCACCATTGAGAAATTCCAGATGCGCCCGTCGCGGTGGACGGAGTCGATGTAGGAGAGCTGTTTTTTCATCTTCATCCCCTCCTTACGCGAGCAGCGCCGTGATCGGGATGGCGCTGAGCATGCCGACGAGCAGGCTGATCGGCAGGGCGTAGTCGTTCATCCAGCGCCAGCCGAGCTTTTTGAGCGCCAGCGCGCACACGCCCATCATCCCGGCCGAGACCAGCATCACCAGCGGCGGGATCAGCCCGCGCATATCGCCGCGGAACACGTCGGTAAAGTCGTCGAAGACGTAGCCGAGAAAGGCGGAGATCATGCCGAGAAACAGGGAGGCGGAGAAGATCTCGCCCCATTTTTTGTCGCGCTTTTCAAGCTTGATCATGCCGCCGATGAGCTTTTTGCCCACCACCGGCACCAGCCAGATGCCGACCATGATGCCCATGGTCATGACCGCGGCGACCGTGACGTACTGCGTGGCGGTGAGCTTTGTGACCTCGGCCCACTCCAGCCCCATGGCGCTGAGGGCGTTGGCCGCGGCGGGCGTCTCGTAGGTGATCGCGCCGACCACGCTCAGCCGCATCCAGGGCAGCGGGATGCCGAGCTTTTTCGACAGGCTGATGACGCTGATGACGATGGCCAGCGCCGGGGCCACGGTGAAGACCGCCGTGCCGATGGCGACGCGCCGGAGCTTGTCCGTGTCCATGCCGATCTCCCGTGCGCGCCGCCAGGCCTTGATCAGAAAGTACAGCGACTGCGCCAGCACGATGAGCACGATGATCCCGGCCAGCAGAAACAAAACCGGATGATTGACGCTGAATTCCAAATGGATTCCTCCTTACGTATATATCTCAAGTTGATTGCGAAGAGTTACACAATTAACTGCATGTTTCTTCGCTTCGGGGAATGCACCCTTTCAGCCGGGAGCCTTCAACTGATCCGGTGTGACGAATTCCGAATAGACCGCATCCGCGCCTCTCTGCATCCAGTCGTTGGCGTCCTTCGCCGACGAGACCGGGTGGACCAGTGCGTACAGGCCTGCGGCATGGAGCCTGTCGAGAAGTTCGGGACTCATGCGGTCGACATGCGCCGTGACAGCGCCAACTCCGCTCTCCAAGCAGAAGCGGATTGCCTGCTCATCGCTGTCAGGAGATATGTACAGGGTGTAAATAACCGAGCGGAAGGGGAAAATCCCCATAACTTGACGGAGCATGTTTTGGTTGTAGATCTGAACCACCACGCGGTCCAGAACGGACGGGTCCAGCTTTTCGGCCTCCAGCACCAGGCTGGAGAGCACGAAGGCAGATTCTGCCCCGCCGGAATACTTGGAATCGGTGATCAGGATCATATCCGGATGCTCGCTCATGAACATCAAAAGATCCTCCAGAACAAGCGGAGAGAACGTCCCGAAGATCTTTGCGCTTCGAAAGCTGTCATAATCGAGCGCTGTGGGATCCAGCCCGGCGGATTCGCAGAACTGCCGGGCGTCATGCATCAGTACGACATGCCCGTCCAAAATCTGAAAATCCGCCTCAAAAAGCCGTATCCCATCCCTGTAGGCCTGCTCCAGAGCCTCCCGGGAATTGGTATACGTGTGCCCGTCGGTATCCCCAAGGGCATGCGCGATGAGGAACTGCCCGTCAAGCCAGTCATAATCGAAAACAACGCTGTCAGGGGAAGTCCCGGAAGGAAAAGAAAAGCTGTTGAGAAGTCTTCTGCTGACCAGAGTGTTTTCCTCGATGGCGTCGAGCTGCGTTCTCACACCCCGCCAGGAACCGAGCGCTTTGCGTCCGGCAAATGCAGCCGACAGGAGAAGTGCGATCACCGCTGTCAGCAGCAAGACCAATACGCCCCGCTTTTTCCGTCCGCTCATCTGAACTTCCTCCTTCATTCTGAACAATCTTAGCCGATTGCGAAAGCCGTTTCGCAATCGACGGTCTATACGACCTGGAACAGATAGAACTTGAGATAGTCCGTCTCGGGCACGTTCCACAGGATCGGATGGTCCGGGGCCTGCCGGCGTGCCTCGATCTGACGCAGCTCCACTCCCGCGTCGAGGGCTGCGGCGCGCAGCATCTGCTCAAACTGCGCGGCGGGCATGAAGTGGCTGCACGAGGCTGTGGCGAAGTAGCCGCCCCTCGGCAGGGCCCGCAGGGCGCGCTGGTTGATCTCCCGGTAGCCGCGCTCGGCCCGGCCGACGGTTTTGCGGGATTTGGTGAAGGCCGGGGGGTCGAGGATGATGAAGTCGTATTCGCCCTTTTTGAGCTCCGGCAGCAGCTCGAACACGTCCGCCTCCACGAAGTCCATCCGGTCGATCAGCCCGTTGCGGCGGGCGTTGGCCTCGGCCATGCGCAGGGCCTCCCCGGACACGTCCACAGCCGTCACATGCGCGGCACCGCCCTTTGCCGCGTTGAGGGCGAAGGAGCCCGTGTGCGTGAAGCAGTCGAGCACCCGGCGGCCCTCGGCGAGCTTGGCCGCGGCCAGACGGTTGTATTTCTGGTCGAGGAAGAAGCCGGTCTTCTGCCCGTTCTCCACATCGACCGCGTACCAGATCCCGTTTTCGCAGATCTCGGTGACGGCGCTCGCGGGCGGCGTCTCGCCGGGGAGGGCGTACCAGCCCTTGCCCTGTTCGAGGCCCTCGAGGGCGCGGATGGAGACGTCGTTGCGCTCGTACAGGCCGGAGATCGTCTGCCCGTCGGAGCGCAGAACCTCCACGATGATTGGGAAAAGCCGGTCTTTGATGCGCTCGATCCCCACCGAAAGGGTCTGCGCGACCAGAAGCCCGGAGAAACGATCCACCGTGAGGCCCGGAAAGCCGTCGGCCTCGCCGAAGATCACGCGGCAGCAGCCGAGATCCTCCGGCCGCAGCACCGTCTTGCGGTAGTCCCAGGCGTACTGCACGCGCCGCCGCCAGAAGGCCGCGTCGAAGCGGTCGTTGGCGTTGCGGGAGACGAGGCGCAGGCCGATCTTGCTCTCGCGGCTGTAAAAGCCCGTGCCGATGTATTTCCCGCCCTCGCCGACGGCGTCGCAGAGCGCGCCGTTCGGGGGTTCTTCGCTCTTGTCCTGGATCTCCGCGGCGTAGATCCAGGGGTGGCCCTGATCCGTCCAGCGCTCGCCCTTGTGACTGACGGTGAAGAGGGGATAGTCCCGCGTCTGCTTCATGCTGTACCGCCTTGTTTCTGATGAAATAAAAGTATAGTAAAGTATACCATAGGATGCGGCGGATGAACAGACGCATTTTGCCCGATTCTTCCTTTTTCGCGGCCGGAGCCGGAAATCGGCGCGGCGGTGATTGACGGAAAAGGATGGACATGCTATACTATATCTCAATTTTTACCCGAGGGAGATGGAGATTCCACTATGGAGGATGGCAGTCGATTGCCGTTTTTCTATGCCGTACTGCTGCTGTTCTGCGCGATGTACTTCGCCGCGGCCGAGACGGCGTTCGCCTCGTGCTCGCGTCCGCGCATCCGGCTCGCCGAGGAACGGGGGGACGCCCGGGCCAGAAAGGCGCTCTACGTCCTCGACCACTTCGACGAGGCGATCACCGCGATTTTGATCGGCACCAATATCGTACATGTTTCCGCCGCCGCCCTGGTCACGCTCGCGGTCACGCGCCGCTGGGGCCTGGGTGCGGTTTCCGTCAGCACGCTCGTCACCACGGTCGTGGTCTTCTTCGCGGGCGAGATGCTGCCCAAGAGCATCGCCAAGAAATTCGCGGACAAGCTGGCCCTGTCGACCTCCGGCGCGCTGGTGTTTTTCATGCGCCTCTTCCGTCCGCTCGGCAGGCTTTTGACCGCAGTGGGACAGGCGGCCGCCCGCCGCATCCCCGGCGACGCGGAGAAGTCCGTCACCGAGGACGAGCTCTATGACATCATCGAGGACATGACCGAGGAGGGCAGCCTCAACGAGGAGCAGGGGGAGCTGATCTCCTCCGCCCTGCAGTTCGGGGACGTCACGGTCGAGAACGTGCTCACGCCCCGGGTCGATCTGACGGCGCTGGACGTCAAAAGCAGCCACCAGGAGATCCTGGCCTGCATCAAGTCCAACACCCACAGCCGCCTGCCGGTGTATGAGGGCAGCATCGACAACATCATCGGCATCCTGCAGATCCGCAAGTACATCAAGGCCTACCTCCGCGAGGGGGAGAGCCTGGACATCCGCCCCCTGCTGGACAGGCCCTTCTTCGTCCACCAGAGCACGAACATCGACGAGCTGCTGCCCGTCATGTCGCGGGAGAAGCGCAACCTCGCCGTCGTCACCGACAACTACGGCGGCACGCTCGGCATCGTGACGGTGGAGGATATCCTCGAGGAGCTCGTGGGCGAGATCTGGGACGAGGACGACGTGATCGAGGAGCCCATCGTCGAGATCACCGACGGCGTGTTCGAGGTCGAGTCGGACGAGTCCGTCAGCGACGTGTTCGAGCGCCTGGACTACGAGGACCCCGAGGAGAACGAGGAGCTCATCAACACCCTCATGGGCGAGTGGGCCTATGAGCAGTTCACCGCGATCCCGAAGATCGGGGACAGCTTCCGCTATCACCGCGTGTCGGTGACGGTCTCGAACATGGACCACAACCGCATCCTCAAGCTGCGCGTGACCCTCCTGCCCGAGGAGAAGGAAGGGGGCGAGGCGACATGACCGCGGCCCTTGTGATCCTCGGCATCCTGGCCCTGATCCTGCTCTCCGGCTTCTTCTCGTCCTCGGAGATGGCCTTTTCCTCCTGCAACGCCCTGCGCATGGAGAACCTCCGGGACGAGGGCTCAAAGCGCGCCGGCGTCGTGGTGAAGATCCTGCAGCATTTTGACGACGCGCTCAGCGCGATCCTCATCGGCAACAACCTTGCCAACATCGGCGCCTCGGCGCTGGCCTCGGTGCTGGTGCTGCTGCTGACCGGCGCCGATACGCTGACCTGGCTTGCCACGCTGATTTTGACCATTCTGCTCATCATCTTCGGCGAGAGCATCCCGAAGATCTGCGCCAAGAAAAGCGCCAACCGCCTCGCGCTGCGCTATTCCTACGCGGTGCGCCTGCTGACGGTCCTGCTGTTCCCCGTGGTGTGGCTCACGGTCAGGCTCGTGTGGCTGCTGACCTTCTGGCTCAAGCCCGACAAGGGCGAGAACGCCGACGAAGCCGTCGAGGAGCTGCACTCCATCATCGAGACCGCCGAGGACGAGGACGTCCTGGACGAGGACCAGTCCGAGCTGCTGCGCTCGGCCATCAACTTCTCGGAGATCTCCGCGCTCGAGGTCATGACCGCCCGCGTGGACGTGACCGCCATCGACATCGACGACAAGTGGACGGACATCATCGAGCTGATCGAGAACGCGCCATACTCGCGCCTGCCGGTGTATGAGGGCAGCGTCGACAACATCATCGGCGTGCTGTACCTCAACCACTTCCTCAAGGCCCTGACCGACGGGGGAGACGTGGATATCCGCAGCCTGATGATGGAGCCCTGCTACGTCTACAAGACCATGAAGCTGCCCGCGGTGCTCAGTCAGCTCCGCCGGGCCAAGCAGCACCTGGCCGTCGTGACCGACGAGTACGGCGGGACCCTCGGCGTGGTGAGCATGGAGGACGTGCTCGAGGAGATCGTCGGCGACATCTGGGACGACACCGACGTGGTCGAGCCCGAGGTCGTGCAGCGCACCGAGGGCGAGTATGAGCTGGACGGCGCGATGATGCTCTCCGAGATGGAGGAGCTGCTCGGCCTGCCCGAGGACGGCATCGAGGCCGAGAGCAGCACGGTCGGCGGCTGGACGCTCGAGTGCTTCGGCGGCTTCCCGCGGGAGGGCGACAGCTTTGAGCGTGACGGCCTGAAGGTGACGGTGCTCGAGATGTCGGACGGCAGACGCGTCGACAAGGTGCTTGTCCGCCGCGTCGAGACGCCGAAGGAAGAATAAGATCATAAAAATGCAGCCTCCCGGAGCCACAACGGCTCCGGGAGGTCAGTTTATGCGCATTTGACGATCAGAAACACCAGCGCCGCGAGCTGCAGCAGCGCCAGCGCGCGAAAGCCCAGAATAAAGCTCACGTGCTTCGTCTTGTGGCGGAAGACGGCCATCCCGGCGACCCCGCCGACCGCCCCGCCGAGGGCCGCCAGCAGAAACAGCCGCTTCTCCGGGATGCGTCGTCCGCCCGTTTTGGCCAGACGCTTGTCCCGGCCCATCAGGGAAAACAGCGCGAGGCTCCAGACGAGCATCCAGAGCGCGGCGCAGACCGGCAGCTTTTCCATCACAGCGCCTCTAGTTGACCGAAGTACCAGCCCGAGACGCCGCCGTGCTTGACGAAGTACCCGCGCGAGCTGGTCTCCACCACGCGCACGACGTCGCCCGCGCGCAGCGGCAGGACATAGTCGGTGCAGTCGTTGCAGTCGGTAAAGCGCTCCGGACTGAACAGGTATTTGGTCAGGATGTCCAGCTCATAGCCGGTGCGGACGTGGCGGCAGCGGGAAAACTCCGGCCCGCGCGCGAGCACCTCCACCCGGCTGTCGCCCCAGCGGATGTAGGCCGAGCGCTCGGACGCCGCCTGATCGGACAACACGCGGAAGGCGGGGAAGGGGTCGTAGGAGACAAAGGAGAACGCGTCCCTTGTGACGTCGGGGATCACGAGGCAGTTGAGCTGCCCGTCGTCCTTGAGCACGCACCCGCCGTCGAGATTGATGATGTGCCGCGCCCGGTCCACGATCGGGTCGGCGCAGACGATCTCGTCCCCGTAGAGCACGACCGGATAATGGCCGACGACCACCCACTTGTCGAAGGCGCAGCCGAGGCGGTACCAGGCGTCGCACTTGACGAGCTGGCCGATGCTGTGCGCCTCGAGCGGCAGGCCCGGGCAGACGGCCGCGTGGGCGATGATGTAACGCCCGGCCTCGAGCGCGTGGGGCAGGGAGGCGAGGAAGGCAAACTCCGCCTCGAAGGGACCCGCGAGGCGGCGCTTGAACGCCTCGAAATCGTCGATCGCGGCGGGGTCCAGACCGAGCTCGAGGGCCATGTCCCACAGCAGGCCGCAGCCGCGCCAGCGCATGTAGGAGAGGATGCTGCCGGCCCAGCGGCCCGTCGTCTCGGTATAGATGGCGGCCCAGTCGTCGCAGTTGCCCATCAGGGCGATCGCCCGGCCGCTCTCGCACAGGGCCATGACCTCGCGCAGGGTCCTCAGGCTCTCCGCGCCCTTTTCGAGAAAGTCGCCGTCGATGATCAGCAGGTCGTCTCTCCCGAAGCCCGCCCTTTCGAGCACGCCGTGAAAATACGGCAGATTGCCGTGGATGTCGGACACCACGAGCACCCGCCGCCCCGGCTCGATCCCGGGGCGCAGCACGCGTGCCGGGCGGTCATACATCGACATGCGCGGTCCTCCTCAGGTCCTTCTCCATGAGCCAGACCCGGCCGTGGCTGCCCTCCGTCCAGGAGAGCGCCGTGAAGCCGTATTTGCGGTAGAAGGCCAGCGCGGCGGCGTTGTCCTCCGCGGCCTGCAGCCGCAGCGCCCGGCGGCCGAGCCTGCGGTATTTCACGACGGCGCGGCCGAGCAGCTGCACGCCGAGGCCGCGGCCCCGGTATTCGGGGGCGAGGTACAGGAGGCTGATCCAGCCGCAGCCCGCGTTTGCGCTGCGCTGTGTGTCGAGGTCGAGCAGTCCCGCGAAGTCCTCCCCGTTGTAGACGAAGCGCACCGAATCCGGATCGTTCCGCAGATGCTCCAGCGCGGCGAGCCAGTAGGTGTCCCCGTCGAAGCCCGCGAGATCCCCGTGCGCCGTGCGCCAGGCGTCGGCGTAGCAGGCGATATAGGTGTCCCGGTCCCGGTCGGGATCGATGCGCACGTCGCGCAGCGCGGCCGAGTCCCGGGGGACCGTGCGCTCGGCCTCGTCCAGATGGGAGGCGTCGTTGATCGACAGGACGGTGAAGCGCCCGTCCTCATAGCGCAGGTGGGCGACGCCCGTGTTGGAGAAGAGCGGCACGGTCTCGTTGTCGGAGAGCGGGACGCCGAGCACCGCGGTCAGCATGCAGCGGATCGTGATGCCGTGCGTGGTGATCGCCACGGTGCGGCCGGGGTTGGCCTGAGCAATATCGCGGAGCGCCGCGACCGCGCGCTTCTGCACGTCATGGAAGGTCTCGGCCCCCTCCAGATAAAAGTGCTCGGGGTCGTGCAGGAAGGTGTCGAAGAGCGCCGGGGTCTCCCAGATCGCGTCGGCAAAGGGCTCGCCCTCCCAGGGGCCGATGTTGATCTCCCGCAGGCGGCGGTCCGTATACAGCGGCACGCCGCGCCCCCGGGTAAAGGCGAGGGCCGTGAAGCGCGCCCGGATCAGGTCGCTGGAGTACACGGCGTCGACCGGCACGTTCCGGAACCTCGCCGCGAGGCGCTCCATCTGCTGTACGCCGCGGGCCGTGACGTCCCCGTCCCAGTGGCCCTGCATGTGCCGGTAGAGGTTGCCCTCCGCCTGTACGTGCCGAATTACATAAATTTCTGTCATAAGACCGCCTCCTGACGCTTGACCGCCGCCGTCCGATACAGTATAATGTATCAGACCAAAACAAGAAACACAAGATGAGCGGCGATTATTATACCGTGTTTCTTCGAGAGATACAAGTGGTCGGATTCCGGGGTGAGAGAGAAAACATGGTGCGTGCGGCTGCATTGGTCTCCGGGGACGGGGCGAAGCTCCAGGCGATCCTGGACTCCATGTACTTTAAGGAAATACCGGATTTTGAGCTGGTCGCGGTGATCTCGTCGGCAAAGGACACCTACGCCATGAAGCGCGCCTTGAACGCGGGCGTGCCCGCCTATGTGGTCGACCCCGAGCTCTTCCCCAACAGCACGAGCCACAGCATGGCCATCGCCAACAAGCTCAGGGACATGGATATCGAGCTCGTCATCCTCGCCGGCTATGATCTGCCCCTCGGCGTCGTGCCCTACCAGTTCAAAAACCGCATCATCGGCACCTTCCCGGCCCTCTACCCGGCCTTTGAGGATACCGAGGGCGACATCCAGCGCGCCGTGCTCGAGCGCGGGGTCAAGGTCACCGGCGCCACCGCCTACTTCGCGGACGCCGACGGGCGCGTCGGCAGCATTATCCTGCAGCGCGCCGTGGAGGTCAAGCCCGACGACACGCCCGAGACCCTGGGCCGCCGCGTGCTCGAGGAGGCCGAGTGGCGCATCCTCAGCCAGGCCGTCAGTCTCTACTGCGCGGGCAAGCTGTCGGTCCGCGGCAACCGTGTCCTGATCGAAAAATAAAACAACGCACATAAACAAAGCAGAGCGGGTTTTCCGCTCTGCTTTGTTTATGTGGTGAGGACAAAATGAAAAAGATGAAACACGATTGCTTGCAAGTATTATGTTACCCTGCAGATGTTTCGGAAACCAGCGGATAATTGTTACAACTTTGTAAAAAACTCCGAAGGAGCGGAAAAGTCTTCCTGTTTCTCCTCAGTCGAAGCTGAGATTCCACACGCAGTCGGCGGGGATGCTGCCGGGCGCCGCGGCGATGTAGGCCTCGCCTTCGCGGGAGGGCAGATACCAGACGGCGGTCTTCGCGCCGAGGAAGGCGCCGACCGAGGCCGCGATCACGGGCGCGTCGGCCTCGGTGCGGGTGACGAGCTCCCTGACGACGCAGGTCTCCCCGTCGAGGTACGCCGCGCAGATCCCGCTGCCGCAGGCATAGAGGCCGCCGCCGAAGCAGGCGCAGAAG
>JAUNNC010000081.1 GCA_030531585.1 Eubacteriales bacterium | reverse complement strand
CCTCCCGGATCGCCTGTGCGACAGCGTGACGGGAATAGCTCTCGGCCGCCGCGGCGATCGTGAGGAGCTGATGCTCGCTCATCCTGACCGGGACGACATCCGTCACGGTAAAACGTCCTTCGGTAATGGTGCCGGTTTTGTCAAACACCATCGTATCAGACCTGGCCATGGACTCAAAGCAGTCCTCGCCCTTGGAAAAGACGCCGTTTTTGGCGGAGATTGCAAGGCCCTTGCGGTAAGCGAGCGGAATGGCAAAGGCCTCCGCCGCGGGCCGTGCGGCAATCAAAAGCACCGCGGCGCGGCAGAGGTGCGTGATCCAGTTTCCTTTGAAGATCGGAAGAATAAGCCCGGTCAGCACCGCGAGCGCAACAACGCCGAGAACATAGAAGCTATTGAAGCGTCTGGCCTGGAGCTCCTGTTCGGAGGAAAAGCTCTCGGCCTCCCGCGCGATGCGGCAAATGCTGGCGGCAGTGGACTGTTCAAAGGGTTTCGTGACACGGACCTTGATGTCGCTGGTCAGATTCATGCATCCGGAATACACGCGGTATCCCTCGTTGACCGCCCAGGGAGAGCGCTGACCGGAGACGGCCGCCGTGTCCACCGTTGTGATCCCTTCTACGATCACGCCGTCGAGCGGGATGCGTTCGCCGGCTGCGACAAGCAGAATCTCACCCGGCACGACATTCTGCGGTTCCCGCGGCTCCGGGCCGTTCTCCCCCATGACATACGCTTTCTCGGGCAGCATGCTGAAAACGGAATCCATCGCTCTCCGGCTGTCGCTGAGCAGAAAGCGCTCCAGCAGCTTTGCAGCATTGAACAGGATCGCCAGAAGAACGGACTCCCTGAACTGTCCGCAGGCAAAGAGGATCACGCCGGCCGCAATGGTGAGGACTTCATTCGAGAAATACTGCTTCTCCCGGATGCCCGGAATGGAAGCGAGCACGATCGGCGCAAAGGCGATCAGGGCCGGAACGGCAAATGCGGCCGGAAGCATCCAGCCCTCAAGCGGAAGCAGCGAAGCCGCGATCAGAAGCAGCACGGGAAGAACGATCGGAAGATAGCGTGCGTTCTCCAGCTTCTCAAGCAGAGGCAGTCCGGCGACTTCTTCGGGCGTTTCCTCTTCGCGGCGCTCCCGCATTTTATTATGTTTTTCTGTTTTGGACGGGCGCTTGTCAGACCGCGCGAGGTGCTTGGCCATGGTATGTCTCCTGATCATCAAGTGTTGTGCCTTGTTTTTATATGATACATCCAAAGCCGCATTTCTGTCAACAAACAATCCCCCCTGCGGCGCTTATGGAAATGCAGGACAGCCTTGCGGCTGCCCTGCATCTCCGGCGCGGAGTCTTACTTCATGCCGTTTTCGTATGCCTCGATCATCTTCTTGACCATCTGGCCGCCGACGGAACCGGCCTGGCGGCTGGTGAGCTCGCCGTTGTAGCCGTCCTTGAGGTTCACACCGACCTCGGACGCGGCCTCCATCTTGAACTTATCCATGGCCTCGCGGGCTGCGGGATTGACAAGATGATTGCTGGTGTTGTTGGACATCGTTTCCATCTCCTTTTCTGGTTTCGGGACTCATTTGCCCGACCTTATCTTTTGCGGCTTTGCTGTTGATATGCGTTGTACTGCATAAGCATTTTTTTACAACGCAGGCAGCGTCTTGACAAAAAAACGCTGTTTGCTATACTTGACTAAAAAAGACGGAGGTTATGACAATGACGATCGAACAGAGGGCCGAACAGGCCGTCGTATTGAAAAACAGCGGCTGCAACTGCTGTCAGGCCGTGCTTGCCGCGCTCCGGGATCAAACCGGACTCAGCGAGGAGCAGGCGCTTGCGCTCGCTTCCGGCTTCGGCGCCGGAATGGGCTCGATGGAGGGAAGCTGCGGCGCTCTGGTCGGAGCCGTGACGGCAGCCGGACTTCATCTGCAGGGCGCGGGTGCATCGCGCACGGCCAGAAAGCTCTCGCTGGCATTCAAAGAAGCCTGTGGGGCTGTTGCCTGCAAGGAGATCAAGGGCGTCGGAACGGGACAGGTCCTCTGCTCCTGCGACGACTGCGTGCGCAATGCGGTTATGATTTACGGCAGGATCATGGAGCTGAACTGAAGCGGAACATGCAAAAGACCGGGACTTCATTTTGAAGTCCCGGTCTTTTTTGGAGCTGGTAATGTGACTCGAACACACGACCTGCTGATTACGAATCAGCTGCTCTACCGACTGAGCTATACCAGCGTCTGCTCCAAAGCATGTGACAGTGTAGCATAAAACGAAACGGAAGTCAACCTTTTTCCTGCGGACACTGCGATGGTTTACTGACTGTGTAAGCCTGACAGGATACCCGATCTGTCAAACCGGGAACCGGCGCGAACGGGTGCGCAAAAGTTCCCGAATACTCCTGCTTTTTTAAGGAATCCGGGGCAGACGGGTCTGACGAGGTGCCGCCCTGCATTGTTTACATAAACGAGGCTGGAGAAAAGTTTTCAAATAGTTATCAACACTTTCAACAGGTTTTTCAACAGTCGTTTTCCCTTCAGATTTCAAGACAAAAACGAATTCTGTTGAAAGATGTCGATCCTGCAAAGTACTCACGATTACGAAAAAGAAACAAGAATCGCTTTACATAATCTAAAACCGATACAGCGCCAGCATACCGGTATCGGCCATGGAGACATAGTCGTCACCCGCAACAATAATATGATCGACAAAACGGACTCCGACGGCCGAAAGCGAGGAATACAGGTTTCTGGTAAAGACATCGTCCTCCCGTGAGGGGATCGCAAAACCGCTCGGATGGTTGTGCGCAACGATCACGGAGCTGGCCTTGACCTTCAGCGCCTTTTCCACCATGCGACGCACGCTGGCCTCAACCCCATTGACAACGCCGCGGCCCATCTCACAGCAGCAGATGACAGCCTTGCGCGCATCCAGGCAGAGCATCAGCAGGACCTCGTCCTGCTCGTTCAGAAAACGCGGAAGCAGAAACGCGCCGGCTTCTGCCGACGATCGGATCTGGACGATCTCGCGCGTTTTGGCTACCGCGGCCTTTTTCATGATCTGCGGCACCAGCGTCAGCAGCGTAGCCGCATGGTCGCCGATGCCGGGAACCGCTTTCAGCTCCTCCACGGAGGCGTGAAACACGCCGTCCAGAGAGCCGAACTGGTCGAGAAGCGCGTGTGCCAGTTCATTGGTGTCCCTGCGCGGAATCGCGTAGAACAGCAGAAACTCCAACGCACTGACATCGCTCATCGGCTCGAGGCCATAAGCAAGAAAGCTCTCTTTGATTCGCTCACGGTGTCCTTCATGGATCCCCATGCCCGGCACCCCCTGTCAATCTCAGATATCCATCGTCGCGTACGCGTTGAGATCGCTCCCGGCCCGTGTCCCGGCCAGGTATTCGTAATAGCCCTGCGCCCCGATCATGGCCCCGTTGTCCCCGCAGAGCTTCAGCGGCGGGATGAAAAGCCGTCTGCCCTCGCGTGCGGCCGCTTCGCTGAAATCCCGACGGATGCGCGCATTGGCGGCGACACCGCCGGCGACCACGATCTTCTTATAACCAAGCTCGCGGGCGGCCTGCATGGTACGCGGTACCAGACTGTCGCTCACAGCCTTCGTGAAGGAGGCCGCCAGCGAAGGGCGGTCCAGCTCCTCCCCCTTCTGCTCCGCATTGTGGACCAGGTTGATGACCGCCGTTTTGAGGCCGGAGAAGCTCATGTCGTAGGGATTTCCGTCCACGTGGCCGATCGGGAATACGTATTTGCTGTCGTCCCCGCCCTGAGAGAGCTGTTCGATCGGACGGCCGCCCGGATAGGGCAGGCCGAGCACCCGGGCTGTTTTGTCAAAGCACTCTCCCGCCGCATCGTCACGTGTACAGCCGAGGATCTTCATATCCGTGTAGTCGCGCACGTCCACCAGCAGAGAATTGCCGCCGGAGATGGCCAGGCAGAGAAAGGGCGGCTCCAGCTCCGGGTAGGCCAGGTAGTTGGCCGCAATATGCCCACGGATATGATGGACCGGAATCAGCGGGACCCCCAGCGCGGACGCGCAGGCTTTGGCGAAATTGACCCCGACCAGCACGGCGCCGATCAGCCCCGGCGCGTAGGAGACGGCAACGGCGTCGATGTCCTGCCGGGTGATCCCGGCGGCGTCGATCGCCTGCTGCGCCAGCAGAGCGATCGCCTCCACATGGCAGCGGGACGCGATCTCCGGGACCACGCCGCCGTAGATTGCGTGCAGCTGTGCCTGCGAACGGATCTGGTCGGTCAGGATCTTTCTGCCGTCCTCGACCACGGCGACGGCGGTCTCGTCACAGGTGGATTCAAATGCCAGTATTTTCAACACTTGATGCCTCGTTTCCAAAGGTTTTTGTCATCAGCAGCGCGTCTTCCTTCGGCTGCGTGTAGTAGCCCCGGCGCAGTCCGACCGGGACAAAGCCGTGCTTTTCGTACAGGGCGATCGCCGGACGGTTCCCGGCCCTGACCTCCAGCGTCATAAAAGACAGACGCCGCTCCGACGCGGTCTCAAGCAGCCGTTCGATCAGCCGATCCGCGATCCCCTGTCTGCGGTATGCAGGGTCCACGGCGACGTTTGCGATATAGCCCTCGTCCAGGACCGTCATCATCCCGACGTAGCCCAGGAGCTTTCCCGCGCTGTCCAGCGCCGCCAGAAACTCATGCGTCTCGTCTTTGAGCTGCGAGCGGATCTGATCTTCCGTCCAAGGCACGGAGAAGCAGGCCTGCTCGATGGCCGCGATCTCAGGCACGTGCGCGGGGAGCGCGTCGCAGATGCGCACGTCCATCAGTGCGCCTCCGCCCAGCTGTGGCCGATATGCGCGTCGGCCGTGAGCGGCACCGACAGATGGACCGCATTCTCCATCTCCTCCGTGAGCAGCTTCCGTACCGCCTCCGCCTCGGACTCGGGACACTCGACGATCAGCTCGTCATGTACCTGGAGGATCAGGCGCGCCTGCAGCTTTTCCTCCCGCAGCCTGCGGTACACATTGACCATGGCAAGCTTGATCACGTCGGCCGCCGTGCCCTGAACGGGCATGTTCAGCGCGACGCGCTCGCCGAAGGAGCGGACGTTGAAGTTGGAGCTCTTGAGCTCGGGCAGCCAGCGGCGGCGGCCGAAGAGCGTCGTCACATAGCCGTCTTCCTTCGCCTTTGCCACGACGCGCTTCATATAATCACGCACGCCGTGATATTTGTCAAGATAGGCGTCCATATAGGCTTTGGCCTCATTGGGAAAGACGCCGATATCCTGTGCCAGCGAGAAGGCGGAGATGCCGTAGACGATCCCGAAGTTGACCGCCTTGGCCCGGCTGCGCATCAGCGGCGTGACCTCTTCGACCGGGACGCCGAACACGCGGGAGGCCGTGACTGTATGGAAATCCTCCCCGCTCAGGAAGGCTTCGCGCATGGCCTCGTCGCCGGAGATGTGGGCCAGAAGACGAAGCTCGATCTGGCTGTAGTCGGCGTCGACCAGCACCATGCCGGGACCGGCGACAAACATCCTGCGGATCTCGGCGCCGAGCTTTTTGCGCACGGGGATGTTCTGCAGGTTCGGTTCTGTGGACGAGAGTCTGCCCGTGGCGGTGACGGTCATCTGAAAGCTCGAATGGATGCGCCCGTCCGGGCCGATCACCTTGAGCAGGCCGTCGGCGTAGGTCGATTTGAGCTTGGTCAGGGTGCGGTATTCGAGGATCTCGTCCACGATCGGATGCCTGCTGCGGAGCTTTTCCAGCACGTCCACATTGGTGCTCCAGCCGGTCTTGGTCTTCTTGCCGGAAGGGAGCATCAGCTCTTCAAAGAGGACCTCGCCCAGCTGCTTTGTGGAGTTGATGTTGAATTCGTGCCCGGCATGCCGCCAGATGCTCTCCTGCAGGCGGGCGATGTCGCCGTTCAAGCTCTCGCCGAAGTCGTACAGGGCCTTGCGGTCTACATAGAAGCCCGCTTTCTCCATCTCGGACAGGACTTCGCAAAGAGGCAGCTCGATCTCCCGGTAGAGCTTCGTCATGCCGAGGCTCTCCAGCTTTTCTTCCAGAACGGGTGCAAGCGCAAAGACCGCCTCCGCGCCGTCCGTCTCCCGCCCCAGATAGCGGGCGCTGAGACGCGTCAGCGCATAGTCGCTGTCGTTGGCATCCAGGAGATACGCTGCCAGCGCCGTGTCGAATACGAAGCCGTCACGGCAGCGGCCCTCGGCGGACAGAACGTTCATCAGATCCTTGACGTTGTGGCCGAGCTTTTTTGTGTCGGGGCTGAACACCCGATCCAGCAGCTTGTCATAGTCTTCGCCGCAGGCGTTCCATGAGGCGCCGTATACGGCCTTTCCGTCGCAGAGCTCGATCGCGTCGAGGTTGTCGATGAAGCGGACGGCAACGCACTCCGCTTCTTTCAGAGCATCCAGCAGCTTTTCCATCGCTCCGGTCGAGTTGACAAGGATGTGCGGCAGGATGTCGGATGCAGACGCAGCCGCGGCAGCGGCGCTCTCCTTCAGGCCCCACTTTTCGATGAACTTTTGAAAGCCGAGGCGCTTGAACAGGCTGTACAGCGCGTCGGTATAATTCCGGTCCCACAGCGCGTCCTCCGGTTTCAGCTCCAGCGGGACCTCGCGCAGGATGGTGGCGAGCCAGTAGGATTTGCGGGCGCTCTCCTCCCCCTCCGCAAGCTTTTTCCGCACCCCCTCCTTGATGTCCAGAGCGGGCAGCTGACGGTAGATATTGTCGATCGTACCGTATTTGCGGATCAGCTCCATCGCCGTCTTCTCGCCGATCCCCGGCACGCCGGGGATGTTGTCGGAGCTGTCGCCCATCAGGGCCTTGAGATCCACCATCTGCGGCGGAGCAAAGCCGTATTCTGCTTCAAAGACCTCCGGGGTGTAGTTGATCGTCTCGGTCTGCCCCATGCGGGATTTGACGTTGCAGACCATGGTGCGCTCGTCGATAAGCTGGAGGCTGTCCTTGTCGCCCGTGACGACCGCGCAGTCCCAGCCGCGCTCTCGGCAGATGCGGGCCGCGGTGCCGAGGATGTCGTCTGCCTCGTAACCGGCGAGCTCATAGCGGCGGATCCCCATGGCGTCGAGCGTCTCCTTGAGAAGAGGCATCTGAACGGCGAGCTCCTCCGGCATCGGCTTGCGCTGGGCCTTGTACCCCTCGTATGCCTTATGGCGGAAGGTTGGCTCCCTGCGGTCAAAGGCGACGCAGAGCGCGTCCGGCTTCTGCTCGTCCAGCATGCGCTGCAGGATGTTCAGAAAACCGAAAACCGCGTTGGTCGGCGTCCCGTCGGGAGCATTGAGCGTACGCACGCCGTAGAACGCGCGGTTCACAATGCTGTTGCCGTCGAGAATCATCAGTTTCATGACTGCCCCTCCTCGTCATTTCTCGCCTCTGAGGCGGATGATCTCGTCGCGCAGCTGCGCGGCGATCTCGTATTCGAGCATCTCGGCCGCCTTGCGCATCTTGCTCTCCAGCGAGGCGATCAGCTCACGCTTTTCGCGCTCGGTCATCTTCACGCCGTGCGAGGTGAGCCTGGCCGAGGGCTCCGCGGAGATCTCGATCAGCTCGCGCACGCTCTTGACGATGGTCTTCGGCACGATACCGTGCGCCTCGTTGTACGCCATCTGCTTCGTGCGGCGGCGGTTTGTCTCGTTGATGCAGGCGCGCATCGAGGGCGTCACGGTGTCGGCGTACATGATGACGATGCTCTCGGCGTTGCGTGCCGCGCGGCCGACCGTCTGGATCAGGCTGGTCTCGCTGCGCAGGAAGCCCTCCTTGTCGGCGTCCAGGATCGCGACGAGCCCCACCTCGGGGATGTCCAGACCCTCGCGCAGGAGGTTGATGCCGACCAGCACGTCGAATTCGCCGAGGCGCAGATCGCGGATGATCTCCATGCGCTCGATGGTGTTGATGTCGTGGTGCATGTAGCGGCAGCGGATCCCGGCGCCGGTCAGGTAGGCGGACAGATCCTCGGCCATTTTCTTGGTGAGCGTCGTGACAAGGCTGCGCTGGCCCTTTTCGATCTTTGCATTGATCTCCCCGATGAGATCGTCGATCTGCCCTTCGACGGGCCGGACGAAGATCTCCGGGTCCAGAAGTCCCGTCGGCCGGATGATCTGCTCGACGATCTGCCCGGCGCGCTCGCGCTCATATTCACCGGGCGTCGCGGAGACGTAAACGCGCTGGTGAATGCGCTGCGTGAACTCGTCAAATTTGAGCGGGCGGTTGTCAAAGGCCGAGGGCAGGCGGAAGCCGAAGTCCACGAGCGCCTCCTTGCGCGCACGGTCGCCGCGGTACATGGCTCGCACCTGCGGCAGCGTCACATGGCTCTCGTCCACAAAGAGCAGAAAGTCCTTCGGGAAATAGTCCAGCAGCGTCATCGGCGGGCTGCCGGGCGCGCGGTTGGAGATCACGCGGGAGTAGTTCTCGATCCCGGTGCAGTAGCCGAGCTCCTGCATCATCTCAATATCGTAGTCGGTGCGCTGCTTGATGCGCTGGGCCTCGAGCAGTTTACCGTTCTCGGTGAAGTATTTCACGCGCTCGTCGCACTCCACGCGGATGCGCCCGATGGCCTCGGCCATCTTCTCCCGGGTCGTGACATAGTGGCTTGCCGGATAGATGGCGACATGGTTGACGATGCGCGTCACCGAGCCGGTGACGACGTTGATCTCGCTGATGCGGTCCACCTCGTCGCCGAAAAACTCCACCCGGATCGCTTTGTCGTTGGAGTAGGCCGGGAAAATCTCCACGGTGTCGCCGCGGACACGGAACATGTTGCGCTCAAAGGCGACGTCATTGCGCTCATAGCGGATCTCCACAAGCTTCCTGAGCAGCTCGTCGAAGTCCCGCGTCTGGCCGGGGCGCAGGGAGATAACCATGTTGGCGTAGTCGATGGGGTCGCCCAGACCGTAGATGCAGGAGACGGAGGAGACCACGATCACGTCGCGGCGCTCGAAGAGACTGGAGGTCGCGCTGTGGCGAAGCCGCTCGATCTCGTCGTTGATCGAGCAGTCCTTTTCGATGAAGGTGTCGGTATGGGGGATGTAGGCCTCGGGCTGGTAGTAGTCGTAATAGGAGACGAAGTACTCCACGGCGTTTTCCGGGAAGAACTCCTTGAACTCGCTGCACAGCTGGGCGGCAAGCGTCTTGTTGTGCGCGAGGACCAGCGTGGGCCGGTTGAGCCTGGCAATGACGTTTGCCATGGTAAAGGTCTTGCCGGAGCCGGTCACGCCGAGAAGTACCTGCTCGTCAAGCCCGTTTTCAAGACCCATGACGAGACTGTCGATCGCCTCCGGCTGATCGCCCATCGGCCGGTAAGGAGAGACCAGTTTGAATCTGTCCATCACGCGCTCCAATCCAATATGTTCAGATATTTTATTATAACACAGCTTCCTGCTTTTCACAAGAAGACGCGCGCGTTGTTTCCGTCAAACGGCAAAGCCGGGGGAAATCCTTCTCCCCCGACTCAGTTCATCGTTTCACTATTGTTGCTTTTCCATCGTTTTTACAAGCATGCAGGCGGCTTCCTCGCGGCTGAGCACCTCTTCGCCGCTGTAGCCGGCGCCCACGATCCCGGCAGAGCGCAGATTCATGCAGGCCTGCATATCACCCGGGTCATCTGCCTCCGGCAGGGCGACGTCATATAGTCCCAGCGCCGCGTTTAGCATCGCGGCCGCCTCCCCCTTGGTGATCATGGTGTCCGCCGAAAAGGCCCCGCCCGTCCGATCGATTCCCGACATGGCCGCGCTTGCTACGATCTGCCTCATCTGTGCGGAGAGCTTCTCATCGTCGCTGCGGCCGGTACGCATCACGCCCTCCAGCAGCGGCTGATCGGTGACGAGCATACACAGGCGCAGGAATTCGCCCCTTGTTACCGCCCGGTCCGGATGGAAACAATAGCTTCCGCCGATCCGATCCCCGACGAACAGGCCGGATTCGCACAGCTTGGCCGCCGCATAGCCTCCGGCACGGCCCTCCATGTCCTCGTAGACGACGGGCTGCTTCTGCTTCTCGATGCGGATCAGGACCGTCGCCTCCTGCGAGAGATTGCCTTCCGCGTCCCTGGCCTTGAAGCCGAAATAATCCCGACCGCGCTTCTTCTCTTTCGGCGTGTAGACGAAGCTGCCGTCCTCCTTGAGCTCGATGCTTCCCTTGACCGGCTTGGTCGTGATCTCAAAGGAGACCACGTCGCCGTCGGGATCGTAGGCGGTCAGCGTTCCGCCGACCGAGACCCCGCGGTAGGTTTTCAGATCCAGGTTTTCCGCGACCGGCGCGGTGCCCTGCGCAAAAGCCGGATTGGCAAGGCCCATCCCCATCAGCAGCATCAGCAGAAAAGCAGCGGCCGAAATCATGATTCGTTTCATTTGGTGTTCCTCCCCTCTTGTCGTACTGCTAGTATGTTCAAAATCAGGGGATGTATGCAAAAACAGGTAGACTTTTCCGGGATGTGTATGATAGAATTAAGAAAAATCGACAGGAGAACATGTCATGGAAATAACCGCCTCAGCCCAGTGGATCAACGCCACCTTTGAGACCTTTGACAAGAGCATCACCTCCGCGGTGCACACCCTCCACACTGCCGCCGGAGGCTTCTTTACTCCGTTTTTTGAGCTCATCTCCTTCTTCGGCAAAGGCGGGATCTGCCTGATTCTTCTGTCTCTGTGCCTGTTGTTCTTCAAGCCGACGAGGCGCTTCGGAACCGCCATGCTGCTCGGCCTTGCCATCGGCGCGATCATCACAAATCTGGGCCTCAAGATCTTTATCGCAAGACCGAGACCCTACGCAGACAAAAACAGTTTGTTCTACGAGCTCTGGCTGCTCGTCGGACAACACATGGAGAGCGACAAGAGCTTTCCA
>JAUNNC010000080.1:2157-10954 GCA_030531585.1 Eubacteriales bacterium | reverse complement strand
CCAGGTCGCCAACGCCCAGGTCGCGCTGTTCCCCGTGATGGACGCCTCCAAGGCCACCTACGGTCAGGTCATCGGCGGCCCGTCCGACTCGCTGGCTGTCTCCGCCACCTCCAAGAATCCCGAGGTCGCTGCGGCTGCCGCGTTTGAGCTCGGCAAGGGCATCTGCCACTACTGCTACCTCGCCGGTGCCGGCCTGCCCGCCTGGACGCCCGACTACGATACCAGCGCTGTGAAGCCTCTGGTCGCCGCGGTTGCCGACATCGTCGCGAAGGCTGACGGCATGGTCCTCTTCGGCGACACCGCCATGAGCGCCGATCCCGCCAACACCTACCTCGACTACGTCAGCCAGGTCTACGGCTGCGCGATCGACGGCAAGGGCTTCGTTGAAGGTCTGACCGCCGATCTCGGCTGAGTCTTTCCCGCGCAAAGCAATTCCATAGTCTAGAAACCGAGGCGGCTTTCCTCAGCCACATCAAGGCTCTGAGAGAGCCGCCTCATTTTGTTGAGCGGGAAGGAAACAACGCGATGAAAAAAACATACAGCAACAAACTGCATATCCTGATCTTTCTGCTGCCCGCGCTGATCCTCTTCTGCGGGGTGCTGATCGCGCCCATCGGCGCGTCGCTCTATTACAGCTTCTTCAACTGGAAGGGCATCGGGCCCAAGACCTTCATCGCCTTTGCCAACTACAAGGAGCTGTTCACCAGCAATTCCATCGGCTTTGTCAAGGCGCTGCGCAACTCCCTGCTGCTCGCGGCGCTGTCGGTGTTTCTGCAGCTGCCGCTGGCCCTGGCTCTGGCGCTCACGCTGGGCAAGAAGATCAAGGGCGAGAGGATGTTCCTCTCGGTCTATTTCATGCCCGTGCTGATCTCCACGGTCGTCATCGGCCAGCTCTGGCTCAAGATCTACAACCCGGACTACGGTATCCTGAACGTCTTCCTGCGCGCCATCGGGAAGGAGGACTGGACGCGAATCTGGCTGGGTGACAAGAACACGGCTCTGGGGGCCGTGTTTGCCCCGACCCTGTGGCAGTATGTGGGCTATCACATGCTGCTGCTGTACGCGGGCGTCAAGAGCGTTCCGGCCGAGCTGCGCGAGGCCGCCATGCTCGACGGCGCGACGGACCGGCAGATCAACCGCTATATCGTCCTGCCCTACATCAAGCCCATCATCCGTATCAGCGTGATCTTCGCGGTCACTGGCTCTCTCAAGTCCTTCGACCTGATCTACGTTCTGACCAACGGCGGACCGCTGCACGCGACTGAGGTGCCGAGCACCCTGATGATCAGCATGCTCTTCCTGCGCAACCGCTACGGCATGGGCTCCACCATCGCCGTCATGCTGATCCTGCTGTGCTTCGGCTTTGCGCTGCTGATCAACGCCATTTTCAAGGAGGAGGAGTAAGGCATGAGAAATACGAGCAAGGGCGCGCGCATCGCCACCTATATCGGCCTCGGCTTCTGGATGCTGGTCAACCTCTTCCCGGTGTACTGGATGTTCACCTTCTCGCTGAAGAACAACGAGGAGATTTTCGGCGCCAACGTCGTCGGCCTGCCAAAGCACTGGCTGTGGTCCAACTACACCAGCGCCCTGAAGACCGGCCACATGGGCGTCTACTTCCTCAACAGCACCATCGTGGCGGTCGCCACGATCCTCATCACGCTGGCCGTCGCCCTGATGGCGACCTTCGCCCTGACGCGGCTGATCTGGAAGCAGCGCCGGAACCTGAACAAGTTCTTCATGCTGGGCCTGACCATCCCCATCCACGCCTCCATCGTCCCGGTGTACGTGACGCTCTCGCGCCTGCACATGCTCAACACCTACTGGGCGCTGATCATCCCGTACTCGGCCTTCTCGCTGTCGATGGCGATTTTGGTCTGCACGGGCTTCATGAACGAGATCCCGCGCGAGCTGGACGAGTCCGCCTGTATCGACGGCTGCAACATCTGGGGCATTTTCTTCCGCATCATCGTCCCGCTGATGAAGCCCGCCGTCGCCACGGTCGGTATCTACACCTTCCTCCAGTGCTGGAACGAGCTGATGTTCGCCAACATCTTCATCAGCAAGTCCGCGCTAAAGACCCTGCCTGTCGGCGTTCAGGCCCTTTCCGGCCAGTACACCACCGAGTGGGGCCCCATCGGCGCGGCCCTGGTCCTTGCGACCTTCCCGACGCTGCTGCTCTACATCTTCCTGAGCCGGAAGATCCAGGAGAGCTTCATCGCCGGCGCGGTCAAGGGCTGATCACAAAGCAAGCAACACTTCGGGAAAAGGACCGTGCAAACCGAATTCGCACGGTTCTTTTCCGTACTACAGCAGGAGGCGAATCCATGGACCGCAAAACGGCAAGAGAAAAAGCGCAGGCCCTTGTGGCCCGCATGACCCTCGAGGAGAAGACGGCGCAGCTCCGCTACAACGCGCCCGCGATCGAACGGCTGGGCGTTCCCGCCTACAACTGGTGGAACGAGGCGCTGCACGGCGTGGCGCGCGGCGGCACCGCGACGAGCTTCCCGCAGGCCATCGGCCTGGCCGCCATGTTCGACGACGCCCTGCTGGAACAGCTCGGCGACGTCGCCGCGACCGAGGGCCGGGCCAAGTACAACGCTCTGTCCGCGAAAGGGGACCGCGACATCTATCACGGGTTGACCTTCTGGTCCCCGAACATCAACATCTTCCGCGACCCCCGCTGGGGCCGCGGACACGAGACCTACGGCGAGGACCCGTATCTGACCTCGCGCATGGGGCAGGCCTATGTGCGCGGCCTGCAGGGCAGCGGCGGGACCATGAAGGCCGCCGCCTGCGCCAAGCACTTCGCCGTGCACAGCGGGCCGGAGGCGCTGCGCCATCAGTTCGACGCCGTCGCGAGCCCGAAGGACATGGAGGAGACCTATCTGCCCGCCTTTGAAGATCTGGTCAGGAAGGCCGGGGTCGAGGCCGTCATGGGCGCTTACAACCGCACCAACGGCGAGCCCTGCTGCGGCAGCAAAACGCTCCTGACCGATACCCTGCGCGGCAAGTGGGGCTTTGAGGGCCATGTCGTGTCCGACTGCTGGGCCATCCGCGACTTCCACACCGGCCACATGGTGACCTCCACGCCCGCCGAATCGGTGGCGCTGGCCCTCCGCTCCGGCTGCGACGTCAACTGCGGCAATTCCTATTACCACCTCCTCGACGCCCTCTCTCAGGGTCTGATCACGGAGGAGCAGATCACCGAGGCCGCCGTGCGCCTGTTCACGACGCGCTATCTGCTGGGCCTCTTCGACGGCTCGGCGTTCGATGAGATCCCCTACACGGCTATCGAGTGCGAGAAGCACCTGCGCCTTGCCCACGAGGCGGCGCTCGAAGCCTGCGTGCTGCTCAAAAACGACGGCCTGCTGCCGCTGAAGGCCGAGGGGACGATCGGCGTGATCGGCCCGAACGCCGACAGCCGCGGTGCCCTGATCGGCAACTACTACGGCACCGCCTCCCGCTGCGTCACGGTTCTGGAGGGCATTCAGGACCGCACGGCCGGGCGCGCCCGCGTCCTCTATTCCGAGGGCTGCCACCTGTTCGCCGACCGCGTCGAGCCGCTGGCCCAGCCCGACGACCGCCTGGCCGAGGCCGTCGCCGTCGCGGAGAACAGCGACACGGTGATCCTGGTCCTCGGCTATGACGAGCGCCTCGAGGGCGAGGAGCGCGACGAGGGGAACCACTGCGGCTCCGGCGACAAGGAGGACCTGCTCCTGCCCGAACCGCAGCGCAGGCTCTTGGACGCGGTGCTCGCCGTCGGCAAGCCGACGGTCGTCGTGCTCACGGCGGGCAGCTCCGTGGACGTCTCGGCGGCGCAGGAGCGCGCCGACGCGATCCTGCTGGCCTGGTATCCGGGCGCCGGCGGCGGCCGCGCCGTGGCGGAGCTGCTGTTCGGCGACGTCTCGCCCTCGGGCAAGCTCCCCGTGACCTTCTATAAAAACGAGGCCCTGAGGGAGCTGCCGGACTTCACGGACTACCGCATGGCGGGCCGGACCTACCGCTACTACACCGGCGCGCCGCTCTACCCCTTCGGCTACGGCCTGAGCTACGCGGACATGGAGCTGAGCGGGCTTTCCGCAACCCGTGAGCGCGCGAAGCTGAGGGTGCAGAACCGGAGCGCCTTCGCCGCGCAGGAGGTCGTGGAGCTCTATATCAAGGACGAGGGCTCGCCCGACGCGCCGACGAATCCCGTGCTCTGCGGCTTTCTGCGCCTGCGCCTCGAGCCGGGGGAGACGCGGCTCGTCTCGATCCCCATCGACCCGCGGGCCTTCACCGTGGTCAACGCGGCGGGCGAGCGCGTCCCCGGCAGCGGGCGCTGGACGCTGTACGCGGGCTTCGGCCAGCCCGACGCCCGCACCGCCGAGCTGACGGGCCGGACCTGCCTCAGCGCCGGGATCGAATGACCCCCGAAACCGAAAACAGGGCGGAGCCTTTCGGCCCCGCCCTGTTTCGTTCGGGCAAGATCACAGCAGCGTCAGCAGCTCGTCCCGCACACCGTCGAGGCGCGCGTCGCTCAGACCGAAGTCCATCTGCCTGTAGCTCCACACGGCGCGGGAGACCCCGTGCCGCTCCAGCACGGCGTGGAGCGCGCGGAACCACTTGAGCGCCTCCTCGGGCGGCACGACGTCGATAACGCCGTACTCGCCGCAGTAGAGCTCCGTGCCCTCCCGCTCGGCCTTGGCAAACGCGGGAGCGAGGAAGTCCTCGAAGAACTGTTCCGTGACGCCGCAGTCCTCCGCGCGCAGACCCCGCTCGTTTTTGAGCTCCTCCATCCAGTGTGCGCCCTGGTGGGTAAAGCGGATCGGCTCGTAGCAGTGGAAATTGTACAGCACCCGCTTGTCCTGCGGCGCATCCAGCGCCTCGAGGGTCCTCGCGCTATTGTGGTGGTAGCTGCCCAGCAGGATGAGCGTATCCGGCGCGAGGGCGCGGATGCGGCGGATGCATTCGGCGCTGATGCGCTTCCACGCCGGGAGATATGTCTCCTCCGTCACCTCGTTGAGCAGCTCGAAGGCGACGCGATCATGCATGGCGCCGTAGCGCGCGGCGAAGCACTCCCAGACCGCGTAGAAGAAGGCCTGATATTTTTCACTGGCAAAGAAGCCCTCCTCGCCCTCGGCGGCATCGAAGGAGAAGCCCTGCGTCTTGTGCAGGTCCAGCACGGCGCGCAGGCCGTATTTCTCACACAGCGCCAGCGCGCGGTCGATGCGGCGCAGGCCCTCCTCCTTCATCGACCCGTCCTCGTTCTGGATGACGTTGTAGTCGATCGGGATACGTACGTGGTCGAAGCCCCAGGCGGCGATCCGCTCGAAATCCGGCTCCGTGACGAAGCCGTCCAGCCGCTCGGCGCTGTAGTCGCACTGGCTCATCCAGCCGCCCAGGTTCACGCCCCGGTAAAAGCCCAGTTCCTTTAGCATATCGATTGTTCCTTTCTCTCAAAAGCCACCCCATGCCTGCATGGGGTGGCTTCGTGTTTTTCTGCGGGGCTCAGCCCTTGACGGAGCCGGCGGTGACGCCCTTGATGATGGACTTGGAGAGGATGATGTACACGACCATGACCGGCAGGATGGCCAGCAGGATGAACATATACACCTTGCCCATGTCGAACTTGGAGTAGTCCGCGCTTCTGAGCTGGGCGATCATGATGGGGACGGTCTTCTTCTCGGCCTTGTCCAGCAGCAGGGCGGGAATGAAGTAGTTGTTCCACGAGCCGACGAAGGAGAAGATCATCTGCACGGCGATGGCGGGCTTCATGATGGGCAGCACGATGCGGTTGAAGGTGCGGAACTCGCCCGAGCCGTCCATACGCGCGGCCTCGACCATCTCCATGGGCAACACGCTCTCGAGATACTGCTTCATGTAGAAGAAGACGACGGGAGCCGCGATGCTCGGCAGGATCAGCGGGATGTAGCTGTTGGTCAGATGGAACTTGTAGACCAGCTGGATGAAGCCGACGGCCGAGACCTGAGGCGGGATCATCATGACGGCCATGATGAAGTAGAAGGCGAACTTCTTGAGCCGGAAGTTGTAGACGTGGATGCCGTAGGCGGTCAGCGCAGAGAAGTAGGTGGTCAGGACCGCACTGCAGGCGGCGATGAAGAAGCTGTTGAGCATGCCGCGGGGGATGTTGATGGAGGCGTCGGTCCAGGCGTTTTTCAGGTTGACGAAGAAGTTATCCTTCGGCAGGAGGGTAAAGCCCGCCTGCAGCTGGGAATTGGAGCGCGTAGCGTTGATGAGCAGCATGTAGAAGCTGAACAGACACAGGGCGGAGAGGAAGATCAGGATCGTGTAGACCACGACGCGGGCGATGATCAGGTGGACCCGGCCCTTGGTGTTTTCGGAGTTTTTCATGTCATTCCCTCCTTACTGCCTGTACTGCTTGGACAGCATGTTGTAAACGAACAGGCTGAGCCCCGCCGAGACGATGAACAGCACCACGCTCACCGCGCCGGCCATACCGTAGTTCTTGCTGGTGCCGAGGTAGTTGTTCAGATACATGACCATGGTCATGCTCGCGCGGTCGGGCGTGCCCTTGCCGTTGGTCAAAACCTGCGGCACGTCGAACATCTGCAGGCCGCCGATCATTGCGGTGATGATCGTGTAGACCAGGATCGGCGCGAGCAGCGGCAGCGTGACACGGAAGAAGACCTGCAGGGAGTTGGCGCCGTCGATCTCCGCGGCCTCGAACATGTTCTGGTCGATGCCCTGAATGCCTGCCATCAGCAGGATCGTCGTGTTGCCGAACCACATCAGGAAGTTCATCAGGCTGATCAGGATGCGGACGGAGACCTTCAGGCCGAGGAAGTTGACGCTCTTGTCGACGATACCGTGGGCCAGCAGCACCTGGTTGATCGGGCCGACCGGGGAGAACAGGGTGAAGAACAGCATCGAGAAGGCGGCCGCCATGATGAGGTTCGGCATGTAGATGACGGTCTTGAAAAACTGCTGCCCCTTGATGTTCAGCCGGTAGCTGGTGAAGAACACCGCCAGCAGCAGCGCGACGATGATCTGCGGCACGGCGCCCATCAGCCAGAGGACGATCGTGTTGCCGAAGTACTTGAGCATGCCGACCGAGCCGGTCTTGTCCGGGCTGAAGAGGCTGATATAGTTCTTGAGCCCGACAAAGTTGGGCCCGATCTGCTTGAGACCGCTGCGGTAGTTTTCAAAGAAGCTGTTGTAGATGGTCATGATCTGGGGCGTCAGCGTGAAAATGATGTAGGTGACGAAGAAAGGCAGGATAAAGATGTAGCCCCATTTTGCGTAGTTTACGCCTTTTCTCCTCGGTTGCAGTCTCTTGTCCATCGAAAATCCCTCCGGCAAATGATACAAAAAGCGCTTCCCGGCGCACCGAAACGCGGCCGATGCGCCCGGAAGAGCCTTTTGTCCTTTATGAAGCCTGAGGCAAGGCAAACTGCCTTGCCTCAGGCGATGTGTGTCTATGCGGATTCAGCTTTGCGAGCGATCAGCTCACGGGGTGACGACGTCGGGGTACTTCTCGTTGATGTCCTTGTAGAAGTTGTTCAGAGCGGTGTCCTTGTCAACCAGACCCTGGAAGTACTCCTGGAGCTTGTTCTGCAGACCCTCGTTGCAGGCCTGATCATAGATGGTGTGGTTCTCCCAGACGATGTTGTCGGTCATGGCGGAGAACACGGCCACGTCGTTCTGACCACCCAGGAAAGCGGAGCCGTAGTTGGGATCCTCGGCGAACTTGGCGTTGACGGCCTTGTTGTTGGAGAACTGGGCCTCGTTGGCAACCAGCGCGGTGCAGACTTCCTCGTTGTTGATGAAGGTGTTCATGATGTCGGCCACGACGTCGGCGTTATCGGTGCCGGCGGGCGCCATCAGCCAGGTGCCGCCCCAGAAGTGAGCAGCGGGGCCTTCGCAGATGGCCCAGTCGCCGGAGCAGCCCTTCTCAGGATCCTGCGCGTTGCCCATGCAGAAGTTGAAGTACCAGGCGGGGCCGAAGAAGCACATGGTCTTGCCGTCCTTGAACATCTGGTCGTTCTTGGGCTGATCCCAGATGCCGGAGTTGGCCAGGGTGTACTCGTTCTCGACGAACTTCTCGGTCTGGGCGATCCAGGCCTCGATCATCGGGTCGAACTGGAGCTCGTTGTTCTCATTGACCCAGGGGGAGGTGCAGTTGTTGGAGAAGGGACGGTAGGTCTCGGCGAAGGAGGCGGTCATGTAGTAGCCCTTGGCCTTGGCGTCGGCGGCGACAGCCTCGAACTTCTCCCAGCTGTCGAGCTTGGCCTGGACCTCGGCGGGATCATCGGTGCCGAGCACGTCCTTGGCGATGGAGCGGCGGTAGATCAGCGCGGAGGGGCAGCACTGGAAGGAGACGCCCTTGACAACGCCGTCGGCGTCGGAGGCGGCCTGCACGGTGTAGCCGTAGGTGTTGGAGAAATCGGTCACGCCCATGGCGGTGATGTCCTGGGTGAATTCAGAGTCGGCGTACTTCTGGATGTAGTCGGCCTCGGCCAGGAACATGTCGACCTTGTCGTCGGTGGAGGCGTTGGCCTGGTTCAGCAGGGCGGTGTCCAGCTTGTCCTGATAGGCGTTGTTGTCGCTCGGGGTGATGATCCAGTTGACGGTGTAGCCCTCGGGAACGGTGTAGTACTTCTCAAAGAAGCCCTTGAACTCTTCGTTCCAGGCATAGATGTTGAACAACCTTGCCCTGGGCATCTTCTGCGGCGGCGGGCTTGCCGATGGTCACGATACCGGCGATCATGAGCAGGCACAGGACGACAGAGATGAGCTTTTTCATTACGGTTTTCTCCTTTTTTTATTTTTGAGC
>JAUNNC010000080.1:0-2147 GCA_030531585.1 Eubacteriales bacterium | reverse complement strand
CAGCGGGAGCGGCGGCGGGCTCGGCAGCAGCGGGAGCGGCAGCGGGGGCTGCGGCAGGCTCGGCGGCGGGCGCGGGGGCCGCGGACTGGCCGCAGGCGCACAGAGCGAGCACCATCACGACAGCCAGAAGCATTGCGATGTACTTTTTCATTTTGGTATCCTCCTACAATTTTTACAATTTTTGTGATCTATTATTTGCGGGTCTCCCCGCCAATCACCGAAAGATATTACAGCTGCCGGACCGAGCCGCCCTCCTGCAGGCTCCCGTTCACGATCACGCGGTCGAGGATCGCGGTGCGCGGACGCTCGATCAGCTCGATCAGTCTGGCGGCTGCCGTCGCGCCCATCCCGGCGGTGTCCTGCCGCCAGGTGGTCAGCACGGGGCTGACGATGCGCGAGAGAGGGATGCCGTCATAGCCGACGGCGGAGATGTCGTCCGGGATATGCAGCCCGGCCTCCGTGACGGCGTTGATGCCGCCGATGCAGGAGTAGTCGTCGGGAAAGAAAATGCAGCTCGGCCGCTCGGGCAGGGCAAGCAGCTCCTTCGTGATCCGGTAGCAGCCGTGGGGGTCATGGAACACGCCCTCGCGGATCCACGCCTCGGGGACGCGGATATCGAATTCCTCACAGGCCCGGTAGAAGCCGGCCAGGCGGTTGAGCGTGACGGAGGTCTTTTCCCCGTGGATCAGCGCCAGACGGCGGTGCCCCTTCGCGGCGACGAAGCGCGTGAGCTCCTCCATCCCGCGGGCATTGTCCGAGACGACGGCGATGTGGTCGTTGAACACATGGTCAATGGTGACCACCGGCAGCTCGGAACGGACCAGCTCCTCCACCATGGGGTCCCGGAAATCCGCCGAGGCGATGACCACCCCGTCGACTCCGCGGTAGCGGCAGTGCTGCAGATAGGTGGAGCTGCGGCTGCCGAGGTTATTGATAAAGGTAATGTCGTAGCCGTTTTTCTCCGCCTCGCTGCGGATGCCGTCGAGCACCATGGAGAAGAACTCGTGTGCCAGACCGCCGTGCATGGGGTCGACGAAGAGGACGCCGAGGTTGTAGGTGCGCTTGGTTTTCAGAGCCCGGGCGGCGGCGTTGGCCATATAGCCCATCTCCTCCGCCGCGCGGAGGATGCGGCCGCGGGTCTCCTCCCCGATATCGAGCTGACCGTTGAGCGCCTTGCTCACCGTGGCGATCGAGACACCGCAGGCATTTGCAATGTCCTTCATGGACACCACGGGATCAACACCTCACTTAATCGTTTACGTGAACAGAATATACCGCATTGTTTCCGGGAATGCAAGAGCGAATTTCGGTTTTTTCCACGCATTTTTGATTTTTGTAAAACTTACACAGAAGGGAGGCAAAAAAACTGTGAATTTTTTATATAACCGATTTGCGCCCTCAAAACGAGCATTTCGTGATTTGAACAAAATAGTGTTCTGTTATTGCCATTATTATAGAATGAAGGCTGGAATGTGCGCGTTTTTGTCAGGTGATTTGCGGCCCCGCGCACCGGCCCGCGGGGGAAGAGCGCGGCGCCCGGCGGGACTCAGGAGGGCCGACGGATTTATTTTGAGAAAAAAACAGAAAAGCCTCTTGATTTTTGGAGGGAAATACGGTACTCTCAAGAAAAGCAATATCCGAAAACGATTAAGCGGAGGAACACACCATGCAGTACGGACACTTTGACGACGCGCGCCGCGAGTATGTGATCACCACGCCGTGCACGCCGCTGCCCTGGATCAACTACCTCGGGAGCGAGGATTTCTTCACCCTGCTCTCGAACACCGCCGGCGGCTACAGCTTTTACCGCGACGCGCGCCTGCGCCGCCTGACGCGCTACCGTTATAATAACAGCCCCCTGGATTCCGAGGGCTTCCGCGTCTACATCCGCGACGGGGAGACGGTCTGGAACCCCGGCTGGCAGCCGGTGCAGACCGAGCTCGAGCGCTACTCCTGCCGCCACGGCCTCGGCTACACGGTGATCGAGGGCGCGCGCGGCGGCGTCCGCGCGGAGCAGACCCTGCTGGTCCCGAAGGGGGACCGCTGCCTGCTGATGCGTCTGACCGTCGCCAACGAGAGCGCGGAGGAGAAGCGCCTGCGCGTCTTCCCCTATGTGGAGTTCTGCCTCTGGGACGCCATGGACGACT
>JAUNNC010000079.1:2552-11007 GCA_030531585.1 Eubacteriales bacterium | reverse complement strand
TTCCCACGCCAGTCTGAGGACTGGCTCGGAATGACGGGCTGGGATTTACATTTTGAACGCGCCCTTTTTTATTCGCTCTCCTCCGGCAGCTCCGCGCCCTCCGGCGGGGCCTCCATGTTCTCCAGCCGCTCCTTCTCCAGTGCGATGATGGCGGCGGAGAGGCTCTGCTCGGCCTTCATGTACTCGCTGCCGGTCGCGGACTCCTCGGCGAAGAGATCGAACTGCTCCTGTTTCTCGCGCAGCAGTTCGAGGATGCGCTCGTCCACGGTGTTGTCGCACAGAAGCCTGTGCACCATCACCGAGCGCACCTGTCCCATGCGGTAGGCGCGGGAGATGGCCTGATTCTCGATGGAGGGCTTGATCTGCGGCTCACAGAAGATGATGACGCTGGCGGCCTGGATGTTCAGGCCCGTGCCGCCCGCCTGCACCTGACAGATCAGCACGGTCCCGTTGCCCGCGGCGGTGAATTCGTCCACGATCTGCTGGCGGCGCGCGGCGCTCACCGAGCCGGTGATGGGCTCGAGCGCCTTGTCGCCGAGCAGGTCTTTGACCTGCCGGATGGTCTGGCGGAAGAACGAGAAGACGATGATCTTTCTCCCGTCCTCCTCCGCCTCGCGGCAGAGCTCGAGCAGGCGTTTGGCCTTGGAGGAGCGCCGCACGTCCGGGATGTCCCAGGAGACCTGGCGCATGGCCATGAAGTTCTCCTGCATGACCGAAAGCAGATACTGCTTCCACTCCTCCGCCGTCATCTCGACCCACTGCTCCTTTTCGATGAGCGCGGGCAGCTCCGACAGCACGTTCTCCCGCGTGCGGCGCAGATAGACCGGCGCAAGCTTCTCCCGAAACTGCGGGGCGGCGGAGATGTATTTCATCTGGCGGATCTCCCCGGCGATGTCCGGGCGCAGGCAGCTGACGATAAAGCACATCTCGTCCACGCGGTTTTCGAGCGGCGTGCCCGTCATGAAGAGCGTGCGCTGCGCCTTGCGGCTGAGGATCAGCAGGGCCTGCGTGCGCCGGGCCGCGGGGTTCTTGACATAGTGCGCCTCGTCGGCGATGAGCATGGAAAAGGTGAAGGACTGCGGCAGCGCGAAGCGGCTGATGGATTCGTAGGTCGTGACCGCGACGCCGCCCCGGTCCTGCCAGCGGTGCGAGGCCTCGAAGTCCCCTCCCTTGATGAGCGTGACGGGCAGATCGCTGAACTGCGCGATCTCGCGCGCCCAGTTGACCAGCACGCTCGCCGGGCAGACCACCATGAAATGCGTGGCGCCCAGCGCCTTGAGCGAGACCATGGCCGCGATGGCCTGCACGGTCTTGCCCAGACCCATCTCGTCGCCGAGCAGGGCGTTCCCCTGCCGCAGGATGTAGCGCACGCCGAATTCCTGATAGCCGCGCAGCGTGGCCTTGAGATCGTCCACATAGATCGGCTGCTGCTCCACCGAGCGCACCAGCTCCTCGGGCAGACCGCTGTAGCTGTTGTCGATGGCCGCGCCGAGCTCCCGGTCGAGCCGGTCGAGCTGGGCGTAGTAGGCGGCGCTGTTGCGCTCGAAGTCCTTCCAGAGCGCCTCCGTGTCCGGCATCTCCAGCGCGTCGAATTCCCTGAGCAGCGCGCCGACGCGTTCCCCGTACTCTCCGGTCAGCAGGGAGTAGAGATACAGCGCGGCGTCCGCCGCCGCTTTCTTCTTCTCCCCCGACGCAAACAGCCAGCGCAGGGCGCCGGAGGCGGGCCGCGCCGTCTGATACGCCTCCTCCACGGTCTCGTGATAGGCGTCGTACAGGCTCTGCGCCTCGCGCACGGAGGGGCCGCTGCGCATGGAATGGCCGACGGCCTCCAGGAGCTTTGAGGATTCCTCGCTCCGGTCGTCGAGCGACAGGCGCACCTTGAGATCCGTGCGCACCTCCTGCCGTATCCTTCCGGCCACGGTGAAGATCAGGTAGGCGGCCTCGTCCCCGATGCCCTTGATCTCATTGATCTGGTCGACCGAGAGCGCGCACAGCTTCTCCATGTCCGTGATCCCGGCGGAGCGCAGCGACGCGACCCGGATACCGAGCCGGTCCCGGTTGACGGTCTCCACGTCCATGCCGCTCAGCACCCGCGCGGCCTCCCGCTCGCTCAGCGCGCGGATCGCCTCCTGCGCGCTGTCCCGGTCTGCGGGGCCGAGCGCGGCGATCTTTGCGACGGCCTCGTCATAGTCGGCGATCAGGCGCAGGATGTCCCGCACCTGTTTTCTGTCCTGTATGTTCAGCGAATTCCCGGCCATAGGCGTTGCTCCAACAACAAGGGGCTGTCTGTCAACAGCCCCGGATTTCTTATTCGACTGCGAGCAGGCGCACCTGTTCGACCCCGGGGGTCGCGCTCAGCGCCTCGACGAGCTCGGACATGTTGACACTCAGATCGCTGATGTCCAGCGAGATCGTCACGCTGGCCTTGCCGTGGATCGGCAGGCTCTGCGTGATGGTCAGCACGCTGGCGCGCGCCTGCGAGATCTGGATCAGCAGCGCGCTGAGAACGCCCTGCTCATGCGTCAGCATCATCGAGAGCACGGCCTTCCTCCCCCCGGAGATATCCGTGGGTTCGAGGATATAGTCCTTGTATTTATAGTAGGTGCTGCGGGAGATGCCGACCTGGCGCACCGCCTGGCTGACGTCCTTCAGCTTCCCGTCCTCCAGAAGCCGTCTCGCCTCGAGCACCTTTTCATAATACTCGGGCAGAATGCTTTTGTGGATAATCAAGTACTGATCGAGCATGGCGGTCCCCCTCTTTCCTGTTTCCACCGTATCATACCCCGTCCGCGCGGAAAAGACAAGTGTCTTTTTGTGATTCTGTTACGGACGCAAAGCGGCACGATGCTCGCAGATTCGTCTTGTAATTGCCCCATAGTTATGTTAAAATAGTAAAAAGCTATGTGCTTTTTTACTCGCTGTATAAATCGAAAGGAGACAAGCTATGGCAAGAGAGATCCTTTTTGACCTGGGCAAAATGATCACCGACCGCATCCCCTACAAGCTCGGCCTGAAGAGGCTGACCGAGACCGACCCCGAGTACATCATCCTGGACCGCGCATGCTCCAGCGACGAGATCGCCGAGATCATGCTCAAGATGGGCCTGCGCAAGCCCAAGACCACCGCCGAGATCGCCAAACTCACCGGCAAGTCCGAGGAGCGTGTCGTCGAGCTGCTCACCGACGCGGCCGAAAAGGGCATCGTCGAGTACAACTGGGAGAACCCCCAGCATGAGAAGCAGTGGTATGTCCAGCTCTTCGTCCCCGGCATCGCCGAGATGACCAACATGGTCCTCTGGCAGGTCGAGAAGTATCCCGAGCTGGCCGACGCCTTCGACAAGATGACCTTCCTGCCCCTGGAGGGCAAGACCCATCTGATCCCCCCCGGCGGCGACGGCATCGGCATGCACGTCCTGCCCGTGGAGAAGGCCATCAACGCCGAGAACAAGTCCGTCTCCATCGAGCATATCTCCCACTGGCTCGACAAGTACGACGGCAAGCTCTCCGTCGGCTACTGCTCCTGCCGCAACGCCCGCCGCCTCTACGGCCAGGGCTCCGGCGAGATCCAGGACGACTGCTGCATCGGCCTGGGCGACTTCGCCGACTACCTGATCGAGACCGGCAAGGGCCGTCCGATCACCAAGCAGGAGGCGCTCGACATCTGCCAGCGCGCCGAGGACAACGGCTACGTCCACCAGATCACCAACATCGACGGTGAGGACAAGATCTTCGGCCTGTGCAACTGCGACGTCGGCGTCTGCTTCGCCCTGCGCACCAGCCAGTACTTCAACACCCCTAACCTCTCCGCCTCCGCCTACCGCGCCCACGTCAACAAGGACAACTGCGTGGCCTGCGGCAAGTGCGTCGAGGTCTGCCCGGCCGGCGCCGTCAAGCTTGGCCAGAAGCTGTGCACCAAGAACGGCGAGGTCAAGTACCCGCAGCAGGAGCTGCCCTCCGGCCTCAAGTGGGGCAAGGACAAGTTCAACCCCAACTACGTCGTCGACAACCGCAAGAACTGCCACGAGTCCGGCACCGCGCCCTGCAAGACCGCCTGCCCCGCCCATATCGCCATCCAGGGCTACATCAAGCTCGCCAAGGAAGGCCGGTATCTGGACGCGCTCAAGCTCATCAAGCAGGACAACCCCTTCCCCTCCGTCTGCGGCTACGTCTGCAACCGCCGCTGCGAGGACGCCTGCACCCGCGGTGCGGTCGACAAGGCCGTCGCCATCGACGAGATCAAGAAGTTCATCGCCGAGCAGGACCTCAAGAGCGAGGACCGCTACATCCCCGCGCCGCTCTACCGCCGTCCGATCGACAAGCCCTATGAGGAGAAGGTCGCCATCATCGGCGCCGGCCCCGCGGGTCTGAGCTGCGCCTACTATCTGGCCCGTATGGGCTACGTCAACGTCACCGTCTTCGACCGCAATCCCGCCCCCGGCGGCATGCTCGTCATGGGCATCCCCAGCTACCGCCTCGACCGCAGCGCGCTCAAGGGTGAGATCGAGGTTCTCGAGAAGATGGGCGTCAAGTTCCGGATGAACACCGAGGTCGGCAAGGACGTCACCATCCAGGAGCTGCGCGAGCAGGGCTTCAAGGGCTTCTACGTCGCCATCGGCGCGCAGAAGAGCTCGAAGCTGCGCATCCCGGGCGAGGAGCTGGAGGGCGTGTACGGCGGCGTCGACTTCCTGCGTGAGGTCAACCTCGGCAACAAGCCGTCTCTCGGCAAGAAGTGCGCCGTCATCGGCGGCGGCAACGTCGCCATGGACGTGTGCCGCACGGCTGTCCGCTGCGGCGCCGAGACCTATGTCATCTACCGCCGCAGTGAGGAAGAGATGCCCGCCGACAAGGAAGAGGTCGCCGAGGCGAAGGAAGAGGGCGTGAAGTTCTGCTTCCTCAACGCTCCCGTCGAGGTCGTCGGCGAGGACGGCAAGGTCAAGGCCCTCAAGGTCGAGATCATGGAGCTCGGCGAGCCCGATGAGAAGGGCCGCCGCGCGCCCGTCGGCACCGGCAAATTCGAGACCATCGAGGTCGACTCCGTCATCGCGGCCGTCGGCCAGGTCATCGACTGGGGCGGCCTCGACGTCGGGGCGCTCAAGACCGGCAAGAAGGGCAACGCCATCGCCGACGCCGTCACCTACCAGACCGAGCAGGACGACATCTTCGTCGGCGGCGATGTCTACACCGGGCCCAAGTTCGCGATCGACGCCATCGCCGCCGGCCGCGAGGGCGCCGAGTCCCTGCACCGCTTCGTCCAGGACGGCCAGAGCCTCACGGTCGGCCGCAACCTGCGCGAGTTCTACGAGCTTGACAAGGACAATGTCGTCCTCGGCGTCGACAGCTTCGACCGCCCGGCGCGTCAGGCCATCCTGCACGATCCGGCGAAGGCCAAGTCCTTCGAGCACGACCGGCTCACCTTCACCGAGGAGCAGGTCAAGGCGGAGGCCAGCCGCTGCCTCGGCTGCGGCGTGAGCGTCGTCGATCCCAACCGCTGCATCGGCTGCGGCCTGTGCACCACCCGCTGCATGTTCGACGCCATCCATCTCGAGCGCGACGTGCCCGAGGCCTCGACCATGGTCCGCTGCGAGGACAAGGTCGTCCCGATGCTCAAGTATGCCGCGAAGCAGTGCGTGCGCATCGTCCGCAAGAACAAGTAATGCACGAGCTCGGGACCATCTACTACGTCATTGACACGGTGGAAAAGCTGATGGTCGAAAATCAGCTCACGAAGGTCGGCTCCATCACGCTCGAGGTCGGCGAGGTCAGCGGGATCATCCCCGAGTATCTCAGCGATTTCTGGCAGTACGCCCGGGCAAAAACCGAGCATTTTCAGGAGACCGAGCTGAAGATCGAGCAACTGAAGGCCGTCACCTACTGTCAGGACTGCAAGGGCACCTACCCCACCATGCAGTACGGGAAGGAGTGCCCCTACTGCCACAGTGGCAACACTTTCCTGATCACCGGCAATGAGTACAACATCAAAGAGATCGAAGCCATGTAGCAAGCGCAGCCGCCTCTGTTGAGGCGGCTGCATTCCTTTGCCCGGGTGAGATGAAGAAGGTCTTGAAATTTCCATGACGATCGGTTATACTTTCACTCGCAGCAGGCCGGTGTGATGGAATGGTAGACGTAGCGGATTCAAAATCCGCCGATGGCGACATCGTGTGGGTTCGAGTCCCACCACCGGCACCACGTCAGAAGAACTCAGCTTCACTCCGTTTCCGCGGTTTGCGTAAGAGCCGCGAAAACTGCGTATCCGCTGAGTCCTTCTTCCTTTCCGAAACGGAGCTCTCACGGGGGAGCTCCGTTTCGGCATAGATCGCCCCCTGCTTCCGTTGGCGTTTGGATCGGGACTCGAAGGGCGCGGGAGTGAATGATGTGCCGGGGGCACAGGTGGCAAGAATCAACAAGATTTTCCATTATTCCCCGGTATATCTTGGCACTATTCTACATGTTGTTTCTTTTTCTAAAAGTGACTCAAAATATAGTGTTTTCTCGCAAAGCCTGCACCATGTTCAGCGCTTTTAACAGTTTGGTCATTTTTTGTCGAAAAAAATATGCAGGTTTTACAAAAAATTCTTGACATTTCCCTCCCTCTGTGGTATACATAAATCAGGAGATGGGCGTCACCCATCGGTGTAATCGGCACCTTAACCCGTGAGAGCAAGCAAAGATTACTTGTGGGCCGCCGGCGGCATCGTAGCCGGACGTTGAGCGGGCAACACCAGCGTACCTTATAGTGTAGGCGGAAAAACCGGTTTAGGAAGACAGTCTGACGGTCCGGAAGGATGACAGGCTGTCTTTTTTATTCGATGCAAAGAGGCAAGGAGGAATCGCCATGCTGCGGCAAACGGCGCTCATCGAGCGTATGATCGAAGGAAACCGACGCTATCTGACCAGCGATCAAAGCAGCGGGGACATCTCCCCCGCCCTGCGGGAAAAGACCGCGCGCGAAGGGCAGAGCCCGTACGCCATCGTGATCTGCTGCTCGGACTCCCGCGTGCTGCCGGAGAGCATCTTCTCCGCCGGGATCGGGGAGCTGTTCGTCATCCGTGTCGCGGGGAACGTGCTTGACAGGCATCAGCTCGGGAGCATCGAATACGCGGCGGAGCATCTCGGCTGCAAGCTGATCCTCGTGCTGGGGCATACCGGCTGCGGCGCGGTGGCGGCGGCCCTGCACGGCGAGACCGGCGGCTTTATCCGTTATATCACCGATGAGATCCGGCTCGCCATCGGGCAGGAGCAGGATGCGGACCGGGCCTGCGAATTGAACGTCGCGCACGCCGTGGAGTCCATCCGTCACGCCTTTTCGGAGCACCCCGAGATCCCCTCGGCCGAGCTTGACATCCGCGGCGCGGTCTACGATCTCCGCAGCGGCGGCGTGCGCTGGCTGTGACGAAGACATCTCCGTTGATCGAAAAAGGAGGAACCGGTATGCTCTACGCGCTTCTCTGCATCGTCTGTCTGCTGATGGCCACGCTGCTGCTGTTTCGGGAACGCGACGGCTTCTATGTGCAGGCCGTCGTGTTCAAGGCGCTGGCGTCTCTCTGCTTTGTGCTCCTGGGCTTTCTGTGCGCTTGGCATGTGAACTGGGCAAAGCCCGCAAAGCTCATCGTTACGGGACTCCTCCTCGGGGCGGCCGCCGACGTGCTGCTGAACCTCCGGCAGGTCTTCCGGGAGGCCGGGCAGACGATCTTTCTGGTTGGGATCCTGGTGTTCCTGAGCGGGCACATCGTCTATCTCGCCGCCGTGCTCCCCCGCTGCCCCGCTCCGGTTCCGACCGCGCTCGCCGCCGCCGCGCTGACCGCGGTCCTGATGTGGTGGATCTTCCGCCGGATCACGGCGAAAAAAGCATTCAAGGTCTTCGGCATAGTCTACATCGGCGCGATCGTTTTCCTCAACTGCGTTGCGATCGCCAACCTGATCGCAGACGCCTCCGGCTTCAACCGGATGTTTGCCGCCGGTGCGTTCCTGTTCCTGGTCAGCGATATCGTGCTGATCCTCAACACCTTCGGTCCGGAGAACCGTTTTTCCCTGCGCTTCGTCAATCTCGGCCTGTACTACGCGGGGCAGCTGACCATTGCGCTGAGCTGTCTGCTCCTGGCCTGAAGGCCGTCCTTTTGAGATTTCCAAAAAACGTCTGCGCAAGGGATGGTTGACAGAGCTGCAGGGGAGCTCGAGGGGGCAAGGCCCGCCTCGAGTCAGATAAACCGCCGTCTGAAAAGCTTGATTTTTCAAGCTTTTCAGATCATAGCATTTTGCCTGCGGCAAAATGCTCGGCGGCTGATGCGCAGTCAAAAAAGTCCATACAGGACTTTTTGACAAGCAGAAAAGGAAGGACCCGGTTTTCGGGTCCTTCCTTTTCTGCGCCGTATCAGCCGAAGTATCGCCGGTATTGGTTCAGGGTCAGCGGGTCCAGTTCGCGTCTGGTGTCGATCTGATGCTCGGCAATGTACCGG
>JAUNNC010000079.1:0-2494 GCA_030531585.1 Eubacteriales bacterium | reverse complement strand
CTCCGTATTATAGAGTCCATACTGGACGTGCAGCCGCGTCAGGCTTTCCAGTTCACGGCTCAAAACCTGGATGATTTCCCTGCGCTCCATGCCTCCCTCCTTTTCCGTTCCGCACTGTACCGTCCGCCGCAGTTACCATTTCCTTTATTTGTATTTTATCATGCGAAAAGGTGGGCCGCAATTTGGGAAATCGCCGAATTATGTACAAAAAAACTGTCATTTCTCACAGTAATCAAATTATTTTAATTATTATTTGTTCATGCTTTTGACTTATTTCTTCTTCCTTTTTCACCGATTCCCGTTGACATGCCGCTAAAAGCACGATAAGATGGAATAAAGAAACGTGTATCGGAGGAACTGTGATGGACAGGCAAGGATGGGATCCTCTATTCTGTGAGCGCCTCGCGCGGCATGAGGACGAGCTGCGCTGGCTGTACATGTCGCTCTACGGAGGCGACGAGCACGCTTACGAGTATTTTTTGCAGATGCTGCTGCGCGCCTATGACGAGCGCAGCGAGGAGATGCGTCGGATCGACCGGGATCGGACCGAGGACCCCGACTGGTACAAGGGCCGTGATCTGATCGGCATGCTCATGTACGTCGACTGCTTTGCCAAAACGCTCGACGGCGTGCGGGAAAAGCTCGACTACCTCGAAGAGAGCGGCGTCAACTATCTGCATCTGATGCCTCTGCTGGAGAGCCCGGTCGGCCGCAGCGACGGCGGCTACGCGGTCGCGGACTTCCGCAGCGTCCAGCCGGAGCTCGGCACGATGGACGACCTGTCCGCGCTGGCGTCCGACTGCCACAGGCGCAGCATCGCGGTCTGTCTCGACTTCGTGATGAACCACACGAGCGAGGACCACGCCTGGGCCAAACGCGCCCGCGCGGGTGAAAAGGAATTCCAGGACCGCTACTTCTTCTTTGACAACTGGGCCATCCCGCTCGAGTATGAGAAGACGGTCCCGCAGGTCTTCCCCACCACCGCGCCCGGCAACTTCACCTGGTGTCAGGAGGCCGGCAAGGTCGTCATGACCACCTTCTACCCCTATCAGTGGGACCTCAACTACGCAAACCCCGTCGTCTTCAACGACATGACGGAGAACATGCTCTACCTCTGCAACCGCGGCGTGGACATCATCCGTCTGGACGCGGTGCCCTACATCTGGAAGCAGCTCGGCACCAACTGCCGCAATCTGCCGCAGGTACATACGCTGGTGCGCATGATGCGCATGGTCTGCGAGATCGTCTGCCCCGGCACGCTGCTGCTGGGCGAGGTCGTCATGGAGCCGAGCAAGGTGGTCCCCTACTTCGGCAGCGTCGAAAAGCCGGAGTGCCACCTGCTCTACAACGTCACCACCATGGCCAGCACCTGGCACACGGTCGCCACGCGCGACGTGCGCCTGCTGCAGCATCAGCTCGGCCAGGTCTTCCATCTCCCGAAGGAGTACACCTTCCTCAACTACCTGCGCTGCCACGACGACATCGGCTGGGGCCTGGACTACCCCTACCTCTGGCGCTTCGGGGTGGACGAGGTCTCGCACAAGCGCTACCTCAACGACTACCTGACCGGCAGCTGGTACGGCAGCCCCGCCCGGGGCGAGCTGTACAACAACGACCCGCGCATCGGCGACGCGCGCCTGTGCGGCACGACCGCCTCGCTGTGCGGGGTGGAGTCCGCGCTGGAGTCCGGCGACGGCTGGCGGCTCGACTGGTCGCTGCGGCTGGACATCATGCTCCACGCCTACATGTTCACGCTCAGCGGCATCCCTGTGCTCTACAGCGGCGACGAGATCGCCCAGCTCAACGACTACAGCTATCACGACGACCCGGTCAAGGCCCCCGACAGCCGCTTCCTGCACCGCGGCGCGATGGACTGGGAGGCCGCCGAAAAGCGTCATGACCCCGAGAGCGTGCAGGGGAAGATCTTCTCCGCGCTGACAGAGCTTGAGACGCTGCGCCGCGAACACCGCGTCTTCGACGCCGGCGCGGACGTGTGGCTGCTGCTGACCGGGGACGACTCGGTGCTGGGCATCGGGCGCTACAACGAGGGCGAAAAGCTCGCGGCGCTGTTCAACTTTGCCGATTCCGACCGCGTCGTGCCGGTCAACACCCCCGGCAGCTTTACGAACCTGCTCACCGGCGAGCCGGTGGGCAAGGACGGTGTGCGGCTCTGGCCCGGCGCCTTCGTCTGGCTGATCTGTGATTTTGATAAGGAGGGAACAACGTGAAGCCGAAGCTGATCTTTCTCGACATCGACGGTACCCTGACCTCTCCCGGCAGCAACGTCCCGCCCGACAGCGCGCTGGCGGCCATCCGCGAGGCGCGGGAAAACGGGCATAAGGTCTTTCTGTGCACCGGGCGCAACCACGCCATGCTCTCCCCCCTGCTCGACTACGGCTGCTTCGACGGCGCGGTGGCGAGCGGCGGCGGCTACGTCTTCTGCGGTGACCGGGTGCTCTACGACTGCCCCATGAGCGAGGAGCAGGCGCAGACC
>JAUNNC010000078.1 GCA_030531585.1 Eubacteriales bacterium | reverse complement strand
GGTTCTCAAGCAGCATGATCTGGCCGGGCTGCAGCGCGGCGGCCTTGGCCTGGGCGTCGGGGCCGATGGTGTCGGCGGCGAAGATGACGTCCATGCCCAGCAGCTCGCTCAGGCGCTTGGCGACGGGGGCCAGGGTGAGCTTCTTCAGGGACTTCTCCCACTCCTCGCGGGTGATGTCGGCCTCGTTCTTGCCCTTCTCGACCTGCTTTTTCACATAGCCCTCGAAGGTGGCGACGGGCTTGCCCAGGTGAGAGCAGGCGATGACGGCCGCGCCCTGCTCGAGCAGGTACTTGATGGTGGGCAGCGCTGCGACGATGCGCTTGTCGCTGGTGATCTCGCCGGTCTTCTTGTCCTGGGGGACGTTGAAGTCGCAGCGGAGCAGGACCTTTTTGCCCTTGACGTCGGCGTCGTAAACGGTTTTCTTGTTGTAGTTCATGAGGTATCCTCCTAAAAAGTATTCGGATGATATATTGTCATTCCTGTCGTTCAGAACAGGAAGGATCTCCCATCGAGCCGGTCTCCAGCAGACCGGGGAAGCCCTGCTGCCGCAGCGCCTCGTAGGCGAGCACGGCGACGGAGTTGGAGAGGTTGAGGCTGCGCGCTTGATAAACCATCGGGATGCGGATGCACCTGTCGCGGTATTTCTCCCGCAGCCACGCCGGAAGCCCGGCGGTCTCCTTGCCGAACATAAGCGTCACGTCGCGGGTAAAGTCCGCCTCGTGGTAGGCGCGCGGCGCCTTGGTGGTGGCGAGCCACAGCCCCTCATCTCCGTTTCGGGCGAAATACTCGTCCAGATTCTCATAGACGGAGATATCCACCAGATACCAGTAATCGAGGCCGCAGCGCTTGACCGCCTTGTCGGAGATGTCGAAGCCCAGGGGCTTGATCAGATGGAGCCTTGCCCCCGTGGCCGCGCAGGTGCGCGCGATCGCCCCCGTGTTGTGCGGGATTTCCGGCTCCACAAGTACGATATTGAGCATTTCGCCTCCGGGCCATTTGGGCGGATCATGGAGAAATCCATTACCTCTCCCCTTGTTTCGGTATCATTTTAGCACAAAAACAGAAATAATCATGCACTATTTTTTCTTTTTTCAAACTTCTTGCAAACTATACAAAAGCAGGCTATAATCTGTGGCACAAAGCCGCATGTTCTTGTCATTTTGCATATTTTCAATCGGGAGGATCGCTGTGGACAAACGCTGTACACTCTGTCCGCGCCGCTGCTGCGCCCCGCGCGGAGACGAAACGCCCGGCGGTTTCTGCCGCTCTCCCCTGCTGCCGCGCGTTGCGCGCGCTGCCGCGCACTACGGCGAGGAGCCCTGCATTGCGGGGGCGAACGGCACGGGCGCGGTGTTCTTTACCGGCTGCAATCTCGGGTGCGTTTATTGCCAAAACCGGGCGATCTCGAGCGGCAAGGGCGGGAAGACGCTCAGCGTCCCGGAGCTGCGCGCCCTGCTTCTGCGCCTGCGCGACACGGGGGTCGACAGCATCGACCTTGTGACCGGGGCGCATTTCATCCCCGCGATCGCCGAGGCGCTCTCCGGCCTCTCCCTCGGCATCCCGGTCGTCTGGAACAGCTCCGGCTACGAGAGCGTCGAGGCCCTGTGTCAGCTCGAAGGGCTCGTCCAGGTCTATATGCCCGACTATAAGTATTCTGACCCGGAAGCCGCGCGCAGATACAGCGCCGCCGCGGATTATCCCGCGGTCGCCCGGGAAGCGATCACGGAAATGTTCCGCCAAACCGGCCCGGCCGAGCTGGACGAGAACGGCCTGCTGCGCCGCGGCGTGCTGATCCGCCACCTGATCCTGCCCGGCCGTCTCGAGGACGCGCGCGACGCGGTCGACTTTGCGGCCGACAGCTTTCCGCCCGGCTCGGTCCTGTTCTCGCTGATGAGCCAGTACACGCCTATGCCGGGGCTGGACGCCTTTCCCGAGCTGCAGCGCCGCGTCACCCCCGAGGAGAACGAGGCCATGATCCACTATCTGCGTGTGCGCGGCCTGAACGGCTACTGGCAGGAGGGCGCGGCGGCCACCGGGGAGATGATCCCGGATTTCGATCTGACGGGCCTGTAGAAAAATCACTTGCCGCATGGCGTACGCGCACTTGACACGTTCCGTTCTTTGCGGGATAATGATTGAAAAGACAAATATAATCATAAAGGAGCCTTTCACATGAACTATAACGAGATCCTTGCGGCCGCCCGCGACCAGGTCGGCCCCTACTGCAAAGCCTGTCCCGTCTGCAACGGCAAGGCCTGCGGCAACGCCATGCCCGGTCCCGGCTGCAAGTACCCCGGCAATGCCGCCGCCCGCAACTTTGACAAGTGGCAGGAGATCTGCGTCAACATGGACACGCTCTGCCCCAACGCCGACCCCGACGTGCGCTTCACCATGTTCGGCCGGACCTTCACCGCCCCCATCTTCGCCGCCCCTCTCGGCGCGATCGACCTGCACTACGGCCCCAAGTACAAGGACCCGGAGTACAACAGCATCCTGATCAAGGCCTGCTATGACTACGGCCTGATGGCTCTGACCGGCGACGGGGTCGATCCCCAGATCATGCTCCGCTCGGCGGAGGACATGAAGGCCGTGGACGGCGTCGGCTGCCCGATCATCAAGCCCTGGAACAAGGAGGCCGTCTTCGCCAAGCTCGACGTTTTGAACGAGGCCGGGATCTTCTGCGCCGGTATGGACGTGGACGGCGCGGGCCTTCCCTTCCTCAAGGCCATGAACCCCAACGCGGGCAGCAAGTCCGTCGCGGAGATGAGCGAGATCACCGCCTATGCGAAGATGCCCTTCATCGTCAAGGGCGTCATGACGGTCAAAGGCGCGGAGAAGGCCGTCGAGGCCGGGGCCGCGGGCATCGTGGTCTCCAACCACGGCGGGCGCGTGCAGGGCGGCGTCGCCTCCACGGCGGAGGTCCTGCCCGAGATCGCGGACGCCGTCAAGGGCAAGACCGTGATCCTCGTCGACGGCGGCATCCGTTCGGGCGTGGACGTGTTCCGCGCGCTGGCGCTCGGCGCGGACGGCGTGCTGATCGGCCGTCCCATCCTGCCGATGATCTACGCCGCGGGCGAGGAGGGCTTCAAGGTCTACATAGACAAGATCGTGGGCGAGCTCAAGTCCACCATGACCATGTGCGGCGCGGCCACGCTGAAGGATATCACCCGCGACAAGGTTCGCCTGTAAGATGCGCAACACCAGCCTTGTCCATCTGGAACAGGACGGCTGCTATCTGATGCTCCACCGCATCAGGAAGGACAACGACGAAAACCGCGACAAGTGGGTCGGCATCGGCGGCAAGTTCGAGCCGGGCGAGAGCCCCGAGGACTGCGCCGTCCGCGAGGTGCGCGAGGAGACCGGCCTCACGATGCGCAGCTGGTCCTACCGGGGCATCGTGACCTTTGTCTCGGACGAGTGGGGCACGGAGTACATGCACCTGTTCCACAGCACAGACTTTTTGGGCGAGCTGAAAGACTGCGACGAGGGCGTTCTCGAATGGGTGGACAAAAAGCGTCTGCTGACGCTCCCCATCTGGGAGGGCGACCGCATCTTCCTGCGCCTGCTGGATTCGGACGTCCCCTTCTTCTCGCTCAAGCTCTGCTATACGGGCGACCGCCTGACGCGGGCGGTCCTGAACGGCGAGGTGCTGCCCCTTCCCTGAAGCATAGTCGAACACATAAACACCCCCGGTTTTGTTGACCGGGGGTGTTTGTGTTTACATAATTAAATTTACATATTATTATTTACGTAACAATTACCGTTTTTGCCGCCTTCATATCCCGCAGCACGATGTTGAACGCCGCGCCGCAGTAGATGACCAGGCTGCAGAAGTAGAGCCACATCATCAGCAGGATCAGCGAGGCCAGCGAGCCGTAGACCATCGGGTATTTGACGGAGGCGCCGATGAACGCCGAGAAGACGTAGCTCACCGCGACCATGGCGAGCGTGGCGAGGATCGCGCCGGGGAAGGTGTCGTAGGCCTCCCCTTTTCTGCACGACACCAGATATATGCCCCAGAACAGCAGATACTCGATCGCGGCGAGCAGCAGGAAGCGTATCGTATTCCAGGTCCCGCCGATGTCGATGGCGGGGATGATCTCGTGCAGCCGGTCGAACAGTCCCCGCCCGGCGAGCATGATGATCATCACGAGATAGAGTCCCGCCACAAGGATCAACGAAAAGACAAGGCTGAACAAAAAGCCCCAAACGCCCTGATAATGGACGCCTCCCTGCATCCTGCCGATCGTATAGTGGAGCGAGCGCACCGCAGCGGAGGCCGAGGTCACGAGCACGGTGACGCCGGCGATCAGCATGGCAGAACTGCGGTCGGTCGCGACGTAGACCAGAAAATCCCGGATCGCGGTGACGGTCTCGGCGGCCAGAAACTGCTCCGCGAAGGCGAGTACGCGCATGGCCTTGACATAGTTGTTGCCGAGCATGGTATAGAGGACGATGACCAGCGGGAAAAAGGTCATGGTCAGGTTGTAGGACAGCGCGGCCGCCGCCATCGGGAGCCGGTTCTCGTTGAACAGCCCGGCAAAGCGCCTGGCAAAATCCAGCAGCTTTTTCATCCGCGCACTCCCCTTTCTGCAAAACAGCCCTCCGGACGGGAGGGCTGTTTTTAGTATAGCGCGGAGAGATTGAAAAAACAAGCGCTTTCTTTCCCCGAAACAGCTTGACCGGCAGGGCGTTTGCCCTGCCGGTCAATGTGTAGACAACCCTATTTGTACGTCATTCCGAGCCAGCGCGCACGCTGGCGTGGGAATCCGCTTTTCCCGGCGGCTAAGCCGGAAAGGTGCATCATCAAAGGATTATCGCGGCCAGGGGGAGAACGGATTGCCACGTCGCTTCGCTCCTCGCAATGACGAGGGACGGACTTTGTTTACAGCTTGACCGGCAGGGCGTTTGCCCTGCCGGTCAAGTCATCCGTTTCTCACTTGTTGTTGAAAATCTTGAAGATGCTGTCGAAGGGGTCCTCCTCGCCGGGCGCTTTCTGCGCATCCTGCGCGGCAGGCTGTGCGGGCTGCGCGGGAGCCGCTGCGGCGGCTTTTTCGGCCGCGCCGGAGAACAGGCCCTGCGGTCTCTCACGGGCGGGTGCGGGCGCGGGACGGACAGGCGCAATCGGGGGGGCCACAGGGGCGGCGGCGGGCTTGGCGGCCTTTTCCTCCGCGGGGACGTTGCCCTGCTCGAAGCCGGTCGCGATCACCGTCACGCGGATCTCGTCGTCCAGAGACTCGTCGAAGCTCGCGCCGAAGATGATATTGGCCTCGGGGTGCGCGGCCTCCTGTACGAGGCTTGCAGCCGTTTCGACGTCGTCCAGATCCATATCCTCGGAGCCGGTGATGTTGATCAGCACGCCTCTCGCGCCGTTGATGGAGGTCTCCATGAGGGGGCTGGCAACCGCCATGCGGGCGGCCTCCTCGGCCTTGCCCTTGCCGGCGGCGTGGCCGACGCCCATGTGGGCGAAGCCCGCATCTTTCATGATGCAGGAGACGTCGGCGAAGTCCAGGTTGATGAAGCCGGTGTTCTTGATCAGATCGGAGATGCTGGAGACGGCCTGCAGCAGCACGTCGTCCGCGATCTCGAAAGCGTTGGCCAGCGTGACCTTCTGATCGGTGGCGAATTTCAGTCTGTCGTTGGGGATGATGAGCAGGGAGTCCACCCGTCCGAGCAGCTCCTTGATGCCTGCGTTCGCCTGATCCATGCGGCGTTTGCCCTCGAACTTGAAGGGCTTGGTCACGACGCCGACGGTCAGCAGCCCCGCGTCGCGTGCGATCTCCGCCACGATCGGAGCGGCGCCCGTGCCAGTGCCGCCGCCCATACCGGCCGTGATAAAGGCCATATCGGCGTTCTCCAGGATCTTGGCGATGTTGTTGCGGCTCTCCTCGGCGGCGCGCTTGCCGACCTCGGGATCGGAACCGGCCCCCTGGCCTTTGGTGATCTTCTCGCCGATCTGCAGCTTCTGATCGGCATTGGAAACGGCAAGCGCCTGCTTGTCCGTATTGACGGCAATAAATTCAACGCCCTGCGTACCGGCCTTTACCATTCTGTTGACGACATTGTTGCCGGCGCCGCCAATACCGGACCGTCGGCTTTAAAATCCATAGCTTGTGCCTCCCATCTATTGATAACGCATGTGTTACAAAACATTTCAATTATTCTACAGTCCGTATTTTATTACAGATCCTCTCCGGAGTCAAGGGTTTTTTTCATTTTCCGGAAAACTTTTGTAAACGTTTTGTAACTATCGCTCAGCTTGGGCTGAAATGTGCGGTATTTCCGTCGCTTACATTGATTATTCCCACATCTCCGTCCAATAATTGCGACATGGCGGACACAAGCATTCCGAATTTGTACTCCGTGTTCGAGGAATCGCCGAGCACGACCGTGTATTTATCCGCGTAGGTAAAGGTAACGCGGCGCGGATTGGAGAAATCCACGCGGCCGACCTGTCTGTACAGGCCGCGCTCTTCGAGCTGGTAGAGCACTTCCGCGATATAGGCGACGACCTCCTCGTCGCCGTCGGCGGTCTCGAGCGGTTCGCCGATCATCAGCGTGCCCGGGGAGATGCCGTCGATGGGGATCAGTCCCTGCAGCTCGTCGTCGTTGGCCTTGCCGAGCACCTTACAGCTGTGGTCGATGGTCCACTTCTCTTCGCCCAGCACGATGTAGGCGAGCGCCTGGCTCTCGGTGACCGTGATGATGACCTTGTTGGGCAGGCTGCGCTCGACCGAGACCTCGTCGATATAGGGGAGCTTTGCGAAGACGCGGCTGAGCGCGGCGAAGCGGTCGAAGAAAAAGAGGTTGTCGCCCTCCTCGATGTCGATGGCGCGGATGATCTCTTCGTCGGAATAGTGGCTGTTGCCCCGCACCTGGATATCGGATACCCGGAAGAACACGCTCATCACGAAGATGACGGCAACGACGACGAGGAAGAACATGATCGGGCCGCTCAGGCTGCTGAGAAGCTCGCGCACGCTGAAGCGCTGCTCGTCGTCGTTATTGAGTTTTCGTACCGGAATCTTTCGTGCCATTTCAGTTTCCTCTCAGCTGTCTGTGCGCCGGACCTCCGCTCCGAGGGCGGAGAGCACCCGGTCGAAGCGCTCATACCCGCGCGCGATATGTCCCTCGTCCCGGACCCGGGTCTCCCCCTCCGCGGTGAGGCCGGCCACGAGCATCGCAGCGCCGCCGCGCAGATCCGTCGCCTCCAGTTCCGCGCCCGTCAGGTGCGCAACGCCCCGGATCTCGGCGGTCTGTCCTTCAAGGCGGATCTCCGCCCCGAGCTTTCTGAGCTCCGGGACCTGCCGGAAGCGGTTTTCAAAAATGGTTTCCCGTATCCGGGTCACGCCCTCTGCCCGCAGGAGCGCCGCCATCAGGACCGGCTGTGCGTCCGTCGGAAAGCCGGGATAGGGCTCGGTCGTGATCGTACCGACCGCCCGCAGCCGCCCGTCCGAGCGGACGGTCAGGCAGCATTGTTTTGTTATTATATCACAGCCCGCCTCTTTTAGGAAGTGGAGAACGGTAGAAAAATGCGCCGGCTCCGCATCCAGCAGCTCGATCTCTCCCCCGGCGGCCGCGCAGGCGCAGGCCAGGGTCGCCGCGGCGATCCGGTCCGGCTGGATCCTGAAGCGGACGGAGCCGCGGGGACCGCGCGGTTCGATCACGATGCGGCCGGTCCCGGCTCCGCAGACCCGGCAGCCCATTGCGTTGAGATAGTCCTGCAGCGCTTCGATCTCCGGCTCGCGGGCAGCCCCTTCGATCACGGTCTCCCCCTCTGCCGCGCTGGCGGCGAGCATCGTATTTTCCGTCGCGCCGACGCTGGGAAAGGGCAGGCGGATCACGGTCCCGCGGAGCTTTTCCGCACGGCAGAGGATCTCCCCGCCGCGTTCCTCGACCTCCGCGCCGAGCTGACGCAGCGCTTTCAGGTGCAGGTCGATGGGGCGCTTTCCGAGCCGGCAGCCGCCCGGCGGGCTGAGTCTGGCCTCCCCGCAGCGGGCGAGCAGCGCGCCCATGAAGATCACGGACGAGCGCATCTCGTGCATCAGATCCTCGGGGATACAGCTGTGGACCAGGCCGCGGGCGTCTATGTAGAGGCTGTTCCCATCCTGCTCCGCCCTGCAGCCGAGATGGCGCAGGATGCGCAGCGCGGCGTCGATGTCGCGCAGACGCGGCACGCAATCCAGCTCCGTCTCCCCGCAGGCCAGGACGGAGGCGGCGAGGATCGGGAGCGACGCGTTTTTCGAGCCCTGTATCCGACAGGAGCCGTACAGCTTTTTCCCGCCACGGACGGTCCAAAAATCCATAGAAATAGCCCCCCGCATGTTCAAATCAATCCATCGTATGCGGGGGGCTGTTGTTTTGTTATCTGCAGAGCTCCAGGATGGTCTCCACGATCCGGTCGGTCGCGTCGCGTACCGACAGCGCGCGCATGGCCCACTGCATGCTCTCGAGCTTTTCGCTGTCTTCGAGCAGCGCCTTGACCCGGTCCAGCAGCGAACGGGCGTCGAATTCGCCCTCGAGCAGGACTTCGGCTCCTCCGGCGGCCTCGAGGACCCGGGCGTTCTTTTCCTGATGATTGTTCGTCACGTTCGGGGACGGGACCATCACGACGGGCTTGCCCAGGTAGCACAGCTCCGAGATCGTGGACGCGCCCGCGCGGCAGAGGATCAGATCGGCGGCCGCCATCAGCCGGGGCATGTCGTAGATATACTCGCGGACCTCCACGCCCTTGGCCGCATGGTCCGGGGCGAGCGCCTGCAGCTTCTCGGTCAGCTCACGGAAATAGAGGCTGCCCGCCGCGTGGATCATGCGAAAGCCCTGTCTGCCGTCGAGCATCGGGATCAGCTCGCTCATCACGTCGTTCATGTGCCCCGCGCCCAGAGAGCCCCATACCGAGACCACGAGCTTTTCATCCGGCCCCAGCCCCAGCTCGCGTCTGGCCTCTTCCCTTGTGACCCGGTCGAACGCGCCGCGCACGGGGGTGCCGGTGGTCAGCACCCGCTCACTGTGGCGGTAATGCTTTCTGCTCTCCTCGAAGCCCACCATCACGCGGTCGACCCGCTCGGCAAGGAGCTTTGTCGTCAGCCCCGGCACGGCGTTGCTCTCATGGACGAGCGTGGGGATGTGCAACTCGTGCGCGGCCTCCAGCACGGGAAAGCAGACGTAGCCGCCCGTGCCGATTGCGGCGTCCGGGTGAAACTCGCGTATGATTTTCCTGGCCTCGCGCTGGGAGCGAAGCACGTTCTTCATGGTGTCCAGATTGTGCGTCAGCGCCTCGAGGTCGTGGCCGCGCTTGATGTAGGTCATATCCAGGCCGCGGATCTCGAAGCCCTCACGCGGGACGAGATTCATCTCCATTTTGTCGTTGACGCCGATGAAGAGGAAGCGCGCGTCCGGCATCAGCTCCCGCAGCCGTCCGGCGACCGCGAGGGCGGGGTTGATATGTCCGGCGGTCCCGCCGCAGACAAACAGGAAGTTCATAGAAGCGCTTTTCCTTTCTCTAATGCTCGGGGATATCGCGCGAGGCGCTCAGGACGATCCCGAGCTCAAACAGCTGGATCAGCAGTGCCGTCCCGCCGTAGCTGAACAGCGGCAGGGAGATGCCCGTGCAGGGCACGAGATTGGTCACCACCGCGACGTTCAGGAATACCTGGATCGCCAGCAGCGAGGTGATCCCGGCCACAACCAGGAAGCTGAAGCGTCCGCGGCAGTGGAAAGCGATCCAGAAGCCGCGCAGGATCAGCAGGGCGAAGAGGCAGAGGATCAGCGCCGCGCCGATGAAGCCCAGCTCCTCGCACACGACGGAGAAGATGAAGTCGTTGTGCTCCTCGGGCAGGTACAGAAACTTCTGCCGGCTCCCGCCGAGGCCGAGTCCGCTCAGCCCGCCGGAGCCGATCGTATACAGGGACTGCACGATCTGGTAGCCCCGGTCCGAGGTGTCGGAGAAGGGGTCGCGCCAGGTGTTGACGCGCGAGGAGGCGTAGGGGAAGAAGGTCAGCAGCACGGCAAGTCCCGCGCCCGCCGCCCCGAAAGCCCCGGCAAACCAGCCGAGCCTCACCCCGCCGAGAAAGAGCATCACCGCCCCGATCGCGAGCAGGATGACCGACGCGGAGAAATGCGGCTCGAGCACGAGCAGGCCGACCAGCACGCCGAGGATCCCGGCAAAGGGCAGGATACCCCAGCGGAAAGACCGCATCCTGCCGCGGAAGCGGCAGATCAGCACTGCGAAGCTCAGGATGACCGCGAGCTTTGCCAGCTCCGAGGGCTGGAGCGTGAGCCCGCCGATCCCGAGCCAGCGGCGCGAGCCGTTGGCCTTGACGCCGATCACCGGGACAAGCATCAGCAAAAACACGGTCCCGAACAGGAACGGAAAGGCGATGCGCCGATAAAAGGCCATCGGGAGCCGGGACGCCAGCAGCATGGCCCCCACGCCGAGCAGTGCGAACACGAGCTGCCGCACAAAATAATAGACGGCGTTTCCGCCGGTGACATGCGCGGGATCGTACCAGGCGCGCGGGTAGCTGGCCGACAGGACCATCACCACCCCCGCTGCGAGCAGCAGCATGGAGATCGTAAAAAAGGGCCCGTCGAAAGCCGGGCGGCGTCCGACGGTTTTCGCATCAGAAAGGCCGGTGAGGCGGGCGCCGTCATAACGCATGCTCCCACCTCCCCGACCTCAGGTCCTTCATCAGGGGTAACGATGATACACCCCTATAAAGGATATGATCGCCATCAGCAGAGATATTCCGGTAAACAGAGCAAACAGCTCTTTTTCCGTCCACTTTTTTCCGGTCCAGCCGCCCTTTTCCAGATGATGGTGGAAGGGGGCCATTTTAAAGACGCGCTTGCCGTGGGTCAGTTTGAAATAGGTGACCTGGATGATGTCCGACAGCGTCTCGATGATAAAGAGAAAGCCCAGCGTGATCAGGATCATGGGCATATCGTAGGCGAAGGCCAGCGCGGCGATCGCGCCGCCGAGGAAGAGCGAGCCCGTGTCGCCCATAAAGCACTTGGCGGGGTTGAAATTCTAGATCAGGAAGCCCAGCAGGCCGCCGA
>JAUNNC010000077.1 GCA_030531585.1 Eubacteriales bacterium | reverse complement strand
AGCGTGCCGAAGCGCAGCGCGGCGTTGACCGTACCGGCAATGCTGTAATAGGCGGCGTAGGGATAATCCACGTATTCCTGCACCACATTGCCCTCGCTGTCGAGGATCTGTCCCACGACCTTGACGACCACGCCCTTGTCCGTCTGCACCTCGCCGATCAGGGAGGCCACACCGTACTGCGTCATATCCTCCGGCTCGGTCGCATTGGTTATGAACACATGCGGCATTTCCGGCGGCTCCGGCGTCGGCGTGGGCTCCGGCGTCGGGGTCGGGATGACGATTTCAACCGGGGGCGTCGGGGTCTCGTTCGTCGGCGTCGGCAGCGGTGGCAGCTTCAGAGAGGAGCATCCGCAAAGCAGAGATGCGCACACCAGTACCGCGAGCAGCATCCGGGTATTCCGTTTGAAATGCATCATGTCAGTCTCCCCTCATTGTCCGGTAGGAACCAGTATACCGTCAAATCCCCGAAAATGCAACAGAAAAAGCGGGCCGAAACGGCCCGCTTTCCCGCGCTTGTTTATTGGGAGATGATCAAATGATCGGAATAAGCAGTTTTTCGCCCGCGGCGATCTTCGCCAGATCGTTCCCGTGGTTATAGCTCTTGAGCTTCGGCAGATTCTCGTAATAGTCGATCCCGTAGGCGGTGAAGACGTCATACGTCGTCTCGCCCTGCTTCATGGTGTGCGCCATGACCTTGGTATATTCCTCCGTCTTGACATTGTTCACCGAGGTGGGGAGGAGGTAGATCGCGCCGACATAGAGCAGATCAAGATTGTCGACGAAATTGAGCGAACGGATATCGTCAGCGTAGTTCTCGAATTTGAGACCCCAGCGCCAGTATACGTCGGTCAGCATGTCGCCCTTCACGATCACATAGGGGATCACATAGTATTCGACTTCATCCCTGCTGATGTCCACCGTATTGGCGGCAGAGGCCTGGAGACCGGGGCCGGCCAGCAGTGCGGCGATCAGCAGCGTGCTGACCAGAACGCGAAACAGACGCTTTTTCACCGGCTGCTACCTCCCCTTTTAATAGACTGCGGCCAGTATAGCACGCCTTTCAAATTATGTAAAGTACTTTATTGAATATTTTTCAATGTTTTTTTCCATTTATCATTTTATGTGTTTTTGCTCCTTTTGTTCGGCCTGCCCCTATATCTTGGGGAGCTCTCTCAAGTACCTCCCCTGCGCGTTGTGATTGCCGCCTGCCCGGAGCAGGAACGCCGCCCTCATCGTTTTGGAACTTTTTTGACGGGTTTTGTCACTTTTTCGTTGTTCTTGAATAGTTGTTATGTTAACCATTTCCGGCGTTTGAAAAGCCCGGGGCCTCCGAAGAGGACCCGGGCTGCCCGATGACGAACGGTCTGTTTCGGCGCTCAGTCGTTTTCCGTCACGGCTGCGCCCTTCTTCCGGTCCGCCATATTGGCGAGCAGGGTGAAGAGGAAGGCCAGCCCCATGGCGATCACCATGCAGAGAATGGTCGCCAGGATCTTGTCGTTCGAGACGAAGGGCGCCACGAAGCAGGGAACGTAGGCCGTGCACTTGACGTTGAAGATGCCGATGGCCAGGCCCGAGAGCGCCGCCGCCGCAATGCAGCCGGCGAAGACCTTGCGGCTGGCGAACATGAAAGGATAGGCCGCTTCGACAAAGGTACCGAAGGCCAGGTTGACAAAGAGGTTCGGGATGCAGGCGACACGGTCGCTCCTGTTCTTGGGCAGGACGATGTTGGCGAGCTGCACGCCCGCGCAGACCATGACCAGTCCGCAGAGGTCCACGGCGCCGAGGAAGCTGAAGCCCTGCGACTCCATCTCGAGAAGCACGATCGGCAGGATGGCCGCGTGATAGACGCCGCCCATGATCGCAAACCAGATGGCAAAGCCCGCGATAAAGCCGGCGAGCGGGCCGTTGAAGGCCAGCGCCCAGTCGATGGCCGCTTTGATGGCGTTGCCCGCCCAGAGCGCGATGGGCGCGATCACGAACATGCCCACCAGGCCCGCCAGCAGGCCGCCGATGCCGCCGGCGGCGATATTGGTCGTCGTGCCGGGGACGCGGTGGCTGAAGCAGAAGCTGCTGATATAGTACACCAGCACGCCGGACAGGATGCCGACGCAGATGCCGCCGATGATGCCGCCGTCAACCGCCATGGAGCCGCTGACGATGCCCGCCACGATGCCGACCTCGTCCATGCCGGAGATCTGCTTGGCCGCGATCGCCGCGACGATGATCGGCAGGATGCCGACCAGCGCCTCAAAAACACTCTCCAGCGCGCCCAGTCCCGGGATCTTGCCGAGCGCCAGGCACAGCGCCATCGCAATAAAGCCGGGCATCGAGGCCATCATGATGCCCCGGAAGTTGATGCGCTTCCAAATGCTGCCCTCCTGCTGGGCGGCGTTCTTCGAGGCACCGATCACCGGGCGGTATTTGAGCCCCCACTCTTTGGAGAAGGCCGCCATGGCCGACACCGCGCGCGTGCGGTTGGTCGTGCCGGTGGTGCCGGAGGCCGCGATCACCTTGCAGCCCATGGTCTGCACCTCGGCCATCGAACTCCCGCCCGTGCCCGCAACGGGAACGGCTTTCTCCGCTGCGGCCGTAAGCGCCTCGCGGTTGATCCCCTTCGGATCGCAGCTCATCAGCATGATGCCGTCGATCTCCCCGGCGCGGATCAGCTCCGCCAGCTTTGCGTCATACTCCCGCGCCTCGGCGTTGATCTCTTCAAGCGTCGCCTCGTCCCCCGCCGTGAGGGCCCCGGCCGCGTCCAGCGTATACAGCCGCGCTTTGGCGTCCTTCGCGATGACGTCCATGCTGCCGGACGTGCCGACAAACTGCACAAAGGCGACCCCGATCCCGACCGAATCCGCCTGGTTGAAGATTTCGCGCATCATCCCCTGCGGGTCGCTGCCGCCCTGCGTGTAGAGGTTTCCGCCGCTGCTGCCGAGTACTGCTAGTTTTTTCATTTTTCCTCTCCCCTTCCAAAGATTGGGCAGATGCTGTTTAATACGCTGCTAATTTATCACGCTGTCGTAGTAAAGTCAATTCAATTTTAAAAGGATTTTCGGGCTTCTTCACGACTGCCATCCGCATCAGAAGAGGGAGACCCCTTCGGAGTCTCCCTCTTCTGGTGCGGGTAACAGGGGTCGAACCTGCACGCCTTGCGGCACGAGAACCTAAATCTCGCATGTCTGCCAATTCCATCATACCCGCTTATGAAATATGAAACAACCCTATTGCTCGCGCAATAGGGTTTTGGAGCGGCTTACGAGGCTCGAACTCGCTACCTCCACCTTGGCAAGGTGGCGCTCTACCGGATGAGCTAAAGCCGCATCGACAACACTGGCATTTTACCACATTCCGCCGTGTTGTCAAGTCTTATTTTTCGCTTTCACCGCTCTCGGCAGGGACGTCCTCCGGCTCAGGCTCTGCGGGCGGCTCCGTCTCCGACGGCGGCAGATCATTCGTCCCCTCCTGCGGCTCCTGCTCCTGGAGCAGAGCGGACAGGTCCGCCTCGTCCGTGCATTTCGGATAGGAAGAGACGTCCCAGCGGTAGGCGCCCCAGAAGCGCTCGTCGTTTTTGAGGAAGCTGTTCCCGTATCCGTTTACGGCGGCTTTGCTCACGTCCACATGATAGCTGCTTCCGTCGACGCGGACGATGTTCCAGCAGTGCTCCTCCCAGGCGTACTGTCCGTAGACGATGCGGCAGTTCAGTCCGAGCCGGCTGCACAGCTCCACATAGCCGAACGCGATCCCCTCGCTGTCGGCTCTTCCTCCGACCAGCGCGGCGTACGCGGTGTTCAGCCCGCTCTCCTCATCCAGCGTGCAGTTGTCCGCGAGATAACGGAAGGCCTCCCAGGCGCGTTCCGTCTCGCTCAGCGCTTCGATCTCCAGAGAAGAGAAGGGGTCGAAGGCGGCAATCTCCTCCCGCCTCCTGCTCAGCTCTTCCGCGCCCATGCCGTAGTTGAATACCAGCTCGTAAAGCCGCTGCGAACCGGTGCCGCTGTACATGGTAACGCTCACGCGCGGCTCCGCCGGGACGACCGTGGGGTTCTCCCGGTAGGCCTTGACGACCTGGGCAGCCATGTCGTCGGCGGAAAAGCCGCTGCGTCCGACCAGCAGCGCGATCCTGCGCTCGCCCCGGGACATGGCGGAGAGCAGCTCCGTCTCCGCCTCGGAGGAGAAGGACAGATGCTCGATCTCATCCGGGCTCACGGTCACGCCGGAGTAGCTGATATAGACGCTGGCCTCGTTGATGGTGACGATCTTGTTGAGCTCATAGGCGATGTTTTCCACACAGTAGGCGCAGAGCGCGTCCTGCGTGCGCACCGCCCAGCAGGCGCTGGCCATGTCCTCGGTCGGGTCGCCGTCATAGGCGGCGTCAAAGACGATGGTCCCGTCCGTCTGCCCCGCGTAGGCCATGTTGAGGATCGCCTGCCGGAGCCCGGCGAAGCTGCGGACCTGGATCTTGCCCTCGGGCGCGCTCTGCTCCTGGGGGTGCGGCGTATAGTCCTGGACGGCCACATACTCGCGGTCAAATGCGGAGCAGCCGCCGAGCAGCAGCGCGGCGAGCAGGAGAAGGAACGCACAGGTTTTTTTCATCTTCTATCGCACCTCGGAAATGCTCTCGAATCCGTTGCCAAAGACGTTCTTCGCGTTGGTCACAATAAAGAAGGCCTGCTCGTCGATGCTCTTGACCACGCGCCTGAGCTCGCCGATCTGCTGGCGCTTGACCACGACCATCAGCACCTCGCGATCCGCTCCGGAGTAGGCGCCGCGGCCGTTGAGCACCGTGACGCCGCGGTGAAGCGTCCCGGAGACGATCTCCCGGAGGACGGCGTCGCTCTCGTTGCTGATGATATAGCACAGGCAGGCGTTGTCGATGCCGTAGAGGATCAGGTCGACGACCTTGGTGGTGACGTACATGGCGATCACGGAGTACATGGCGCTCTCATAGCGGCCGAGGACCAGCGCGTACAGCGCGATGATGACGGCGTCGAGGATCAGCATCAGCGTGCCGAAGTTGAGGAAGGGGTAGCGGCGGCGCAGAAATTTCACCACGATGTCGAGGCCGCCGGTGGTCGCGCCGACATAGTAGATCATCCCGAGGCCCGCGCCCTTGATGACGCCGCCGATTACGCAGCCGAGGAAGGGGTCGTCCGTCGCGACAAAGCCCGTCATGGCGAACAGGTCCACCAGCACGGAGCTCAGCCCCATGCCCGCGAGCGAGCCGAACAGGAACTCCGGGCCGAAATGCCGCCAGGCGACGAGGAACAGCGGGATGTTCATCACGATGATCATCACGCCGACCGGCAGGCCGGTGAGCTGGTTGATGATCATGGCGACGCCGGTGACGCCGCCGGAGGTGATGCTGTTCGGATAGAGGAAGAACTGGAAGCCCGCCGCGAACACTGCGGAGCCCAGCAGGATGGTGAGCGCCATGACCGGGTAATGCAGCTTTCCGGGTCTCCCTGCCTTTTCCTTCATTGCGTTTCCTCCGTCTTATTCGTCCAGGAGCGAGAGCTGCTGCTCGGCGCGGTCCTCCGGCCGGAGCAGCGCGCCCGCGGCGGGCAGCGTCTTCACCCGGTAACGGGTCGTGTTGACAATGGCGGTCTCGGCAAGCGGGACGCAGGAGACCACGCTGCGCTTCGGCTTGAGGCTCATCACGCCGACGCCCTGGGTGCTGCGGCTCGTCTTCGGCTGGAGCTGGGCGGTGTTGAAGATCAGGGTGCGCCCGTCGGAGGACTGGCAGACCATGTCCGTCTCGCGCTCGATCTTCATGACCGCGACGACCGGGCTTTTGTCCGAGCAGGCGCCCACCAGCTTGCGCCGGTTGGTCTTGGTCTCGTAAGCACTCAGCTCGATCCGGGCCGCCTTGCCGTTTTCAAACACCAACAGCAGGTGCTGCGTGTAATCGCCGGGAAGGATCATGGCGAGCACGTTCTCCCCCTCGTCCATCTGCAGCTTGGTCGGCAGATAGGCGCCGAGCACCGAGGCCTTGGAATCCTCAAAGTCGGCCGCGCGCGCCTTGTACATCTGCTGACGGTCGGTCAAAAACAGGATCTCGGCCCGGTTCGTGCTCTCGAAGCTCTGGAAGGGCCCGTCGCCCTCCTTGTATTTCTGTTCCCCGCTCATGCGCAGGGACTGGGCGGTGATCTTCTTGAAGTAGCCCCCGCGCGACAGGAAGAGCGTCACGGGGTAATCCTCGATGTGCAGCTCCTCGGTATACTCCTCGACCTCGTCGGCGTAGACGATGCCGGTCCTGCGCGGCGTGCCGTACTTTCTGGAGATCTGCCTGAGCTCGTCGATGAGGATGGCCTTGAGCCTGCGGCGGTTGTTGAGCGTCGCCTCGAGCTCCTCGATGTCCTTTTCCAGCTCGTTCGTCTCGGCGGTGCGCTTGAGGATATACTCGCGGTTGATGTTCCTGAGCTTGATCTCGGCCACGAACTCCGCCTGGACCTGGTCGATGCCGAAGCCCATCATCAGGTTCGGCACGACGTCGGCCTCGAGCTCGGTCTCGCGGATGATGGCGATGGCCCGGTCGATATCCAGAAGGATCTGCTCGAGTCCCCGGAGCAGGTGAAGCTTCTCCTTCTTCCGGCTCAGGTCGAACCAGACCCGCCTGCGCACGCAGTCCATGCGCCAGGCCGTCCACTCCTCAAGGATCTCGCCCACGCCCATGACGCGCGGGTTGCCCGCCACGAGGATGTTGAAGTTGCAGGGGAAGGAGTCCATCAGCGGGGTGAGCTTGAAGAGCTTCTGCATGAGCTTGTCGGGGTCCGCGCCGCGCTTGAGGTCGATGGCCAGGCGCAGGCCGCTCAGGTCGGTCTCGTCGCGCATGTCGTTGATCTCGCGGACCTTTCCGGAGGCAATCAGCTCGCGCACCTTGTCGATCACGGCCTCGGAGGTCGTGGTGTAGGGCAGCTCGTAGATCTCGATGATGTTCTCTTTTTCGACATAGCGCCAGCGGGCGCGCACCTTGAAGCTGCCCCGGCCCGTGCGGTAGATGGCCTCCATCTGGGCGCGGTCGTATACGATCTCGCCGCCGGTGGGGAAATCCGGCGCGGGCATGGTGCTCAGCAGATCGTGCTCCGGGTCGCGGAGATACGCCACCGTCGTGTCGCAGACCTCGGCCAGGTTGAAGCCGCAGATCTGGCTGGCCATGCCGACGGCGATGCCCAGGTTGGAGGACACCAGCACGTTCGGGAAAGCGGTGGGCAGGAGCGTCGGCTCGCGCAGGGTGCCGTCGTAGTTGTCGGTGAAGTCCACGGTATCCTTGTCGATGTCGCGGAACAGCTCCGCGCAGATGGGCGCGAGCTTCGCCTCGGTATAGCGCGGGGCGGCGCAGGACATGTCGCGCGAGTAGACCTTGCCGAAGTTGCCCTTGGAATCGACAAAGGGCGTCAGCAGCGCCTCATAGCCCGCCGAAAGGCGCACCATCGTATCGTAAATGGCGGCGTCGCCGTGCGGGTTGAGCTTCATGGTCTGGCCGACGATGTTGGCGCTCTTGGTGCGCCCGCCCGTCAGCAGTCCCATTTTCAGCATCGTGTACAGCAGCTTCCGGTGCGAGGGCTTGAAGCCGTCGATCTCCGGGATGGCGCGCGAGACGATGACGCTCATGGCGTAGGGCATGTAGTTGCGCTCCAGCGTCTCGGTGATGGGCTGCTCGAGGACCTGCGCGCGCAGACCCATGACGTTGGGGTTATTGTAGTTTTTCTTTTCCTGTTGCTTCTTCTTTGCCATCTTGCACGTCTCTTATTTGGATTTTTTGACCTTCTTGCCGGTCGTGAGGCTGCGCTTGCAGTTGGGGCAGGCCGTGACCGCCAGCACGCCGAGGAAGATGATCTTCCCGCAGTGGGGGCAGCGGCACTCGCGCACGATGATCACGATGGTCGTGATAAAGAGGATGACCGTCGCGCCGCCGAAGAGGATCTGGATGCCCGGGGAGATGAACTGGCCGAGCACCGACAGCACGCAGCAGGCCGCCGCGGAGAACATGGTCTTCTTGCAGAGATCCCTGCCATGCATGAAGCTGTTGACATAGGTTTTGTCGTTGAGTGCCATATTAACCTCCTTATGAAATATCCGCCAGATCCAGAAACTCGCTGCCGTGCTCGGAAATATGGTTCTTCCTGCCCTCGAGGTTGTCGCCGAGCAGCAGGTCGAACATGGCCGCCATCTTCTCCGCGTCCTCGGGCATGACCTTGATCAGGCGCCGGGTCTCGGGGTTCATGGTGGTCATCCACATCATGTCCGGGTCGTTCTCGCCCAGGCCCTTCGAGCGGCTGATCGTGACCTTCGCGCCCTTGAGCCTGTCCAGGATCTCCGCCTTTTCGCGGTCGGAGTAGGCAAACCAGGTCTTGCCCCTGCTCTCGATCTCGTACAGCGGCGACTCCGCAATGTAGACATAGCCCTCGCGGATGAGCGTCGGCACGAGCCGGTAGAGCATCGTAAGAATCAGCGTGCGGATCTGGAAGCCGTCCACGTCCGCGTCGGTGCAGATGATGATCTTGTTCCAGCGCAGGCTGTCCAGATCGAAGGTGGACATGTCCTTCGTGTGCCTGTCCTTCACCTCTACCCCGCAGCCGAGCACCTTCATCAGATCGGTGATGACGTCGCTTTTGAAGATGCGCACATAGTCGGCCTTGAGGCAGTTGAGGATCTTGCCGCGCACGGGCATGATGCCCTGGAACTCCGCGTCCCGCGAGAGCTTGCAAGCGCCGAGGGCCGAGTCGCCCTCAACGATGTAGATCTCGCGCCGGTCGACGTCGCGGCTGCGGCAGTCGACGAATTTCTGGACGGGGTTAGTGATGCTGATGCTGCCGGAGAGCTTTTTCTTCATGCCCTGCCGCGCGCGCTCTGCCGTCTCGCGGCTGCGCTTGTTGATGAGCACCTGCTCGGCGATGCGGTCGGCCTCGGGCTTGTTCTCGATGAAATAGACCTCGAGCTGGCTCTTGAAAAACTCGGTCATGGCCGTCTGGATAAAGCGGTTGTTGATGGCCTTTTTGGTCTGGTTCTCATACGAGGTCTGGGTCGAGAAGCAGTTGGTGACCAGCACCAGACAATCCTGCACGTCCTGGAACTTGATGGCGCTCTCGTTCTTCTGGTATTTTCCGAGCTGCTTGATGTAGCTGTCGATGGCCGAGGTGAAGGCGAGCTTTGCCGCCTTGTCCGGCGCGCCGCCGTTTTCGAGCCACGAGGAGTTGTGATAGTACTCCAGCGCGCTGACGGTCTTCGAGAAGCAGAAGGCCGCCGAGAGCTTGACCTTGTACTCGGGCTTGTCCTCGCGGTCGCGGCCCTTCCGCTCGGCCTGGATGAAGACCGGCGCGGTCAGCGGGTCGGCGCCGGCCAGCTCCGACACATAGTCCATGATGCCGTTTTCGTACAGGTAGTCCCGGGTCTCAAAGCCCCTGTCCTTCTCGATGCGCAGACGGAAGGTGACGCCCGCGTTGACCACCGCCTGCCGATGCAGCACGTCGTCAAAGTATTCCTCGGGGATGTCAATGTCGGTAAAGACCTCGAGATCGGGCCGCCAGCGTATCGTCGTGCCGGTCTTTTTGCGGTCGGCGGGCTCGATCAGCAGCTCCTGGCCCTTTTTGCCGACGGGCTTTCCCTTCTTGAAATGGAGCGAATACTTGTTCCCGTCGCGCCAGACCGTCACGTCCATATACTCGGAGGCGTACTGCGTGGCGCAGGAGCCGAGGCCGTTGAGACCGAGGGAGTATTCGTAATCGCCGCCGGAGACGTTGTTGTACTTGCCGCCCGCGTACAGCTCGCAGAAGACGAGCTCCCAGTTGAAGCGCTTCTCGGTCGGGTTCCAGTCCAGCGGGCAGCCGCGCCCGAAGTCCTGTACCTCGATGGAGCGGTCGAGAAAGTACGTCAGGGTGATCAGCTTGCCGTAGCCCTCGCGCGCCTCGTCGATGGCGTTGGAGAGAATCTCAAATACGGCGTGCTCGCAGCCGTCCAGCCCGTCCGAGCCGAAGATGACGCCCGGGCGCTTCCGGACGCGGTCGGCCCCCTTGAGCTGGGAGATGCTGTCGTTGCCGTAGTTGGGCGTAGTGCTCATAGAGTGTTCTGCCTTTCGATCCTACATCTTGTGTCTCACGGGGGCAAATCCCCCGCAAAAATTAACTTATTTAGTATAACACATTTTTTTCATTATGCAAGCGCGCAAAAAATCTGCCGGGCAAAGCGCACAATATGCATGTTTTTTCTTTGTGAAGATCGACGAAAAACAGCGTTCCGGTGAAAAAAGGCCCCAAAACGCAAAAGAGCGTTGGCAAAGACGGCCCGCAATATGGTATACTGTTTTTATAGTTCACATCCGAATACGAATAACGGACAGACAGAATCCAGAAGGAGGAGGACGCCACGTGTTTACCAGAAAGAAAGAAGCGCTTGTCGCCCAGGCGGGCCAGGCGCTGCTCCAGCAGCTGCCGGTGGACGTCACGAAGCTGCAGAGGGCGGCAAGGTATCTCGAGCCAAAGCGGGTCAAGCGGATCGCCATCGTCGCCCTGGGCGGCTCGGCGGCGCTGTCTCTGATCGGCTCGATCGGGCACGACCGGATCTACCGGGCGGCCGTCGCGCGCGAGATGAAAAAGCAGCTTGAGCCGATCCGCAAGCAGCTCGACGAGCTGACGGTACAGAACGAGAATCTCATCCGGCAGAACGAACTGCTGCGGGAAGAGCTCGCGAAGTCCTGACCGCGAGCGAAAGGCATACTTTCGTCAGCCTGCACCTTGCATTCGGCAAAACAGAAACCTATAATGGCTCTCTGTCGGCGATATGCCGCTTTGAAATACGATGAGGAGGAATACGATGTCTGCGAAAAAGACAGAGACTTCAGAAGTGATAGAGACCGCCGCGGCCGAGGCTGCGGAGGAAAAGAAAGCCCCGGCAAAGAAGCCCGCGGCCAAGAAGGCAACGGCCAAAAAAGCCGCCGGGGACAAGAGCGCGGAGAAGAAACCGCGCACCCGCACGGTGAAGAAGGCCGAGCCCGCGGACGCGGCGCTTGAGACGCCGGAGAAGAAGCCCGCCGTCAAGCGCCCCCGGAAGAAGGCCGCCCCGGTTGAGGAGCAGCCCGCCGAGGCTCCCGCCCCCGTTGAAGAACCCGCTCCTGGAGACGAGCCCCCTCCCCATGAACAGCCCGCCCACGCTCCCGCCCCCGGAGATGACACC
>JAUNNC010000076.1 GCA_030531585.1 Eubacteriales bacterium | reverse complement strand
ATACGAACTCTACGCCGCTGCGGCGGCTATAAAAAGCTTTTCAAGCTTTTTATCAGAGTTCAGTATGAACGTGACCCGAAGAGCGTTTTACGCGCCGCCAAACAGGAAAAGCTTGCAGAAGGACGTATTCTGTGAAATAATAGCGGTGACCTCTCAGCGGAATACGAAAACGACGGGAAAGGAGAAAACACATGTTTGCCAGAGTAAACGGATGCAGGATTTTCTTTGATGTCGAGGGGCTTCAGTATATTCCCGACGGGCCGGTGATGCGGGAGAAACCGGTCTGCCTGGTTCTGCACGGCGGTCCCGGCGCCGATCACACGCACTTTATGCCGGATCTCTCCCCGCTGTCCGAAGTCTGTCAGTTGATCTACATCGACGACAGGAACACAGGCCGGAGTGAGCGCACGGATGTTCACACCAGCTCCATCAGGCAGAACGTGGAGGACATCGAAGCCCTGCGGGAATATCTGGGCCTTGACAAGGTGTTCATTCTGGGCCAGTCGTACGGAGGCATGAAGGCCCAGTATTATGTCTCGCACTATCCCGAGCACCTGTACGGCGCCATGATCCTGTCCACCGGCTCCAATGCCGCGGCGATCGCAAACAGCCGCGTGGCGGAGCATGTGAGGGAATACGGGACGGAGGAGCAGTACAGGACCTGGACCTCCGGGGATGTTTTCACCGGCAAGATGAGCTTTGACGAGTACCTTGAGATCATGCTCCCGCTGTATCACGGGAAGGGAAAGATCAAGCTCGACGAGGCCATCACGGCGTCCAAGCGCGGCCTGAAGAACGACGACGTCGTCCAGTACCAGTTCGGGAACGAGCTTGCGTGCTTTGATCTGCGGCCCGACCTGAAGAATGTCAAGGTGCCGTGCGTGATCGTGTGCGGGGAAAAAGACTTCATCTGTGATGTTGACGCGAACAGAGAGATCGCGGAGACGATCCCGGGGGCGGAGTTCCATGTGATCCCGGAGGCGTCGCACGAGGTGATCGCCGATTATCCGGAAATCGTGTTCCCCATTCTGAAAGACTTTATTGACCGGCACTTTCAGAAGCAGCAAGCATAAAAACCTCTCCGCAGCGTGAAATGAGATAAAACAAGACCCCACTTCCGGGCGTCCGTCATTCGGAGGCCTGAAAGCGGGGTTTTTTACGGCCGGGCGGGAGACACCCGGCCTTTTCCTGCCGTGGTCGGTATGTTCGATTCCATGTTCGGCCGCCGATGTCCGGCGCTTGTAAGAATAAACAATTCACGTGTCGCTTTTTGTGACAGCCTACAGATTTTTATCAGGACAGGTTTGCCCTCTTTACGCAGGTTTTTTCACGCGCTATAATGAGCTCAGCAAAGTGGCACGAGTGTCGCTTTTTGACCCGGAAGGGCGCGCGGCCTTTCCCATGCCCGCGGAAAAAGGAGCCGATACGGGTCTTCGCCAGGCCTTCGGGCGGTTCATGATGAAAACCCTTGCGGGAAACAGGGCGCTCGCGGCGTATCTCACAAAAGAGCTGCGCCTGTGAACAATTGGGATTCCCTGCATCCGACGGATGCATGAAATACGAAATACAGCAGAGAAAGGAAGGGGACCTATGAAGAAAACAGAAAAAGACTTTGAGCAGTTGGCTTCTTCGATCGTCGAGCTCGTCGGCGGAAAAGACAACATCGCTCACGCCGGGCACTGTATGACAAGACTGCGCGTGACGCCGAAGGACGTCGGTCAGGTCAAGCTGGATGAGATCAAGAAGCTGGACGTGGCGGGCGCGCAGATGATCGGCGATCAGGTCCAGATCATCATCGGCAAGGACATCGAGGACGTGTACGACGCCTTCGTCAAGGCGTCGGGCGTTGAGAGAACGGCCGCGATCGACGAGAATCTGGACACCGACCTGGTTCCGAAGAAGAAAAGCGCGAAGGAGATCTTCGGCTCGATCCTGCCGACCATCGTCGCCTGCGTCTTCCCGATCCTGCCGGCGCTGATCGCCTGCGGCATGATGCAGGCCTTCATCATGATCCTGGTTAACCTGCATATCCTCGCGGCGGATTCGCCGACCGTCGCCACCTTCACCTGGGTCTCCAACGTGGCGTTCTACTTCCTGCCGGTGCTGGTGGGCGCGGCCTCCGCAAAGAAATTCAACGTCAAGATGGCCATGGGCATCCTCATGGGCTGCATCCTGCTCGCCCCGGAATTCGTGGCCCTCTGCGAGGCGGGCATGGGCGCCACCATCCCGAATCCCGGCGGACCTCCGACCGTCATTCCGGGCACGGGCAACGCCGGTTTCCTGTTCGGCTTCCCGATCTATCCGGCGACCTATTCCAATACGATCCTGCCGGTCATCCTGTGCGTCTGGATCATGGGCTATCTGGAAAAGTTCTTTAACAGGATCTTCCCGAAGAGCGTCCGCATCGTGCTGACCCCGCTGTTCGAGATGCTGGTCATGGTCCCGCTGGGCCTGCTGGTGATCGCGCCGCTCGGCGCCCGCCTGTCCGTCCTGCTGATCGGCATCCTGATCTTCCTGTTCAGGACCCTCGGGCCGTTCGCTCCGGTGATTTTGACCGTCCTCATGCCCTTCATCGTCCTGACCGGTATGCATTTCAACCTCATGGCAGTCGCCATGGCGCTGGCCAGCGTGGCGCAGAAGAACATCGTCACGCATCCGGCCCTTTTCCTGATGAACTTTACGCAGGGTGCCGCGTGCCTCGCGGTCGCGCTGAAGACGAAGAACGCGGAAAGAAAGGCGCTGGGCTTCTCCTCCGCCTTCTCGGACATGGTGCCGGGCATCTCCGAGCCGGGCCTGTACGGCATCACGCTGAAATACAAGACCCCGATGATCGCCGCCATGATCGGCTCCGGCATCGCCGCGTTTATCGGCGGCCTGCTCAACCTCGGCTCCTACGCGGGCGGCCCCCCCAACCTGTTCACGCTGGCGCTGTTCATCAATCCCGCCAACGGCGACATGACGGATCTGCGCAACGCCATCCTCTGCATCATCATCGGCGTGGTCATCACCTTCGTCCTGACCTTCGTCCTCTACAAGGATGAAAAGGCGGACCAGCTCGACGCGAAAGGATAACGGCGCACATGGCAAGATTTCCCGACAACTTCCTCTGGGGCGGCGCGACCTCCGCCGCCCAGATCGAGGGAGGCAGATGCGAAGACGGGAAGGGCCTGTCGCATCTCGACTACGTCTACTTCCGCGGCGCGAAGATCCCGTGCAACTTCATGCTGACGGAGAACCTCAAAAAGGCCCGGGCCGAGGAGGCGACGCTGAACTTCCCGAACCGCAGAGGCATCGACTTCTATCACCGGTATAAGGAGGATATCGCCCTGCTGGCCGAGATGGGCTTCAAATCCTTCCGCATGTCGATCTCCTGGACGCGCCTGTTCCCGACCGGGAAGGAGGAAAAGCCCTGCCCGGAGGGCGTGGAATTCTACCACAAGGTGTTCCGCGAGCTGCACAAGTACGGCATCGAACCGCTGGTGACGATGGTCCATTACGAGCTCCCGATCGGCTTTGCGGAGGAGTTCAACGGCTGGGAGTCGCCGGAGATCATCCCGTACTGCGTCCGGTACATGAAGTTCATCGTGGACGAGTACAAGGACGAGGTCACCTACTGGCTGACCTTCAACGAGATCAACATGGTCACGGCCGTCCCCTGGCTGGGCGGCGGGATTCTTCTCGACCGGGACGCCCCCGTTGAGCTGCCGAAGTCCTTCCGCCCGTTCCTGCCCATGCCGCCGGAGCTGGAGGCGCGCTGGAATCAGGCCTCGCACCAGGCCCTGCACCACCAGTTCATCGCCAGCGCGATGATCGTCAAGTACGCGCATGACACCGCGCCGCAGTGCAAGATCGGGAACATGTTCAACCTCCATCACCTCTATCCCGAGACGCCCTCGCCCCGGGACGCATTCCGGGCGCACGAGGAGACGGAGTACAACCTGTTCTTCTGCGACGTCATGGCGAAGGGGTATTACCCGGCGTGGATCCTCGCGTACTACAAACGGCACGGGATCAAGATCAACTGGTACGACGGGTATGAACAGATCCTGGCGGACGGGAAGGTGGACTTCATCTCGCTGAGCTACTATCTCTCGACCGTCGTCACCGGGGACCCCGCGAGACAGGAGCGGATCGGCTCCTTCATCCGCAGGCTGCAGAACCCGTATCTCGAGACCAGCGAATTCGGCTGGCAGATCGACCCGACCGCGCTGCGCATCTCGCTCAATGAGCTGCGCGACCGCTTCAATCTCCCGATCTACATCGTGGAAAACGGGCTTGGCGCCTTCGAGACCCTGGGCGAGGACAAGACGGTGCACGACGGCTACCGCATCGCCTACCTGCGAAGCCACATCGAGGCCATCGCACAGGCGATCGAGGACGGCGTCGACGTCATCGGGTATACGCCCTGGGGCTGTATCGACCTCGTGTCCTGCTCGCTGGTCTCGATGTCCAAGCGCTACGGCTTCGTGTATGTGGACGCGGACGACGAGGGGAACGGGACCTACGACCGCTACCGGAAGGATTCGTTCTACTGGTACAAGAAGGTCATCGCATCAAACGGAGAGGATCTGGAGTAACGTGGGTTTCTTTGACAAACTGTTCGGAAGCTTCGACAACGCGCTCCCCAAAGTGCACCTGGACGATTCGGACATCGCGGCCCCGGCGGGCGGGACGATCATCGACGTCAAAACGCTGCCGGACCCGGTGTTCGCCGATGAGGTGCTGGGAAAGAGCGTCGCCTTCCATCACGACGGGGACAGCGCGGTCATCTGCGCGCCGGCCAACGGCGTGATCCGGCAGCTCTTCCCGACCGGGCACGCCTTCCAGCTCGAGACGAAGGAAGGCGTCTGGATCATGGTGCACGTCGGGATCGACACGGTCAACGAAAAAGGCAACGGCTTCAAGCTGTACGGCAAGAAGAAGGGCGACGCCGTGTCCGCCGGCGATCCGATCGTGAAGGTCGATCTGGCGAAGCTGTCGGAGAAGTACGACATGAGCACGATCCTGGTCATCACCGAGGACAACGGCAAAGCCTTCGACTTTCTGGAATCCGGAAAGGTACAGAGAGGCCAGTCGATCCTGAAGAAAAACGCTTAGCGAAAGAAAAAGAGAGAGTATCGGCAGCCATACTCTCTCTTTTTCGGACATGCGAAGCGGCATCGTTGTCGCTTATACTATTCTCTGATAGAAAGGTTGAATCAGATTTGCGAAATGGATTTGCGTCAGGCTAGGCGCTTCCCGCAGAGCATAATGGAGATATATGGTCAAGGCCTGGACTCCCGTCAAAACGCCTGTTTTGACGGGAAGAGGAGGCGCAGCGGAGGGAGCGAGCTTTCGTGACGCTTCACGGAAGCGAGACGATCCGGAGCTTGTGCCGACGAAACGAAGCATGGCGCAAATCCAGCCGCAAAGATTTCAAGATTTCTATTAGAGGATAGTATCAATACAGAAAGGAAGTGAAAGCCTTGGCGGAATCGTATGACGTCATCATCGTCGGCGCAGGAAACGGCGGCCTGATCGCCGCCTGCACCCTGTCGCAGATGGGGCTTCGGACGCTGCTGCTGGAAAAGCACAACCTGCCGGGCGGCTGCGCGGCGAGCTTCGTGCGCGGGCGCTTCGAGTTTGAGGCATCCCTGCACAACCTGCCCTATGTGGGCCCCGGCGCGGAGAACGGCGATATCGGCATGCTCTTCAAACGCTTCGGCGTCGAGCGGAAATTCTATCCCATCCCCGAATCCCTGCATTTCATCGTGGACGGCCCGGAGCCCTTCGAGTTCAAGGCGGGCGTCGGGCGGGAGAGCTTCGCCCGGGCGGCGGAGGCGGTCTGCCCCGGCGCGGCGGAGGCCTTCGGGCGCTTTACAGCCATGTGCGACGATCTCAACCGCGCTCTCGCGGCGCTCTCCGCGGCCCGCGGGAAGCCCGATCCGGCCGTGATGGCCCGGGAGTATCCGAACTACTGCCGCCTCGCCTCCAGCACCGTGGACGAGATGTTCGAGGCCCTTGAGCTGCCGGAGCTCCTGCGGGACATTCTGTCGGTCTTCGCGCTCTATCAGTGCGGCGACACCTCCAAGATCGACGCGGCCCGCTTCATGCTCATGACCGACTCCTTCATCACCGAGGGCGCGTCCCAGACCGATCTGCGCTCCTTCGGCCTGTCGACCGCGCTGGCAAACAGCGCCCGGCGCTTCGGCTGCGACATCTGGTACAACTGCGAGGTCGCGGAGATCTGCACGGAAAACGGCGCGGTCTCCGGCGTACGGCTCGCCGACGGGCGCAAGCTGAGGGCCTCGCGGGTCCTGTGCAACATCATGCCGCATCTGGTCTACGGCAGGCTCCTCGACCCGGCGGCAGCCCCGGTGCTGGAGCTGAAAAAGGCCAACGCCCGCACCCTGGGCGCCCGGGCCTTCTGCGTGTTCCTGGGCTTGGACCGCGACTGGCGGGAGCTGGGCTTTACGGATTACGCCACGTTCATCAACAGTTCCCTCAAGAACGCGGAGAACATCCGAAACGGCGGCAGCCGGGACTCCAACGGCGACATGAGCGTGAACGTCCTCAACGCCGTGGTGCCGGACGCCTCGCCGGAGGGGACCTGCATCGTGTACCTGACAGCCATGTTCAACGCTGACGCCTTCGCCGACGTCACGCCGGACAACTATACCGAGATCAAAGAGGCCCACGCCGAGAAGCTCATTAAGCGCGCCGAGCGCGTGCTGGGCGTGGATATCCGAAACCACATCGAGGAGATCGTGATCTCCACCCCCGTGACCTACGCGCGCTATCTCGGCACGCCGCAGGGCGCGGTCTTCGGCTACTCGCCGGAGGACTGGGACGGCATGATGAGCCGGAACATGGGCGAGCAGGCGGAGAAGACCGTACCCGGCCTGTATTTTGCGGGCGGCCACGGGGCCCGGCTTTCGGGCTTTTCGCCCTCGTACATGTCGGGCTTTACGACGGCGATGCGCATCGCCGGCGAGCTGAGGGGAGGTGCTCGGGTATGAGTGAGGATCTGATGCGTTACGCGGCCAGAATGGACATCCGGAAGATGGGCGCCATCATGCCCCGGCGCATGGCGCATATCGCCCAGGGCGCGCCGGTCCCGCCGAAGCTGGACTACGCCGCGAACCTCACGGCCAAGGCCCTGCACCCGGCGTGCCAGAAGCTCACGGTGGCCGAGGTCATCGAGCGCGAGGCCGGGGCGAAGAGCTTCATCCTGCGCGCGCGGGACGGCTACGATCTGGCCCGCTTCCGCCCCGGACAGTTCCTGTCGTTCTCGCTGGAGATCGGCGGCTCGACGATCACGCGCGCCTACTCCCTCTGCTGCCCGCCCTCCTGGGCGAAGCAGGGAAAGTACATGATCACGGTCAAGCCCTCGGAGGACGGCTTTGCGGGCAACTGGATCTGCGCGAATTGGAAGGTGGGGACGGAGGCGACCGCCTCGGCCCCGCTGGGCGAGTTCAGCTATACCCGCCTCCGGGACGCGAAGCACATCCTCGGCGTCTGCGGCGGCAGCGGCGTGACGCCCTTCTACGCCATGGCCTGCGCCCTGGCCGAGGGGAGCGAGGACTTCTCCCTCACCCTGCTCTACGGCAGCCGCGACAGGGACAGCATCCTCCTGGGCCGGGAGCTGGCGGCGTTGGAAAAGCGCTGTGAGCGCTTCCGGCTGGTGAACGTGCTCGAGGACGAGAGCGGCTACATCGACACGGCGCTTTTGAAAGAATACCTGCCGGAGGGGGACTGCTCCCTCTTCGTCTGCGGCCCGGCGGCCATGATGCGGGCCATGGAGGCGGCGATCGCGCCCCTCGGCCTGCCGGAGCGCCGCATCCGCCGCAAGACCTACGGCGTGACGGAGGCCGCGCTGGAGGCGGACTGGCCGCGGGAGGCAGCGGGAAAGACCTTCTGTCTTACCGTCAGGATGCGGGACCGGGAGCTCACGGTGCCCTGCGCCGCGGGCGAGACGGTGCTCGTCGCCATGGAGCGGGCCGGGCTGGAGCCGCCCTCCCGCTGCCGCAGCGGGGAGTGCGGCTGGTGCCGCTCCCGTCTGGCCGCGGGCACGGTCTATGTCCCGGCGCGCACGGAGCACCGGCGCAAGGCCGATCTCGCCTATGGCTACATCCACCCCTGCTGCAGCTTCCCGACCTCCGACCTGACGCTCTGCGTGGGGTGCGAGTGAGATGGAGAACGAAAACCTGCCCCTGACAAAGGGCGAGCGGACTAAAACAAAAATCCTGGAAAAGGCGGCCGATCTGTTTTCGGAGAAGGGCTACACCGCGGTGACCATGAAGGACGTCTGCGAGGCGGCCGGGCTCTCCCGCGGCGGGCTGTACCGCCACTTCGGCTCCACGGCGGAGATGATGATCCTGCTGATGCGGGCCGAGCAGGAGCGCGCGGACCGGGAGGTGGAACGGGAGCGCAGCGAGCATATGAGCGCTGTGCGTATGCTGGACGACTTTCTCACGCAGCACTATTCCTTCATGCTCTCCCGCCGGGGACGGCTGGAGCTGGCCATGAACCAGTTCGCCCAGTCGGACGAGGCGGGACGGGAGGAAGACCGGCGGCGCGTCGACGCGGCGGTGCAGCGCACGGCGGCCCTGATCCGCCTGGGACAGGAGGAGGGGAGCTTTCGCGCGGGCGATCCCGGGCAGCTGGCCTTCCACGTCATCATGGCCATCGGCGGTCTCAGGAGCATGGCGCCCCTGATGGATATCAGCAAACCCTTTCTGCGCGGACAGTTGGCTGCCATCCGCGGCATTCTCCTGACGGAGCGGGCCGCGGCGCAGGCAGAATCAGAACGAGAGGAGGAATGACCTATGGGAAACAAATACGATCTGGTGATCGTGGGCGGCGGCAACGGCGGCATGATGGCGGCCTGCCGCGCGTCCATGATGGGCCTGAAGACACTGGTCATCGAAAAGCACAACATGGTCGGCGGCGCGGCCGCCAGCTTCGTGCGGGGCCGCTTCGAGTTTGAGGCCTCCCTGCACGAGATCCCGGATTTCGGTCAGGGCGCGCAGCGCGGCCAGCTCGGCAGACTTTTTGACGAGCTGGGCATTCAGGTGGACTGGCTGCCCATCCCCGACGCCTTCCGCACCATTGTCGCCGAGGGCGACAAGATCACCCTGGACGTCACCGTGCCCCACGGCAAAGAGGCCTTCATGGCCTGCATGGAGAGCCAGAGCCCCGGCTGCTCGAAGTCGCTGGAGCTCTACTTCGAGGGCGCGCGGGAGCTGGAGCGCGGCCTGGCCTATCTCGGCGCCTCCCGCGGCAGACCGGACCCCGAGGTGCTGCGGCGCGACCATCCGCTCTTCTGCAAGATCATGAGCATGTCCACGGCCGAGTTTATGCGCGCCGTCGGCATGCCCCGGAAGATCCAGGACATCATCGGCGCCTACTGGCCGTATCAGGGCTCTGATCTGGAGACCATCGACGCCTCCCGCTACCTGCTGATGACCGAGGGCTACTTCCTCGCGGGCGCGTATATGCCAAAGCTGCGTTCCCACGAGATCGCCAATGCCATCCAGAAGCGGGCGCGCGCGGGCGGCTGCGACTTCTGGTATGAGACAGAGGTTACGAAGATCCTCACAAAGAAGGGCGCGGTCTGCGGCGTGGAGACAAAGGACGGCCGCAAAGTCGAGACCTGCGCCGTCATCGCCAATGTCTTCCCCGACGTTGTCTACGGGAAGCTGCTGGACGACAAGAGCCTCGTCCCCGCCTTCGAGCGGAAGAAGATGCAGGCCAGAAGCTACGGCTTCCGCGGCTTCTCGGTCTACCTGGGTCTGGACCGCACGGCGGAGGAGCTGGGGATCCGGGACTACAACGTCTTCATCAACTCCAGCGCCGACACCAGAGAGCTCTTCCGGCAGGCAGCCGCGCCGGAGCTCCCGCTGGGCGGCCGGGCGGACAATCTCAGCTGCACCTGCCTGAACGTCGTCAACCCCGAGGCCACGCCCCCCGGCACGGCGCACTTCGCCATCACCACGGGCTTTGCCGCCGACGCCTGGGACAAGGCCGTCACGCCGGAGAACTACGTCCGCGTCAAGCGCGAGATGGCCGACATGATGATCGAGCGCTATGAACAGGTGATGGGCGTCGACATCCGCAATCACATCGAGGAGATCGCCATCGCCACGCCGGTGACCTTCGCCCGCTACATGGGCACGCCGCAGGGCGCGATCTACGGCTATCATTCGTCCCGCTGGGACGGCATGTCCGCCCGCACGCTGGTGGGCGGAAGCGAGCCCACGGTGCCCGGCCTCTTCTTCGTCGGCGCGCACGGCGCGAGGCTGAGCGGCTTCCTGCCGACCCTGACTTCGGGAGATCTCACGGCCAAACAGGTCATGGGTTATGTGATGGGAGGTGGAAAAGCATGAGCGAGGAACTGAGAAAAGCCCTGGAATCGGTACCGGCGGAGGGTTTTGCGAAGATCATCCCCCAGCGCCGCGCGGCCATTGAGGCCGCCCCCGACTTGGAGCCCGTCTGGGAATACCAGACCAACCGGGTCGCGAAGGCGCTGCACCCGGAAAAGCAGTACGTCACCATCGCCGAAATCACGGACCGCCCGGGCGCGAAGAGCTACACGCTGGTCCCCGACCCGTCGCGGGGCACGGAGAGCCTTGCGTATTTCCGCGCCGGACAGTACGTGAGCGTGGACCTCGAGATCGGCGGGAGCGTCCTGACCCGCGCCTACACGCTCGCCTGCTCGCCGGGGGACGCCCTGCGCGGCAGCTACACCCTCACCATCAAGCGCAATCAGGACGGCTTCGCCTCCAACTTCATCCACGACAACTGGAAGGAGGGCATGAAGCTCTCCGTCTCCGGCCCGGACGGGGACCTCAACTACGAGCCCCTGCGGGACGCAAAGCAGATCGTCGGCCTCGCCGGCGGCAGCGGCATCACCCCCTTCTTCTCTCTGGCCAACGCCATCCAAGAGGGGATCGAGGACTGCTCGCTGACCCTGCTCTACGGCTGCCGCAGCGAAGCGGAGATCGTATACCGTCAGGAGCTGGACGCGCTGGCGGAATCCTGCGGGAAGTTCCGGGTCGTGTATGTGCTCTCCGACGAGGATAAGCCCGGCTTTGAGCACGGCTTCCTCACGGCGGAGCTGATCAAAAAATACGCCCCGGCGGAGGATTACAGCATCTTCATGTGCGGGCCGCAGGCCATGTACCGCTTCTGCGACGGCGAGGTGGAGAAGCTGGGCCTGCCGCGCAGGAGAGTGCGGCACGAGGCCTACGGCGAATACCACAACGCCGACCGGGACGACGGCTTCCCGCAGGACGCCGTCGGCAAGACCTTCCGACTCACCGTCGAGCTGCCCGACGGGCAGCGGGTCATCCCGGCCAAAAGCGGGGAGAGCCTG
>JAUNNC010000227.1 GCA_030531585.1 Eubacteriales bacterium | reverse complement strand
GCTGATGCGCCGCACGCCCAGGGACTTTTCCCCCAGGGCACTGCGCTCCCCGGTCTTTCCGCCCGTCAGCTCCCGGTAGGCCCGGGAGAGCGGAATGCCGATTTCAATGTCCGTCTCGTCATCGAGCCACAGGCAGAAGCCCTGCGGAAAGTCGTGGTCGCGCGAGAGCTCGTCGTCGTAGCCGAAGCACTCCGAGCCGTGCCCGGCGAGGCCGACGGCGATGCGGCCCTCCCAGTCGCCGAAGCGCTCCCGGAGCATCGGCGCGCCGTATTCATCGTAGAGCTTTCTGGCCTCGTCAAGTCCCCGCATGGATCGTCGCCATCCTTTCCCGAAGCTTTTTCGCATAGAGGAAGTAACCGTAGTGATCGAAGGTGGGGATGCATTTGGACAGGGTGAACGCGTGATAGCCGTCGAGGGGCAGGGCGGGGTCGGTCAGGCATTCCCAGGCCCGGTCGAGGCAGCTTTCGACGCGCGGATCGTCGGCGTCGCGTCTGCCGTAGAGCTCGGCGAGGTTGCACCAGGTCACGGCGCAGTCGTTGCCGGGGCGCTCGGTCTTCTCGAGGACCTTCAGCGCCAGCTTGAAGAAGCGCTCGGCGGATTCGACGTCCCCGACGTCGTCATAACTCAGGGCCATGTTGTTGTACAGACCCGCGAAGCGGTAGTCCGCGGGGTCGAGATGCTGCGCGAAGACGCGCGCGACATGGGTGAAGACGGGGACGGACTCGGAAGCCCTTCCGAAGCATTTGAGCGTGGTGGCCGCGTTGAGCATCACGGTCGCGCCCGAGACGGTCTGCCCCATCCGGTGCTCCCGGATCAGGGCGAGGGCGTCGCTGACGGCGCGCAGCCCCTTTTCCTCGTCCATGCTGCGGCGGACCTGGCCCAGCTGCTCCGACAGCAGGCTCAGCTCGGCGCGCCAGTCCCCGCCGCGTCTCGTCTCGGCGAGGCGCTCGTCGAGAAACGCCCCGGCCTCGTCCTCCCGGCCCGCGGCGTACAGGGCGTCAAGAGCGCGGATGGCTACGGGCACGTCCACGGCCTGCGGGCAGGGGCTTCCGTCGGGCACGCCGGTGTACTGACTCGCGTCAAAGATGCAGCAGAATTCGTTGTGATCCATGATATCATGCTCTCTCTTGAAAGAAGATGGGGAAATGGGTATAATAAGCGCAAAGAAACAAGCGGAGGAACAAGCATGAGCAACCGCCTGCAATACGAGAGCTCGCCGTATCTGCGCCAGCACGCCGACAACCCGGTGGACTGGTATCCCTGGGGCGCGGAGGCCTTCGAGAAGGCGCGGCGGGAGAACAAACCGGTCTTCCTGTCGATCGGCTATTCGACCTGCCACTGGTGCCACGTCATGGCGCACGAGTCCTTCGAGGACGATCGCATCGCCTCTATTTTGAACGAAAACTATGTATCTGTCAAGGTCGACCGCGAAGAACGGCCCGACGTCGACAGCGTGTACATGGCCGCCTGCGTCGCGGCCAACGGGAGCGGCGGCTGGCCGCTGACCGCGATCCTCACCCCGGAGCGGGAGCCCTTCTTCGTCGGCACCTACTTCCCGAAAGAGAGCCGCGGCGGGCGTCTGGGCCTGCGCGCGCTGCTGGAGGCGATCGCCGCCCGCTGGCAGCGCGGCGGGGGAGAGCTGCGCCGCACCGCGCGGGAGATGACGGCCTGGCTGAACCGGGAGCTGCCGCAGGAACAGACAGGGGAGAAGGACGAGCTGCCCCGGCTCGCCGCCGAGCAGCTTCTCGGCGCGTACGACGGGGAATACGGCGGCTTCGGCACGGCTCCGAAGTTCCCGGCTGCGCACAACCTGATCTTCCTGATGGAGTACGCCGCGCTCACCGGCGACAAAAAGGCGCGCGAGGCGGCCGAACACACGCTGCGCCAGATGTACCGGGGCGGGATTTGGGACCACATCGGCGGCGGCTTCTGCCGCTATTCCACAGACCGGGAGTGGCTCAAGCCCCACTTTGAAAAGACCCTCTACGACAACGCGCTCCTGGCCCTGGCGTATACCGAGGCCTGGCAGGACGGACACATGGCCCTCTGGCGCCAGGTGGCCGAGGACACGCTGGACTACTGCCTGCGCGAGCTGAAGGGGGACGAGGGCGGCTTTTTCTGCGGCCAGGATGCGGACAGCAAC
>JAUNNC010000075.1 GCA_030531585.1 Eubacteriales bacterium | reverse complement strand
AGATGCCCGACCTCAACTGCACCGACATCGAGTCCGCCATCAGCATGATCGCCGGGACCTGCCGCTCCATGGGCGTCGTCGTCGGAGACTGAGCGCAAGCTCAGAACGTGGGAGGATACTCCATCCGAATCAACCACATTTTAGGAGGAAACAAAATTGTTTAGAAGCAAGAATTATAAAGAGAGCTCGAAGCTCATCGATAAGCAGAATCTCTACGAGCCCCAGGAGGCTCTGAGCCTGGTCTGCCAGGCCAGCAAGGCCAAGTTCGACGAGACCGTCGAGCTGCACGTCAAGCTCGGCGTCGACGGCCGTCACGCCGACCAGCAGGTCCGCGGCGCCATCGTGCTGCCCAACGGCACCGGCAAGACCGTCCGCGTCCTGTGCTTCTGCCCGCCCGAGCAGGTGGACGACGCCCTCGCGGCCGGCGCCGACTACGCCGGCGGCATGGAGTACGTCGAGAAGATCCAGAAGGAGAACTGGTTCGAGTTCGACACCGTCATCGCCAACCCCAAGATGATGGGCACCGTCGGCCGTCTCGGTAAGATCCTCGGACCCAAGGGCCTGATGCCCTCCCCCAAGGCCGGCACCGTCACCCCGAACGTGACCCAGGCTGTCAAGGAAGCCAAAGCCGGTAAGGTCGAGTACCGTCTGGACAAGACCAACATCATCCACTGCCCCATCGGCAAGGTCAGCTTCGGCGCGGACAAGCTGTATGAGAACTACGTCGCCCTCATCGGCGCCATCATCAAGGCCAAGCCCGCGGCCGCCAAGGGCCAGTATATCCGCTCCTGCGTGACCGCCTCCACCATGGGCCCCGGCGTCAAGATCAACGCCCAGAAACAGCTCTGATAAACCGATCTGACTGAAAACCGCTCCGTCGAAAGACGGAGCGGTTTTCAGTTCTTTTTCACGACCTCGCGTTCGACGTACTGCGGGGTCGCGTTGACGCACATGAACACGCGCCCGACGTACTCGCCCACCAGGCCGAGCATGATGAGGATGACGCCGCCGACGATCAGCAGCAGCACCGTGGTGGTGGTCCAGCCGAGCGGCGCCATGTGGACCGTGAAGTAGCGGATCACCGCGATCAGCGCGTACACGAAGCCGAGAAACGCGAGGATCACGCCGGTCCAGATCGAGATGCGCAGGGGCTTGACCGAGAAGGAGGTAAAGCCGTTCATCCACAGGCCGAGCAGCTTGCCGAGCGTGTAGCCCGAGGAACCGCTTTCCCGCGCGCGGTGCCGCACCGGCACGTTGCAGATGTTCTTCGTGCTGCGCAGGACCAGGCCCATGACGTAGGGGTAGCAGTGCTCGTAGCGGAGCATCTCGTCGACCAGGAAGCGCCTGGCCGCGAAGTAGCTGGTCAGCTCCAGCTCGCGCGGCTTGGAGAGCATGATCTCGGTCATACGGCGGTTGACCTCGCTTCCAAAGCGGCGGAAGCCGCTCTCCCGCTTCTGCGCGTAGGAGGCGTAGACCACGTCGAAGCCCTCCTCGAGCTTTTCGAGGAGCTTGCCGACCTCGTCGGCGGGGGTCTGCCCGTCGTCGTCCATACACACGACGTAGTCGCCCCGCGTGTGGCGCATCCCGCACATCAGCGCCGCGTGCTGGCCGAAGTTTTTGGCCAGATCCACCGCGGTGATGCGCGCGTCCCCCTCGGCGAGCGCGCGGATCACAGGATACGTGCCGTCGGGCGAGCAGTCGTTGACCAGCACGATCTCGTAGTCGTAGGCCGGCAGCGCCGCCATGGCCGCGCGGATCTCCTCCGTCACGCCCGCGACGGTCTTCTCCGAGCGGTAGCAGGGGATCACAAAGGAAACAAGCTTCATGTCAGGCCTCTCAATCCTCCAGAAAAGCTTCGGGCAGCGCGCTCATGCGCAGCAGCCGGGTCATCTCCTCCTGCGTGTCCGCGGTGAGGATGTAGTATCCGTAACGGGTGGAGCTGTCGCGGATCTCGTGCCCGTCGATGGGGTCGATCGCGCTGACGCGGAACAGGTTCTGCGGGCAGTTCGCCTCGATCCGGCGCAGGGCGTCGAGGTCCTCCTGGGAGAAGATGAAGCGCACCGCGGCGATGCGGCCCGGCCGTACGGGGGTCAGATCGGGCGCGCGGCCGCAGGCGACGTCGATCACGCCGCGCACATAGTCCACGCCCGTGGACAGCGGCACCAGATCGGAGCCGATGCAGTCCCCGCCCATGCGCGCGCCGCACTCGATGATGCGGATCGCGCCGGAGGCGTCGACCTTGAGCTCGGTGTGCGAAGCGCCGAAGCGGACGCCGAGACAGTCGAGCACCCGCGGGACCAGCTCCCGGATGCGCGCGAGGGTGGTGTCGTCCATGTGCAGGGGCGGCTGCAGGTGACCGGTCTCGACGAACAGCGGCGCGCCGGTGGTGAACTTCTCCGTGACCGCGAGGAAGCGGTGCTCCCCCTGCCAGGAGAGGTATTCGACGCTGTATTCCCGGCCCTCGGCGAACTCCTCGACGAGGACCTTTTTCTCAAACGAGGGCTCGCGCGCAAAGGCGATGGCCCCGGGCAGCTCCGCCGGATCACACACCTTGCGGATGCCGCGGCTGCCGGAGCGGTCGGTGGGCTTGACGATCAGCGGATAGCGCAGCGGCAGGGCGGCGAGGTCGGTGTCCTCCTCCACCTGGATGCTCTTGCAGGAGGGCAGCCCGGCGCGCTCGAAGGCGAGGCGCATCCGGTGCTTGTTGGTGGCGGTCAGGGCGCTCTCCATGCCGTTGCCGACGAGCCCCAGACCCTCGGCCACGTAATTGACCGTGATCGCGGCCAGATCCGAGCCGATCGAGCACACGCCCGCCGGATGCAGGGGGCGGCAGAGCGCGAGGATCTCGTCCAGCTCCACGATGCTGACGGGGTAGAACACGTCGGCCGTGCGCTCCCCGACGTCGCCGCACTGCCAAGCGAAGACGTGGGTCTCGCAGCCCAGCTCCTTGGCGCGCAGGATGAGCGGGTTCTGGAAATCGTTGGCCCCGATGATGATGAGCTTTTCTTTCATAACAGTACCGTACTTTCGTGAAAGGCTTCGGGCCCGGATCGTATCAAAGCGTGTAGAGCAGGATGCCTGCGAGGATCAGCAGCAGGGCGGGCAGCCTGCGGCGGCCGAGCTTTTCCTTGAAGAGCAGCACGCCGAAGAGCGTGACGAACACGTAGGAGCAGCTCTCAAACACCGGGCCCATGCTCAGCGGCAGGCCGCGGTAGGCCAGCATGGTCAGCAGCACCGAGAGGGCCAGCAGCACATAGGCCCCGATGACGCGGACGTTGAGATACTCCTTCAGAAAGCTGCCGTGCTCCCGGCCGGACTCGGTCTTGAGCAGCACCTGCGACAGCGAGGCGATCAGCGAGCCCGCGACGCCCAGCAGCAGGAAGGGGAGGGCTTCAGGTTTCATTCCCGTCCTCCTTTTCCGCCAGGGCGAAGAGGACCACGCCCGCCATCAGCAGCGCGCAGCCGAGCAGCTGCCGGGGGCTGACCCGCTCGTGAAAAATCAGGGCGCCGAAGACCAGCATCCACAGAAAGACCACGGCCTTGCTCGTCGCGTAGGCCACGGTGAGCGGCAGACGCTTGAGCACCTGCTGCCAGCCGAGGGCGTAGACGCCGAGGAAGAGGAACATCCCCGCCGCGCAGAGCAGGAAGCGCAGGCTCAGGAATTCCTGCTGCGCCGCGAGCTTCTGCATCACGGTGGACAGGGCGTAGCACAGCAGCAGAAGCTGCAGCGCGAGGAAGGCGCGCGCTTTCGATCCGTCCATGCGCGCTCAGTCCTTTTTCCGCACGACCTGCCGCTCCACATACTGCGGCGAGGCGTTGATGCACATATAGATGCGCCCGATGTACTCCCCCGCGAGGCCGAGCACCAGCAGGATGATGCCGCCCAGCACGAGCTGCAGCGCCATCATGGAGCTCCAGCCGACGGGGATCTCGGGGTCGACAAAGTGCTTGACGATGATGACGATCGCGTAGACAAAGCCCGCCAGCGCCGCGGCCGCGCCGCAGTAGCTCGCCAGGCGCAGGGGCTTGACCGAGAACGAGGTAAAGCCGTTCATCCACAGGCTGATCAGCTTGACCAGCGTGTAGCCGGACTCGCCCTCCTCCCGGGCGCGGTGGTGGACGGGGACGTTGCAGATGTTGCGCGTGGTGCGCAGGATCAGCCCGTCGACGTAGGGATAGCAGTGCGTATAGGAGAGCATCTCGTCGATGATGAAGCGGCGCGCCGCGAGGTAGCTCGGGATCGACAGCTCCTTCGGCTTGCCGAGCATGATCTCGGTCGCGCGGTTGTTGATCCGGGTGCCCAGGTTGCGCCAGCGGGCGTGCTGCTTGTGGTCGTAGGAGGCGTAGACGACGTCATAGCCCTCCTCGAGCTTTTCGAGGAGCTTGCCCACCTCGTCGGCGGGGGTCTGCCCGTCGTCGTCGAGGCAGACCACGATATCCCCGGCGCAGTGGTGGAAGCCCGCCATCAGCGCGGCGTGCTGGCCGAAGTTCTTCGCCAGGTCCACGGCCGTGATGCGGCCGTCCTCCTCCGCAAGCTGACGGAGCACGGCGAAGGTGCCGTCGGGCGAGCAGTCGTTGACCAGGATGATCTCATAGTCGTAGTCCGGCAGGGTGGGCATGGTGCGCCGCACCTCGTCCACCACGGAGCGGATCGTATGCTCCGAGCGGTAACAGGGGATCACAAAGGATACGAGCGGCATGGATCAACCCTCCCCCAGCTTTGCCATGAACACCACGTCGGTGAAAACGCCGTCGAGCTTGACGTAGTCGCGAAAAACGCCCTCGGTGCGAAAGCCCGCCTTCTCATAGCTGCGCCGTGCGATCTCGTTGTCCCCGAGGACCTTGAGACTGATGCGGTGCAGGCGCAGCACGTTCAGGCCGAAGTCGGTGAACAGCCGCGCCGTCTCCGTGCCGATCCCCCGGCCGCGGGCGTCGGCCTCGCCGATGAAGATCCCGTACTCGGCGGACTCGTTTTTCCGGTCCACGTCGCGGAAGTAGACGCTCCCCACGCTCCGGCCGCTTTCGCGCTCGGTGATGATGTACTGGACCACCCGGCCCGCCGCCACCTTGTCGCGCAGCCAGGCGCGGTGCATTTCGGGTGTGAAGGGCTCGCGGAACAGGAAATAGCGCCAGACCTCCGGGTCGTTGCGCCAGCGCACGATATCGTCGGTATCCGCGTCCGTGATGGGCCGCAGGACGACCTTCTCCCCTTCGATCAGGGGCAGGTCCTTCATCTGAGGCAGCAGCATGCTCACACCCCGTAGAAGTCCCGGACCGCCGCGATGACCCGGGCCTGATCCTCCCGGGTCAGCCCGTAGTACAGGGGCAGGCGCACCAGACGGTCGGATTCCTTCGTGGTGTAGACGTCCTCGCCGCAGAAGCGGCCGTATTTGAGCCCGGCGGGCGCCGAGTGCAGCGGCACGTAGTGGAACACCGCGAGGATGTCCCGCTCCTTGAGGAAGCGGATCAGCGCCGTGCGCTCGGCAAGGTCGCGGCACTTGAGGTAGAACATGTGCGCGTTGTGGACGCAGCCCTCCGGGACGGTCGGCAGCTCGATCCGCCCGGCGTCGGCCAGATCCCGAAAGGCCGCGCGGTAGATGTCCCAGCTTTTCAGGCGGTTTTCGTTGATCTCGTCGGCCATCTCGAGCTGGGCCCAGAGATAGGCGGCGTTGAGCTCCGAGGGCAGAAAGCTGTCGCCGATGTCGACCCAGGTGTACTTGTCTACCTGGCCGCGGAAGAAGCGGGCCCGGTCGGTGCCCTTCTCGCGCAGGATCTCGGCGCGCTCGACAAAGGCGGGGTTGTTGACGACGACCGCGCCGCCCTCGCCCATGGAGTAGTTCTTGGTCTCGTGGAAGGAGTAGCAGCCGACGTCGCCGATGGTGCCGAGGGGACGGCCCTTGTAGCTCGACATGACGGCCTGGGCGGCGTCCTCGATGACCAGCAGCCCGTGGCGGCGGGCGATGTCCATGATCGTGTCCATCTCGCAGGCCACGCCCGCGTAGTGCATGACGCAGAGCACGCGGGTCCGGTCGGTGATCGCGGCCTCGATCTTCGTCTCGTCGATGTTCATGGTGTCGGGCCGGATATCGACGAAGACCAGCTTTGCGCCGTAGATCGCAAAGGCGTTGGCGGTCGAGGAGAAGGTGAAGCTCGGCAGGATGACCTCGTCGCCGGGCTGCAGCTCGCACAGCAGACTCGCCATATCCAGGGCGGTGGTGCCGCTGGTGGTCAGCAGGACCTTGTGCGCGCCGAAGCGGTCCTCGAGCCACGTGTTGCATTTTTTGGTAAAGGCGCCGTCGCCGCAGATCTTGTGTGCGCCGATGGCCTCGGCGATATAGGTCAGCTCATGTCCCGTGCAGGGGGGGACGTTGAAGGGAATCATGGAAAAACCTCCCGGTTTCCGCGCGAAGCGCGGTAAAAAACTGTTTCCATTCATTATATCATAAGCGCGGATAAAAACAAGCGCTTCTTTTTTTGCCGCGCGCCCCTGCGGACTCTTGCCGCAGGGAGGAAAGAATGCTAAAATAAAGCTGCACAAAAAGGAGAGCTTGCCTATGGATTACAAAGAAGCCCTCGCCTACATCAACGGGGTGGAATTTTTCGGCTCGAAGCCGGGGCTGGCGCGCATCCGCGAGCTGCTGGAGAAGCTCGGCGACCCGCAGAAGCGCTTGCGCTTCGTGCACATCGCCGGCACCAACGGCAAGGGCAGCTGCGCGGCCATGACGGCCTCGGTCCTCAAGGCCGCGGGCTATAAGACGGGGCTGTACACCTCGCCCTACCTCTACCGCTTCAACGAGCGCATGCAGATAAACGGCCGTCAGATCGAAGACGACGCGCTGGCGGAAATTGTTTCCCGTGTCAAGCCGATCGCCGAGGCCATGGCCGACCACCCGACGGAGTTCGAGCTGATGACGGCGGCGGCCCTGCTGTGGTACGCGCAGGAGGCCTGCGACGTCGTGGTGCTCGAGGTCGGGCTCGGCGGCCGCTTCGACGCGACCAACATCATCGACGCGCCCGAGGCCGCGGTCATCATGAACATCGGCCTGGACCACACGGCGGTGCTCGGGGACACCCTCGAGCAGATCGCCTTCGAGAAGGCGGGCATCATCAAGCCGGGGACGGACGCCGTGCTCTTCGAGCAGGGCGAGGAAGCGACCGGGGTCATCCGCCGCCGCTGCGAGGAGCTGGGCGTGCCGCTGCACATCGCGGATTTCTCGCAGCTCGTCAGCGAGTTTGACTCCCTCTACGGCCAGAGCTTCACCTACCGCGGCCTGCCCTACGCCCTGCCGCTGCTCGGTGCGCACCAGCTCAAGAACGCTGCCGTGGTGCTGGAGCTGGTGGAGGTCCTGCGCGGGAAGGGCTGGAAGCTCGAGCAGGGCGACGTGGAGCACGGCCTCTACGCGGTGAGCTGGCCGGGCCGCTTCGAGCTTTTGTCGGACGAGCCGTATTTCGTCGTCGACGGCGGGCACAACCCCCAGTGCGCCGAGACCGTGCGGGACAATCTCCTGCACTATTTCCCGGACAAGCGGCGCATCCTGCTGCTCGGCGTTTTGAGGGACAAGGACTACCCCGGCCTGACGGCGATCCTCGACAAGGCGGCGGACGAGTATATCTGCATCACGCCCGCGAGCGCGCGCGCCCTCCCGGCGGAGGAGCTGGCGGAGCATCTGAAGCGTTACGGCAAGCCCGTCACGGTCTGCGGCAGCATCCGCGACGGCGTGACCGAGGCGCTGAATCGCTCGGACGAGGACAGCGTGGTCTGCGCGGTCGGCTCGCTCTATTCCGTGGGCGAGATCCGCGCCTGCTTCGAGAGGTACTGATATGCGCACGATGGCGATCGATTACGGCGACCGGCGCGTCGGGCTTGCGGTGTCGGATCTGCTCGGCATGCTCGCGGGCGAGGCCTGGACCATGGAGGAGTGGGACATGGAGCGCGCCGCGAAGCGCATCGCGCAGGAGGCGAAGGCCCGGGACGTCGGCACGCTGGTGCTGGGCCTGCCGAAGAACATGGACGGCAGCGAGGGGCCGCGCGCGGAGAAAAGCCGCGCCCTTGCCGCACTTCTCGAGCGCGAGAGCGGGCTGCCCGTCGTCCTCTGGGACGAGCGGCGCAGCAGCATCGAGGCCCACGCCATCCTGCACGCGGGCGGCAAGAAGGAGAAGCAGCACCGCAAAACGGTGGACGCCGTGGCGGCCAGCCTGATCCTCGAGGGCTGGCTCGGGAAAACATCCGGAATGAGATAAAAAATATATCAGGAGGTCATTCAAATGGAACAGGGACTCAACAACATCAAATCGCTGACCGGCAATCTCGCGCTTGACACCGTGGTCTCCGGCCTGCTGACGCTGATCGTCTGCTACATTGCGATCCGCATCGTCAAGACCGTCTTGGGCAAAGCGCTCGGCAAGGCGGGCAAGCTCGACGCCCCGGTTAAGAACCTCATCACCAAGGCGGTCACCGTCGTCCTGTGGGCCGTGACGATCATCATCGTGGCCGGCGCCTTCGGCATCAACGCGACCTCGCTGGTCGCCCTGCTGAGCGTCGTCGGTCTCGCTCTGTCCATGTCGGTGCAGGGCCTGCTGGGCAATTTCTTCTCCGGCATCATGCTGCTGATCGGCAAGCCCTTCAAGGAGGGCGACTTCATTGAGGCCGGCGACAAGGTCGGCGTCGTCAAGAACATCGGCTTCTTCAACACCACCGTCAACACCCCGGACAACATCTCCACCGTCGTCCCCAACAGCGAGCTGACCGGCGCCACGGTCAAGAACTACAGCCGCGAGCCGCTGCGCCGCGTCGACATGACCTTCTGCACCTCCTACGACGTGTCCACCGAGGACGCGAAGAAAGCCATCCTCGACGCGATCGCCAAGGACAGCCGCATCCTGACCGACCCCGCGCCCTTCGTGCGGCTGGGCGCCTACAAGGGCAGCGTCGTGGAGTACATCGTGCGCGTCTGGTGCAAAAACGCCGACTACTGGGACGTGCACTTCGACCTCAACGAGGCGGTGCGCGAGAGCTTTGCGGCAAACGGCGTCGCCATGAGCTACAAGCACATGAACGTGCATATCATCGAGAAGTAGGCAAAACGATCCCGGCAGCAATATCACCGGCAGCGTACCGCGCCGGACAGAAAAGGAGAGAATACCATGAAAACAAGCAAGAAACTGTTCGCCGTCCTGCTCGCGCTCTGTCTGTTCCTCAGCCTGAGCCTCCCCGCCTTCGCCGTCAACGCGCAGTACGGCACCACCAAGGCCTTCCTCAAAATCATGGACCGCGAGAAGAATAAGTACAGCTACATGGGCGTCAACGAGGACGACAAGGAGCAGGTCAACGTGACCGTAAAAGGCGACAACAAGCCGAAGATCGAGGTGAAGATCTTCTTCGCTTCCGACCTCGAATCCGTCAGCATGCGCAGCTGGTATGTCATCAGCTTTGACAAGGCCGATCTCGACAAGGTCCTGGCGCTGGTCAACAAGCTCAACAATGATTACAAGTATGTCAAATTCGTCGTAGACGAGGCGGATTACTCCGTGGACGCGGAGGTCGACTGCCCGATCCGGGACGACGACTGCGCGGGCGAAATCGCCTACGACGCGCTCTATTACATCGAGGAGATCGTCGACCGCGCCTATCTCGAACTCAAGGAATTCGAGAAAGCGTAAGCTGACCATTATTTTCCAAAGCGCGGATATGCCCGTCTGCGTCGGCTTTTGGAAAAAAGCTGCCGCATTGACAGGCATATCCGCCTTTATTTTTTCCTTCCGCGCACATAATGAGGAGGATGAACAATCAGCGGGAGGAAATCGAAGCATGAAAAAAATCATGGGAACGGGGCTGTGGGCGCTGCTGCTCACAAGCCTTTTGACGGTGCCGGCCTGGGCGCAGGAGCTGATCGTCGGCGGCCAGGCCGTCGGCATCCAGATCAGCCCCGAGGGCGTGCTGGTAGCGGGCGTGAGCGAGGTACAGACGCCGGACGGCGCGGTCTCCCCGGCCGCGGAGGCGGGTATACAGGCGGGCGATCTCATCACCGCCGTGGACGGGCGGCCGGTGGCGGACGCCCCGGCGCTCATGGACGCGGTCGCCGCGGCGGGGGAGGAGGACCTTGCGCTGTCGGTGCGCCGCGGCGGGCAGGAGCTGACCCTGCACGTCACGCCCGCGCAGTCGGCGGAGGAGCGGCCCATGCTGGGCATCCTGCTGCGGGACGCGCTCTCCGGCATCGGCACGCTGACCTTCTGCGACCCGGAGAGCGGGCGCTTCGGCGCGCTGGGCCACAGCGTCAACGACGGGGGGACGGGCCTGCCGATCCCGCTGCACAGCGGCAGCATCAGCGACGCGCAGATCGTCTCCGTGCAGCCCGGCACGCCCGGAAAGCCCGGGGAGCTGGGCGGTGTGTCGGATCTCGGCTCGATGCTCGGCGAGATCGAGAGCAACACCGACGCGGGCATCTTCGGCTCCCTGTACGAGTGTCTGGACGGCCAGCGCCTGGAGATCGGCAGCATCACCGCCGGCCCCGCGACCATCGTCTCCACCGTCGCCGGGCGGGAGCGGCGCAGCTACGCGGTCGAGGTCAACCGCGTCTACCGCGACGCGGGGGGCACCCACGCCATGCTGTCCGTGACGGACGCGGCGCTGCTGCAGCGGACGGGCGGCATCGTGCAGGGCATGTCCGGCAGCCCGATCCTGCAGAACGGCAGGCTCGTCGGCGCGGTGACGCATGTGTTCCTGTCGAACCCGACGCGCGGCTACGCCGTGAGCATCCAGGACATGCTGCGCGCCGCGGGACTTGCGGCGGAACAGGCGGCGTGAAGCGATTATCCCGGCGGCGCAGAGCGCTGCCGGGATATGGGACGTTCAAAACAAAAAAGCGGCGGCCATGATGAGCAGGAGCTCCTGGTCGCCGCTCTCGCGGTAGAGCAGCCAGAGCACCAGCAGCATGAGCAGGTCCCCGCTCTCGAGCTCCCCGAGCCCCGAGAAGAGCCGGGACAGCGGATCGGCGGACGGCCGCGGCGGCGGGCCGGGAGGCGGAAAGCGGGGAGGCGGCGGAGGGGGAAACGGCGGGGGCGGACGCCGGTCGTCCGCCTCCGCGAGGCGCACCACGCGCCCGGTGTTCCCCTCATAGCGATTGATCATCGTTTCCGCCTCCCAGCTCCCCCATCGCCAGCTGCGCGAGCCGCGCCATGCGCGCCAGCTGCAGGGCGCGGTCCATCTTTTCCCGCCGCCGCTCCGACAGCCACGGCCGCATCGCCGCGAGCAGCGCCTGCTCGCGGCTGGGCGTCTGCGTGTTCTGCGCCATCAGCCCGCCGAGTTTTTTCAGCAGCCCCGCGTCGGGCGCGCTCGGCTCGGGCGCGGCGGCTTCCCCGCCCATCAGCGAGCGGGCCAGCCCCGCGATCTTCTCCATCTGCCCGGGGTCGGACAGGATGCTGTTCAGCCGCACCTCCAGCTCGCCCATCGGGGGTCAGTCCTCCATCACGCGGCGGATCTCCCCGGCGAGACGGCGG
>JAUNNC010000226.1 GCA_030531585.1 Eubacteriales bacterium | reverse complement strand
GGCCATGACCTGGGTGTGGATGTGCACGGTGGTCAGCGTGGGCGTCATGATGCGGGAATTGGGGGAATCGTCAAAGCCGCAGCACAGCACGTCCTCGGGCACGGATTTGCCCAGCTTCCGGAGGGCGTAGATGGCGTCCTCGGCGACAAAATCGTTGGCGCAGATGAACACGTCCGGGAAGTCGGTCAGGGCCGACAGCGCGTCCTCCATGCGTTCGCGCTCGCTGGTCTTGATGCAGAACCGCTCGTCCACGGGGGCGCCGGCCATCAGCATGGCGTAGCGGAAGGCGGTGTAGCGCTCGAAGAAGGACTGGCAGTGCTCGTAGTCGCCGATGAAGCCGATCCTCTGCTTGCCCTGGACCAGCATGTCGTTGATGAACCGCGTGATGGCGGTGGTGTTGTCCATGTAGAGCTGGTCGGCGGGCAGGTCGATGCCGTCGCGCTTGTTGGGGCCGTCCACGAACAGCACCGGCAGGCCGAGGGAACAGACCATATCGTCATAGGCCCGGTCAAACATCTCGATACAGATGATGGCGCTGGCCTGTCCGGGGTCAAAGGTCATCGGCAGGGTACGACACAGAAGGTTCTCCCGCTCCACCCGATGGGCATTCAGGGTGTATCCGCACTGGGAAAGCTCACGCTTGAGCTTGTCCAGCATCAGCGTGGCGAAGTGGGTGGGGGCGATGGTGTTGCCGGTGAGCAGGGCGATCTCACCCTTGCGCTGCGACGGCTGTACCGGCAGGGCGTTTGAAGTCTCCTTTATATAGGAAAACTGTTTGTAGCCCATTTGAATGGCCTTTTCTATGATCCTCTCGCGGGTCGTGGGCGCAAGACCGTCGGCGTTGTTGATCGCCTTGGACACGGTGTTGCGGGAAATGCCCAGCTCGTCCGCGATATCCTGTATCGTCACTCTCTTCATTTGAGGAAGCCTCCTTGTTGATCCAGTGTTATTGTAACATGGAATAGTGCAAATGTCAAATACAAAGTGTGCAAATTGAGCATTTCTTTCGTTTTGCCCGCAAATACCGATAATTGCCGAAGAGAAGAGAGATAGTTTGGTTCTTGTGTCAGAAATAATGTGCATATGCATCATATTTCTATTGACATACCGTTAATACGGTGATAAAATACAAATGTACCCCCGATTTAGTGTGATATTGCAACCTGCCAATGCAAATGCACACTTGGGGAGAATGGAAAAAGGAGGATTACAATGAACAAGCCCTTGTCTGCCAAGGAAAAGGTGCCCCTCAAACAGAGGACGCACAACACGATGGTGTATCTGCGGCAGCACTGGCAGCTCTACCTGATCTTCATGTTGCCGGCTTTCGTGCTGACGATCATCTTCCGCTACATTCCGATGGGCGGCGTGGCGATCGCCTTCATGGACTACAACCCGTTCCGCGGGCTGTGGCACAGCGAGTGGGTGGGATTCGAGCACTTCAACCGCTTCCTGTCCTCGCCGGACTTCATGAGATACCTGATGAACACCCTGAAGCTGAGTGTATTCGGCCTCCTGTGGGGATTCCCGGCACCGATCCTGCTGGCTTTCCTGCTCAACCGCATCCTCAGTTCCAAGATCAAGCAGAAGGTACAGCTGGTGCTGTATATGCCCAACTTCATTTCGGTTATCGTCCTTTGCGGTATCGTCCGCATTCTTCTCTCGCCGACCGGCATGGTGAACATGTTCCTCGGAACAAACTACAATTTCATGACCATGCCACAGGCCTTCCGCACGATCTACATCGCCAGCGGCATTTGGCAGGGCGCTGGCTGGGCCTCCATCATCTACACCGCGGCGCTGTCCAACGCCAGCAAGGATTTGAAGGAGGCGGCTGTCATCGACGGCGCGAACCTGATCCAGCAGATCAAGACCGTTGAGTGGCCCGCGATCAAGGATACCGTGCTCATCCAGTTCATCATGGCGGTGGGCAACATCATGAGCGTCGGCTTTGAAAAGGCCTACGCCCTGCAGACCGACCTGAACATGGGCGCGTCCGAGATCATCTCCACCTACGTGTACAAGAAGGGTCTTCTGGACGGCGACTACGGCTTCTCCACCGCGGTCGGCCTGTTCAACACCGTCATCAACATCGTTCTGTTGATCTCCATGAATGCCATTGTCAAGAAGATGAACGAAGGCAAGGGCATTTAAGG
>JAUNNC010000225.1 GCA_030531585.1 Eubacteriales bacterium | reverse complement strand
TGGTGTCGACCAGCTTCTGCTTGCCGGTGTAGAAGGGGTGGCACTTGGAGCAGATCTCAACGGTGATGTTCTTCTTGGTGGAGCCGGTTTCGATGACGGCGCCGCAAGCGCACCGGATGGTGGTCTGCTGATAATTCGGGTGGATTCCGGGCTTCATGGTGTCTTTCTCCTCATCTCAGGCTGTCTTGATTGTGCCCGAAAGCGGGCATAGTTACAAGACGCAACAGGGATTGTAGCACAGCGGTCTGCGCTTTGCAAGAGTTTTTTCGCATTTTGCGGGAAAAATGCGCCGGCCTCATGGGAAAGTAAAATTGCTTTTCGGCCGCGGATGTGATACCATACAGAAAAGTCCCATAATGACTATCTGATGGCGAAACGCCGCAAGGCGTTCTGCCGAGCAGCTTTGCTGCTCAGCGCAGCAGCATAACTGCTGCGCCGGATATTCATTTCAATGGGCACCGCGAGAATGATTCGAAGAATCATTCTCCGCAAAACGACACGTTTTGCGGAGAAAACAATCGAAAACTCGATTGTTTTCTCCATGCGACAATCATTATAAACCGGACAGTGGAGGATAAACGGATGATCGACAACAGCATCGAAAAACTGGTGAATTACGCCCTGCGCGCGGGGCTGATCGAGGAGGAGGACCGCGTCTGGGCGGAGAACAGCCTGATTGCCTCGCTCGGGCTTGAGAGCTTCACGCGGCCCGCGCGGACCGAGGGGCCGGACGACATTGAGAGCATCCTCGCCGAGCTGCTCGCCTTCGCTGTGGAGAAGGGCCTGATCGACGACAGCATCACCGAGAAGGACCTCTTCGACGCGCGGCTCATGGGCCTGCTGACCCCGCGCCCCTCCGAGGTCGTGCGCAGCTTCCGCGCGAAATACGCGGAGAGCCCGCGCGACGCCACGGACTGGTACTACGGTCTCAGCCGCGCGACGGACTACATTCGTACTTACCGGGTCAGGAAGGACCTCAAGTGGAAGAGCGCCACCGAATACGGCGAGCTCGACATCACGGTCAACCTCTCCAAGCCGGAGAAGGACCCCAAGGCCATCGCCGCCGCGGGGAAGGCGAAGGCGGGCGGCTATCCCAAGTGCCTGCTCTGCCGCGAGGCCGAGGGCTACGCGGGCAATCTGCGCTATCCCGCGCGCTCGAACCACCGCCTCATCCCGCTGACCCTCAACGGCGAGGCCTTCTTCCTGCAGTATTCCCCCTACGTCTATTACAACGAGCACTGCATCGTGCTCAACGCGGAGCATGTGCCCATGAAGATCAGCAAGGCCGCCTTCCTGCGTCTGCTGGACTTCGTCGGCCAGTTCCCGCACTACTTCCTCGGCTCGAACGCCGACCTGCCCATCGTGGGCGGCTCCATCCTCAGCCACGACCATTTCCAGGGCGGGCACTATACCTTCGCCATGGAGAAGGCGGAGATCGAGACGGAGCTCAGCTTCCGCGGCTTTGAGGACGTGACCGCGGGCATCGTCAAGTGGCCGATGTCCGTCATCCGCCTGCGCGGCGCGGACCCCGGGCGCCTGGCCGACCTCGCCGACCGCATCCTCACGGCCTGGCGCGGCTGGACGGACGAGAGCGTCACGGTCTATGCCGAGACCGACGGCGAAAAGCACAACACCATCACGCCCATCGCGCGCAGACGCGGCGAGGACTTCGAGCTCGACCTCGTGCTGCGCAACAACCTCACCACGCCCGAATACCCGCTCGGCCTGTTCCACCCGCATCAGGAGCTGCATCACATCAAGAAGGAGAACATCGGCCTGATCGAGGTCATGGGCCTGGCGGTGCTGCCGGCGCGGCTCAAGACGGAGCTCAAGGAGCTTGCCGATGCGCTCGTGTCCGGCGGCGACCTGTACGCGACGCCCACGCTGGCCTCGCACGCGGCCTGGGCGGAGGAGCTGAAGGCCCGCCACGTCTTCACCTCCGACAACGCGGAGGAGATCCTGAGGCAGGAGGTCGGCGTGGTGTTTATGAAGGTCCTGGAGCACGCGGGCGTCTTCAAGCGGGACGAGGCGGGCCGCGCGGCCTTCCTGCGCTTTGCGGAAAACGTATAAAGGAGAGGCGTCCATGCACCGCATCGACCGTCTGAACGGGAGCGGAAGCGCGCGGCTTTTGGCCGCGCTGCTCCTTTGCGTCCTGTTCTTCCTGCTG
>JAUNNC010000224.1:783-2169 GCA_030531585.1 Eubacteriales bacterium | reverse complement strand
CCATGTTCCTTCAGCTTTCGGATGGTCGTCAGGCTGTCCACGGTGTTGCGGGCAAAGCGGCTCACGCTCTTGGTCACGATCAGATCGATCTTCCCGTCAAGAGCGTCGGCAACCATCTCGTTGAAGCCGTCCCTGTGACGCGTCGTCACGGCGCTGATGCCTTCGTCGGTATAGACCTTTACGAAGTCCCAGTCTGCATGCGATCGGATGAACCGGGTATAGTAGTCCACCTGGGCCTCGTAGCTGGTGAACTGCTCGTCGCTGTCCGTGGAAACGCGGGCATACCCGGCCACCTTGCGCCGCGCCGTTGTAGCAATCGGCGCTGTAGTAAACAGGTTTCGAGTCTGCGGGATTTTAGTCACTGTTCTTGCCATCGTTTTTCCTCCTTGCGGCTTTTCTCGCTTTTTCTCTCATTTCCGGTGTCCAGCTTTCGGACCGCGAACGGTTCTGCCATTCCAGACGCTCTTCCCGGCCATCGCGCAGGTGGAAGATCAGCGTGTGCGGATAGACCGCTGTTATATGATCCACTTCCTGGCGAAAGGCTTCTTCGTCAAAGCTGTTCCAGCCCAGCAGGTCGCAGGCCATGCGCATGATGATCTCTTCCGGGATCTGCTTGCTCTCACAGAACGCTTTTCCCTCCATAATGTAGGTTGGGCAAGCCCAGCGGGACTTGCCATGGTTCTTCACATGGCGGTAGGGCTTTCCGCACACTGAGCAGATGATCATGCCGGTGAAAATGTGGTGCTCCCAGGGTTTTGAAGCGGGTTTCTGAGCGGCGATACGCTCAAGCGCCTGCTGCGCCGCCTCGAAGGTCGCTTCATCGATGATCGCCGGATGGGTCTCCGTAGCATAATACTGAGGTAGCTCACCCTGATTGGGCAGCAGCTTCTTTTCAATATGATTGTTCCTGAACGCCTTTTGCAGCAGGGAGTGGCCCATGTATTTCTCATTGGACAGGGCTTCGCGCAGTCTCCCTGCCGTCCATTTCCCTCCAAAGGCCCCAAAGTGCTCATTTCGGTTCAGCCACCGGACGATGGACATCAGACTGTCGCCACGAATAATGCGGGTGAACATCTCCCTGACCACTTCAGCCTGCTCCGGGTCGATTTCAATGCCTTTCTTTTTCGTGATACGGTAGCCGAACAACGTTCTTATGTTCATTAATTCGCCGTTCTCAAAGGCTTTGCGGATGCGCCACTTCTGATTGTCGCTGGCCGACCGGCTCTCCTCCTGGGCAAAGGCTGACAGGATCGTCAGCATCAACTCCCCGTCGCCGCTCATGCTGTGAATCTTCTGCTCCTCAAAGTAGACGTCCACCCCGATGGCCTTCAGTTCGCGCACGGTCTCCAGCGACGTGACGGTGTTCCTGGCGAAGCGGGACACCGA
>JAUNNC010000224.1:0-773 GCA_030531585.1 Eubacteriales bacterium | reverse complement strand
CGACTTGGTGATGATCATGTCGATCTTTCCGGCCCGACTGTCAGCCAGAAGCCGTTGAAATTCCTCTCGGTTATCCTTGGTGCCCGTCATGGCCTCGTCGGCATAAACGCCAGCATAACGCCAGCCCGGATGCTTCTGGATGAGGTCGCTGTAGTAACTGACCTGCGCGGCCAGCGAGTGCAGCATGGCGTCCTTCCCGGATGAAACCCGCGCATAGGCCGCGACATTTGTCAGCCGCTGCAGCGAAGGCTTGACAGGCAGCTTCATAACCTGCTTTTCCACGATTCCACCTCCTTTGGTAGCTGGCATATTACCTCTGATCGAGCGGGTAAAGCAAGTGAAAATCACGATAAAGGCTACACTCCGGGAGTTCATATTTCTCGCGCATTCTTTTCTCGAAAGCCAGGAATTCCTTCCGCGTAATTATGGAATCATCGAGCATTTTGTTTGCCAGTGTCATGGCTGCCAGGTATCGGATTATGTTGTCCACTCTTATCACCTCCGTGTGGTAGCCACGGGAGGAGATAAAAAAGGACGTTTTCCCTGTCCAATTCCTGTTATAGCAATATCCACTTGCTGTCCACTCCACATAATCCAGTTGTCATAATCGGTCTATATGATATTGCTACAGCTTTCAAAGAATGGACGTGGAATCACGTGCTTTATATATTTCTCTTCCTGCACTTTATCTGTCTTCCGGCAGCAGTTATCGCCTCAACCTTGACCGGGTTATACGGAATTGCCATAGTCGATGGAATCGCTTTCCTGATCCT
>JAUNNC010000074.1 GCA_030531585.1 Eubacteriales bacterium | reverse complement strand
AGCAGAAGCCCGCGCTCTCGGCCACGATCAGCTTCTTCACGTCAATCCTCCCGCGCGGCGGCCAGTCTGCGGATCACAAGCTCGCACAGGCGTGCGAAGGTCTCGTCAAAATCAATGTCGCTGGAATCGACCAGCACGGCGTCCTCCGCCTGACGCAGCGGCGCGGCGGCACGCTTCGTGTCCTGCTCGTCGCGGTAGTTGATGTCGCGCAGCACGTCCTCAAAGCTCTCCTCGATCCCCTTCTCCTTCAGGTCGAGCAGTCTGCGCCGTGCGCGCGCCTCAGCACTGGCGGTCAGGAAGATCTTCAGCTCCGCGTCCGGGAGCACGACCGTGCCGATGTCGCGCCCGTCCATGATCACGTTGTTCTCGCGGGCAAAGCGGCGCTGCATGTCCAGCAGGAAGCGGCGGACCTCCGGAAGCGCGGAGACATCCGAGGCGCAGATCGAGATCTCCGGCCTGCGGATCTCCTTCGACACGTCCTCGCCGTTCAGAAGCATGCACTGCTCCCCCGCTTCGTTGTAACAGATGGCAATGTCCAGCGTTTTCAAAAGCTCCATGACCGCGTCGGCGTCCTTGCGGTCGATCCCCGCGCGGTAACAGGCCAGGCCGAGCGTGCGGTAGATGGCCCCGGTATCCACATAGATAAAGGAGAATTCCTTCGCCAGGCGTTTTGCCTGGGTGCTCTTTCCCGCCCCGCTGGGGCCGTCGATGGCAATGGCGTAATGTCCGTTCATATGTATGTCCCTCTATATTGAATTTCCGGCGACAAAGCCGGTTGACCATGCGATCTGCAGATTGAAGCCGCCCGTATAGGCATCGAGGTCCAGCACCTCGCCCGCGAAATAGAGCCCGGAGACGAGCTTGGACTCCATGGTGCGGGGGTTGATCTCCTTCGTGCTGACGCCGCCCGCGGTGACGATCGCCTCGTCGATGGGGCGAAAGCCGGAAACCGAGACCGGGAAGGCCTTCAAAAGCTCCAAAAGCCGTCTGCGTTCCTCGCGCGTGATCTCCCGGACGGGCTTGTCCTCCGGGATCCCCGAAAGGCGGATCAGGACCGGGATCATGGAGCGTCCGGCCAGATCGCCGAGCGCGTTCCGGAACTCCCGGTTTGCATATTTGGTGAAGTCGCGCAGGATGCGTGCGTCGAGCTTCTTTTCGTCAAGGGCGGGCTTGAAGTCGATCTCCAGCCGATACTCCGCGCTGTCCATTTTTCTGATATGCGCGCTGGCCGACAGGACCAGCGGTCCGCTCACCCCGAAGTGGGTGAAAAGCATCTCGCCCAGCTCCCGGAAGAGGAGCTTTCCGTCCTCATAGACCGAGAGTGTCACATTCTTCGGGGCAAAGCCCTGCATCTCGGCGCAGTAATCGTCTCCGCTCTCGAGCGGGACGAGAGACGGGCGCAGCGGCGTGACCGTGTGTCCGAGGTTTTCGGCAAAGGCATGGCCCGCCCCGGTCGAGCCGGTGAGCGGATACGACTTTCCGCCCGTGCAGATCGCCGCGGCGCCGCAGGGGAGATAGCCCTGCCCGGTCACGACGCCGGCCACGGCCCCGTTCTCGGCGATGATCTGCTTGGCTGCTGTTTTCAATATCTGCACGCCGCTTTTGCGGCAGAGCGAGGCCATCAGGTTTGCCACGTCGTTGGCATTGTCGGACTGCGGGAAGACCCGGTTCCCGCGCTCGGTCTTGAGCGGGAGGCCGTGGGATTCAAAAAAAGCCATGGTATCCGCCGGCGAGAAACGGCTGAGGGCGCTGTACAGGAAGCGCCCGTCGCCCGGGACGTTTGCCATGAAGGTCCTGACGTCGCAGTTGTTGCAGAGATTGCAGCGGCCCTTGCCCGTTATGCGCAGCTTCCGGCCGAGCTTGTCGTTCGGTTCGAGCAGGACGACGCTCCGGCCGCGTTGGGCAGCCTGATAAGCGCACATCATCCCGGCAGGACCGCCGCCGATCACGATGAGGTCCGTATAGGAAAGCTCCATCTATTCTCTCTCCTGTCCGTGCATCAGCATGTGCACTTCCTCCGGCGACAGACGCCGCCAGCAGCCGCTCCCGAGATTTCCGAGCCGCAGGCTGCCCTCGGCAATGCGCACGAGCCTTGTGACCTTCAGCCCGGCCTGTGCGCACATTTTTCTCACCTGACGGTTGCGCCCCTCGTGGATCGTGATCTCGAGCAGGCCGCCGTCCGGAAAGCGCTCCTTGATGACGGCCACAGCCGGTCTCACCGTATAGCCGTCGATCACCATCGGCCGGCCGAGCGCCTCAACGGCGGCGTCCAGCCCCTCGCCCCGCACCCAGGTGAGATAGGTCTTGTCGACCTCATGGGAGGGGTGCATGACGCGGTTGGCAAAATCCCCGTCGTTGGTCATCAGCAGCAGGCCCTCGGAGTCCATATCCAGTCTCCCGACCGGGTAGAGCCGCACGCCGGGCAGCTTCACCAGCTCGCCCACGTTCCTGCGGCCTTTCTCGTCGCACAGCGTTGTGACGACGCCGCGCGGCTTGTTGTGCATGATATAAAGCTTCTGCTCCTGCCGCGGCAGAGGTTTCCCGTCGACAAGGATCTTGTCGCCCGCTTCGGCGCGGTCCCCGAGAGAGGCGCTTCGTCCGTTGACCGTGACGCGGCCCGCGGCGATCGCCTCCTCCGCCGCGCGTCGGGACATGAGCCCCGAGGCGGAGATGATCTTCTGTATTCTCTCTCCCATGGGGCCTCCGTTTCCGTCGTTTAAAATGATGCGGCCATCGGCGCGGACTGACCGTATACCAGCCGATACTCGCCGACCGTACGCTCCCCGACGATCACCCGGAGCATACCCGCCGTCTCCCCTTTATTCACAGGTGCGAAGACGAAACGCGGCAGCTCAAGCTCGAGTCTTGCCGGCTCGTGTGCGGGCAGCAGAAGCCTGGACGCAGAATCCGGCACGACCGGGACCGTGCTCCTGCCGCCGGATACAAGCGGGACGTCAAGCCGCAGTTCCCGGGCCGGGTCAAAGAGTCGGCAGCTGTCAAAGGCCCAGTCGTACAGGGTCTGATGGTCGCGCCAGTCGTCCGGGTCGGAGAGCGTCACGCAGACAAAACGCATGCCGCCGCGCTCACAGCAGCTCACCAGACAGCGGCCCGCCGCCGCGGTATAGCCGGTCTTGCCGCCGACGCAGCCGGGACAGCTTTGCAGCAGCTTGTTGTGGTTGAGAAAAACGACACCGCCGAGCACGGCGCTTTTGGTAGAAGCCAGCGCCCGAAAATCCGCGTTTTCCATGCAGGCGAGCATCAGCCTTGCCAGATCGCGGGCTGTGGAATAGTGCTCCGGCGCGTCCAGACCGTGGGGATTGGCAAAATGCGTCTGCCGCAGGCCGAGGGCTTTCGCCTTTTGATTCATCAGACGGACGAAATCCCGCTCGCTCGCGCAGACGTGCTCCGCAAGGGCCAGCGCGGCGTCGTTGCCGGAGGCCAGCAGCAGACCCAACAGGAGCTCGCGCACCGTATAGTGTTCCCCCGCCTTCAGATACATGGACGAGCCTTCGATCCGGCACCATGCGGGCCGTATCGTCACACGATCGTCAAGATCTGCGTTTTCCAGGCAGACAAGCGCGGTCATCAGCTTGGTCGTGCTGGCGATCAGTCTGCGCGTATCCGCGTTCTTTTCATAGACTGTCTCGCCGTCCTCGTACATGACGACGCAGGATGCGGCGGACACGGCCGGTTTACTCTCCGCGAAGGTCTTCGGCTGCAAGCTCAGAAGCAGCAGCGGGATCAGCAGCGGAGCAAATCTGGAAAAGCGAATAATAAGCACCACCCTCACCGTATTTGGGCAGTGCTTATTATTCACCCTTCAGGCCGGTCGTATAAGCAGAAAATCACTCGTTGTCCTTCTTCTGCTTGTCGATGAAGGCGTCGACCCGATCCATCACCTGCGGGACGAGGTCGATGATCCTGTCCACGGTGGTGTTGGCGGGAGGCGTGACGTTGACCATGCGGACAACTCCGTCCTTGATGATCAGAAAGCCGATCGGCTCGATCTTCACGCCGGTGGCGTTGCCGCCGCCGTAGGGCCGGTTCTCGCCGGCCTTCTTCTGGTTGAATTCCACACCGCCGCCGCCGAAGCCGACGCTGATCTTGGAAATGGGGACGAGCATGATCCCGTCCGGGGTATGGATGGGGTCGCCGACAACGGTGTCGACCTTGAGAATGCTGCGCACATTCTCCATCGTATTCTGCATCAGTTCGCCGATCGGGTTCTTATCCATGAGTTTCCTTCCTTTCCTCAGCCTTTATCGTTTGTTGATTCTCAGGTTCTGTTTCCGTGACGTCGACAGCCTCTGCCGATTTGTTCTTTTTCTCCGCGCGCGCTTCCCGCCGCAGCCGCAGCCTGTTTTTTATCAAAACGCCCAGCGCGCCGAAGCCGACGGCAAGGCCCACATGGACAAACTGCGCAATGCGGAGCGTAGCGCTCAGCGCGGCGTCGATCTTCATCTTGTCGGCGGCAAAGTCGATATCCGTCCACACATCCACGTCGCCGGTGATCCGGAACTTCCGCGCGCATACAGGCGCCAGCGTGGACAGGGCTGCGTTGACATAGTTGAAGGTCACGGCCGTCTGATAGGGATCGTCGCCCGCGGCGACATAGTGGAGCATAAAGTGCCTGACTGTGATCTTGCCGAATTTGCCAAGACCGTGAAGCACCTTTTTGATCAGCTCAACGATCTCCTCCAGCGTGAAGTCAAGCTTGAAGCCGCCCTTCTTTTCCTCCTTCGGCTTTTCCTCCTGCGGGGGCGGTTCTTCCTTCGGTTTCTTCGGCTTCTTCTCTTTCTTCTTTTTCTTCGGCTTGTTGGGGTCCTCGGGCTTTTTGGGCAAAAGCTGTATCGCGAAGCCGTCGGCCCGCGCGGCGAGCGAGAACTGCCCGTCGATATAGGCGACGTCCGCGCCGATGGGGAGGAAGAGCACCACCAGGATCACCAGCAGAAGCAGACCGATGATGATCCATGCGACCACGGGGGCAAACATGAAGAGAAGAACCATGGCCGCCAAGACGCCCAGGGCAATCCACTTGATCAAATTCATCCCTCCCCGCTGTCGGCTTCCGGGAGATCCCCGAAGCTTATCTGACTTTGCTGCTTTTCGGCGGAAAGCCGGTCGATCGCCTCTTGGAGCTTCTCCTGCCCGTCCGCGGCGCTCATCTCCGGCAGCGGCGGGAGCTCGGACAGGCGGCTGACGCCCATGGTGCGGAGAAAGACGTCCGTCGTTCGGAATACCGCCGGTCTGCCGGGGACCTCAAGCCTGCCGCACTCCTCGATCAGGCCGCGCTCCGTCAGCATCCCGATGCTGTAGGAGCTGTCCACGCCGCGTACCTGTTCGACGTAGGCGCGCGTCACGGGCTGGAAGTAGGCGACGACGGCCAGCGTCTCCAGCGCGGCCTGCGAAAGCACGGGCGGTTTCCTCTGCTCCATGCATTTGGAGATAAGCTCGGCAAACTCCGGCGCAGAACACATCTGTACCTTGTCGTCCAGGCGCAGGATGCGCATGCCGCGCTCCTGCAGCTCATATTCTGCAGTCAATACATCAAGCGCGCGCTCGATCTCCGCCTCGTCCGTGCCGAGGATCAGAGACAGCCGCGCAATCGGAACACTGTCGCCCGCCGCGAACAGGATCGCTTCAAGCGCCGATTTCACATCCATCGTCAATCACTCAATTATCTTTTCCAGGATCTCGTCGATATCCCCGCCGACAAAGCGGAGACGGTATTCCTCTCCCTCACGCCCGATCTCCACGCTGCCGATGCTGCAGAGCTCGAGCACCGAGAGGAAGGTCGCCACGACCTCGGAGCGCGAGCGGCACTTCCGGTAAAGCGAGAGAAGCGTGACGCTCCCCTGCTTCAGCGCGGAGAGGATGCGCGCGCTCTTGTCGCGCACGCTGTAAACGATGCGCCCGGGAACACTCTCCTCAAAGTCGGAGGGCGCAGGCTTCACGCCGCGGGAATAGATGCGCGCCATCGCGCGGAGGAGATCGACCGGCTCGTGCCGGTAATTGTACTCTTTTTGCTCGCTGCGAATCGGTTCGGGCGGTTTGGAATAGTAGAGCATCCCGCGCTCGGACGCGGCCTTCAGCTCCGGCAGGACCTGCTGCAGCGCCTCGAAGGCGCCGCGCGCCCTGAGCTGCTCCAGCGAGCTCTTCAGAAGCTCGAGTTCGGAGACCTCTTCCTCGCCCGCCAGAAGCGTGCGGGTCTTGATATACAGCAGATGGGCCGCCATCTGCACAAACTCGCTCGCGACCTCCAGATCCATGCTCTGCATCTCGTCCAGGTAGGCGAGGTACTGATCCAGGATCTCGGAAATGCGGATATCGCGAATCTCGATTTTGTTTTTGGACAGAAGCTGCAGGATCAGGCTCAGGGGCCCTTCAAAATCCTGCATCTCGTTTTTATCCCGGACGATGCCCTCCAGGTAAAAATTGGGGTTTTCCATCAACGTTCACTTGTAGAAGAAAGAATAGACCAGATCGCAGGCCCATTGGGAAACCGGTACCAGGGCGCCGAAAACGCTCTGCACCGCCGCAGAGAGAGGTCTGCCGAGTATGCCGGTCGCAACCAGGATCAAAAGCAGGATGCTGCCGTAGCGCTCATAGCGCATGAGCTTCCAGTAGCCCTCGTCGCTCAGCGCGGAGAACAGGATCTTGGAGCCGTCCAGCGGGGGCAGCGGGATCAGGTTGAAGATCGCAAGCGCGAGGCTGATATACGCCGTCAGCTGCAGCATCTGCAGAATATAGCCGCCCGCGGAACTTCGCGAGAGCGGGATATACAGCGCGCCGTACAGCAGCAGGAATACCAGCGTAATGACGACGTTCGCCGCCGGCCCCGCCAGCGCAGTCAGCGCCATATCGCGCTTCGGATGCCGGAAGTTGTTCGGATTGACCGGCACCGGCTTGGCCCAGCCGAAATGAAAAACCACGATCATCAGCAGGCCCATGGGGTCCAGATGACGCAGAGGGTTGAGCGTCAGACGGCCCCGGCGTTTGGCCGTATCGTCGCCGAGCGCATAGGCGCACAGACCGTGGCTGAACTCATGGAGTGTGATGCAGATCAGCGACGGGATCACGGACTGCAGAAGATTCAACAGTTCCGTAAAATCAAAGCCGTCCCGGATCGTCTGCAAGGCGCCGATCGCATTCACCCCCAAGATGTTGTTATTCTATCAAAGAATCATACGAAAAACAAGTGGACACGGCAAGATTCGGGCAAAAGATCAAAGTACGGTCTGGATCTGCGCGAGCAGCGTTTCCCTTCCCTGCCCCTTTTCCGCGGAAAACGGGATCAAAACCGTGTCCTCCGTCAGGGCGAGCGTCTCGCGGATCAGCGCGAGATTGGGCTCGATCTCGCTTTTTTTCAGCTTGTCCAGCTTGTTTGCCGCCACGACGAAGGGACGTCCGGATTGTTGAAAAAAGGCCGCCATCGTGACGTCGTCGGCTGTGGGCTTATGCCGTGCGTCCACGATCATCACCCCGAGCGAGAAGAGACCGGATGCGAAAAACTGCTCCATCAGCTCCGCCCAGCGCTCGCGCTCCTTCTGCGACACTTTTGCATAACCGTAGCCCGGCAGGTCGATCCAGTAGATGCGATCGTCCACCAGAAAGTAGTTGACGTGGACCGTCTTGCCCGGCTCCGAGCCGACCCGCGCAAAGTTTTTCCGGTTCAGCAGGCGGTTGATGACCGAGGATTTGCCGACATTCGACTTGCCGGCAAAAGCCACGGCCGGCAGGCTGCTACGGATGAACTGCGCGGGCGCGGCGGCGGACTTGACAAAGTCCGCCCGGTTGACATTCAGCGCTTTCATGGCCGCTTACTGCCGCACGCCGATCAGCTCGCTGCCGCCGACGGGCAGGGGCTGGCCGAGCGCGGGCATGTCCTTCGGCCGGACCAGGACCAGATCCAGGATATCGTCGACGGTTTCCGCCGTGACGAAGGAGAGCTGGCGGCGGACCGTCTGGTCGATGGTCTCAAGGTCCGATTCGTTTTCGGTGGGGAGGATGACGGTCTTGACCCCGGCACGGAGCGCCGCCATGGTCTTTTCCCGCAGTCCGCCGATCGGCAGCACGCGGCCCCGCAGCGTGACCTCACCGGTCATGGCGATGTCGCGGCGGACCGGGCAGCCCGTCAGCGCGGAGATCAGGGCCACGGTCATCGTGATGCCGGCGGACGGGCCGTCCTTCGGCACCGCGCCCTCCGGGAAGTGGATATGGATATCCCGATTCTTGCTGAAATCGGGGTCGATCCCCAGCACGGAGGCCCGGCTGCGGATATAGGTCACAGCCGCCTTGGCGGATTCCTTCATCACGTCGCCGAGGTTGCCGGTGAGCTCCAGCTTCCCGCTCCCCTCCACGACGGCGACCTCCACGTCGAGGACCTCTCCGCCGACGCTGGTGTAGGCAAGGCCGCGCACGAGACCGATCTCGTCGCGCAGACGCATCTGATCCGGCTTGAATTTCACAGGCCCCAGCACCTCGGCAACACCGTCCGCGTGCAGGGAGAGGCCCTTGAAACGGCCTTCCGCGATCCCGCCGGCCGCCTTGCGGCAGACGTGCGCGATCTCGCGCTCGAGGGTGCGGACGCCGGACTCACGCGTGTAGCCGCTGATGATCTGCCGGACGGCGTCGTCCGACAGACGCAGCTGCGCCCCCTTGAGGCCGTGCTTCTTTTTCTGCTTCGGGATCAGGTGGCGTTTGGCGATCTCCAGCTTCTCCTCGTCTGTGTAGCTGGACAGTTCGATGATCTCCATGCGGTCGAGAAGGGGCCGCGGGATCGTGTCGGTGGTGTTCGCGGTGGTGATGAAGAACACGCCCGAGAGATCAAACGGCAGCTCAAGGAAATGGTCCCGGAACGTGCTGTTCTGCTCCCCGTCCAGCGCCTCGAGCAGGGCGGCCGAGGGATCACCCCGGTAGTCGGAGCCGAGCTTGTCGATCTCGTCGAGCACCATCAGCGGATTGCAGGAGCCCGCCTGAATGATGCCGTTGATGATGCGGCCGGGCATGGAGCCGATATAGGTCCTGCGGTGGCCGCGGATCTCCGCCTCGTCGTGCACGCCGCCGAGCGAGATGCGTACGAGCTTGCGGTTCGTGGCTGCGGCAATGCTCTGGGCGATGCTGGTCTTGCCGGTGCCCGGAGGTCCGACCAGACAGAGCAGACCGCCCTTGATGTCAGGTGAGAGCTGCTTGACAGCAAGGTATTCGAGGATGCGCTCCTTGACCTTCTCGAGCCCGAAGTGGTCGTCGTCGAGCTTTTTGCGGGCGCGGGCAATATTGATGGTCTCCCTGGTTTTGACGCCCCACGGGAGCTCCAGGCAGGTGTCCAGATAGTTGCGCACGACGGCCGCCTCCGCCGAGCCGAAGGGCTGCTTGGCGAGTCTTCCGAGCTCCTTGTTCAGCTTCTCACGGATCTCGTCACTGACGGGCAGCGCCTCGATCTTTGCGCGGTAGACCTCGATGTCGTCATCCTCGCCGAGCTCCGACTGGATGATCTTCATCTCCTCGCGCAGATAGTAGTCGCGCTGGCTGCGGTTCATGGCCTCCTGCGTGGCCTCGCTGAGCTCCCGCTCGATGCGCATCACCTCGAGCTCCCGCTTGAGCAGATGATTGATGAGCGTGAGACGGCGGCTCGGGTAGCGCTCCTCCAGGATGGCCTGGCGGTCTTCGACGCCGAAATGCACGTTCTGTGCGATATAGTTGGACACGTAGTCCGGCGTGGGATTGCCCAGCAGGCTCAGAAGCTGCTCGGAGATCATGTCGTTGTTGAGCCTGACATATTCCTCAAACTGGGACAGGCAGCCGCGCAGCAGCGCCTCCATGCGGGTCGCGCTCACACGCTCGGCCTTGTCCTCGAGCGGATATGTAAAGGCCATATAGCCCTGCTGATTGCACTGCATACTCACGGCCTGCGCGCGGTATAGCCCCTCGACCATGACGCGGCAGAGGTTCCCCCGCGGCTGGCGGAGCTGCTGCCGGACACGGCATACCGTGCCGACATGGTAAAGGCCGTCCTCTCTGGGCATGTCGACCGTCAGATCCTTCTGGGCGGCAAGAAAGATCAGCTGATCGTTCTTGACTGCCAAGTTGAGGGATGCGACCGAAGCCGGACGCTCCACATCGAAGGTCAGGAGCATGCCCGGAAACACGTGCAGCCCCCGCAGAGCAAGCAGCGGGAGCCGGGTGTATTCTCTGTTTTCGTCTGCCATTGTGTGTTCTCCTTTCCGGGATCTGTTTTCTTCCCACACAAAAGCCTTGTTTACTGCTTCCCGGCCGGTTTGAGCGCGGGCTGCTTTCTGCCTGTCTCCAGAGCCGCGGGGGAATCCGCCGCGTGGAAAACCGTCGGGCTGGTTCCATCCTTCACACACTGCGCGGTGACCAGGACCTTGGTCGCCGTCTTGTCGGAGGGGATCTGATACATGATGTCGGTCATGACGCCCTCGATCACACTGCGCAGGCCGCGCGCACCGATCTTCATGGCGATCGCCTTGTCTGCGATGGCCTCCAGCGCCTCGGGCTCATACTCGAGCTCGACGCCGTCGTAGGACATGAGCGCCTGATACTGCCGGGTCATGGCATTCTTCGGCTCGGTCAGGATGCGCACGAGGTCGTCCCGGTTCAGGCTTTCCAGCGTCGCCACGACGGGGAGCCTGCCGATCAGCTCGGGGATGATGCCGAACTGCAGAAGATCGTGCTGCTGCACCTGGGCAAGAATCTGTCCGACGTCGCGCTCGGCCTTCCCGGTGATCTCCGCGCCGAAGCCCATGGTCTTCTTGTCGGTGCGCTTTTCGATGATCTTGTCGAGACCGTCAAAGGCGCCGCCGCAGATGAAGAGGATGTTCGTGGTGTCGACCTGAATAAACTCCTGATGCGGATGCTTGCGCCCGCCCTGCGGTGGCACGTTTGCGATCGTGCCCTCGAGCAGCTTGAGCATGGCCTGCTGTACGCCCTCGCCGGAGACGTCGCGCGTGATGGAGGTGTTCTCGCTCTTGCGGGCGATCTTGTCAAGCTCGTCGATGTAGATGATGCCCTTCTGCGCGCGCTCCACGTCGAAGTCCGCCGCCTGCAGGAGCTTGAGGATGACGTTCTCCACATCCTCGCCGACATAGCCGGCCTCGGTGAGCGTGGTGGCGTCGGCGATGGCAAAGGGCACGTCGAGCATCTTTGCCATGGTCTGGGCGAAAAGCGTCTTGCCGCTGCCGGTGGGGCCGATCAGCAGGATGTTGCTCTTCTGCAGCTCCACGTCGTCCTTCGAGGCGTGCAGGATGCGTTTGTAATGGTTATACACCGCGACAGACAGGACGATCTTGGCCTTCTCCTGCCCGATCACATACTCGTCGAGCCGCGCCTTGATCTGCATGGGCTTGGGCAGCTTCTCCAGCGCCAGCGGCAGCCCGTCATAGCCTGTAACCTTCGGCTGGGCATCCTCATCTCCGACGATGCTCGCGCACATGCGCACACAGTCGTCGCAGATATAACAGTTGTTGCCGGCGATCATGCGATCCACAAGCGACTGCGGTTTTCCGCAGAAGGAGCAGCGGATGCTCCGTCTGTCATCGTTTCTTGCCATATTCTCTCCTTCCGGGCGCGTCCTGCATCCCGATTGAAAAGGATGGGGGAACCCGAATGTGTTCCCCCATTCCCAAAGAAATCAAAGCTGTCAGCGTTTGTAAAGGACCTTGTCGATCAGGCCGTACTCTCTGGCCTCTTCCGCTGTCATATAGTAATCGCGCTCACAGTC
>JAUNNC010000004.1:48731-57131 GCA_030531585.1 Eubacteriales bacterium | reverse complement strand
AGGGCATCAAGTACGACTACGAAGTCATCCGCCGCAAAGAAGGCAAGACCGGCGCCAAGTAAACGGAGGTGTGCCTGAATGATTAAGAGACCTGATACCAGAGGCCAGCGCATCAAGCGCCATCAGCGGGTACGCGGCAAGATCTCCGGCACGGCCGAGAGACCCCGCCTGAGCGTGTTCCGCAGCGAGAAGAACATCTACGCCCAGATCATCGACGACGCGGCGGGCTGCACGCTCGTGTCCGCGTCCAGCGTTGAGAAGGGCTTCGAGGGCAACGGCGGCAACGTCGAGGCCGCGAAGAAGGTCGGCGCGAAGGTCGCCGAGCGCGCCCTGCAGAAGGGCATCGAAGAGGTCGTGTTTGACCGCGGCGGCTACATTTACCACGGCCGCGTGCAGGCACTGGCCGAGGGCGCCCGTGAGGGCGGCCTGAAGTTCTGAGAAAGGGGGACAACGATTTATGGCATACAACAACGACAGGCGCGATCGCCGCAACCGGGACGAGGCTCCCTCCGAGTTTATCGAGAAGGTCGTTTCCCTCAACCGCGTCAGCAAGACCGTCAAGGGCGGCCGTGTCGCGAAGTTCTCCGCTCTGTGCGTCGTGGGCGACGGCAAGGGCCGCGTCGGCTTCGGCATGGGCAAGGCCAACGAAGTCTCCGAGGCGATCCGCAAGGGCCTCGAGGATGCGAAGAAGAACATCATCACCGTCACCCTGAGCGGGACCACCATTCCGCACGAGGTCCTCGGCTGCTTCGGCGCCGGCCGCGTGCTGCTCAAGCCCGCCCCCGAAGGCACCGGCGTTATCGCCGGCGGCGCTGTCCGTGCGGTCGTGGAGTGCGCCGGCATCTCCAACATCCGTACCAAGTGCCTGCGCACCAACAACCCCGCGAACGTCGTCGCCGCCACCATGGAGGGCCTCAAGTCCCTGCGTGACGCGGCCCAGGTCGCGGCCGTGCGCGGCAAGACCCCTGAAGAAGTTCAGGGTTAAGGAGGGCGTAACATGGCTAATCTCAGAATCAAGCTCGTCAAGAGCCTCAACGGCAGACTCGACAGCCATATCGCGACTGCCCAGTCCCTCGGCCTGCACAAGATCGGCAACGAGACCGTGCAGCCCGACAATCCCCAGACCCGCGGCAAGATCGCCAAGATCGGCTATCTGCTCAAGGTCACCGAAGAATAAGGAGGGCTTTGAGAATGAATATCCATGATCTTTCTCCCGTAGCCGGCTCCACCCATGTTGACAAGCGCAAGGGCAGAGGCCATGCCACCGGTAACGGCAAGACCGCGGGCCGCGGCCACAAGGGCCAGAAGGCGCGCAGCGGCGGCGGTACCCGCATCGGCTTCGAGGGCGGCCAGATGCCTCTGGCGCGCCGCATCCCGAAGAGGGGCTTCAACAACATCTTTGCCAAGCCTCTGGATGCGCTCAACGTCTCCGTTCTCGACAAGTTTGAGGACGGTGCTGTCGTCGACGTTCAGGCGATCCTGGACGCCGGCATCATCGCCCACTGCAAGTACGGCGTCAAATTCCTCGGCAACGGTGAAGTGACCAAGAAGCTGACCGTGAAAGCCGCTGCCTTCTCCGAAACCGCAAAACAGAAGATCGAGGCGGCCGGCGGAAAGGCAGAGGTGGTCTAAGTGCTCCAGACATTACGCAATGCATGGAAGATCGAGGAGCTCCGCAAGAAGATCCTCTTCACCCTTCTCATCATTCTGCTTTACCGTCTCGGCAACGCCATCCCTGTCCCCTATGTGAACGTCGCTGCTCTGCAGGCCTACTTCAGCTCCCTGCAGAACACCGTCCTGGGCCTGCTGAACGTCATGTCCGGCGGCGCCTTCTCCAACGCGACGATCTTTGCGCTGAGCATCCAGCCCTACATCAACGCCAGCATCATCATCCAGCTGCTGTGCATCGCCATCCCCGCGCTCGAGCGCATGAGCAAGGACGAGGGCGAAGAGGGCCGCAAGAAGATCGCCTCCATCACCCGCTACGCCACCGTGGCGATCGGTCTGCTGCAGGGCTTCGGCTTCTACATGCTGATCAAGAACTACGGCATCCTCGAGCCCGAGGCCGTGGGCAACGTCTGGGCGGCGATCGTCATCGTCCTGACCTTCACCTCCGGCTCCGCGCTGATCATGTGGCTGGGTGAGCAGATCACCGAATTCGGCATCGGCAACGGCATCTCCATGATCCTGTTTGCCAGCATCATCTCCCGCTTCCCGACCGCCATCTTCACCAGCATCCGCAACATTGCCAACGGCAGTCTGCGCTGGTGGGTCGCGGTGCTGATGTTCCTCGGCGCGATTGCGATCATCGTTCTGATCGTCTTCGTCAACGACGCCGAGCGCCGCATCCCGGTCCAGTACGCCAAGCGCGTGGTCGGCCGCAAGATGTACGGCGGCCAGAGCACCCACCTGCCCATGAAGGTGAACATGTCCGGCGTCATGCCCATCATCTTCGCACAGTCCATCGCCTCGGTGCCCGCGACCATCGCGGCCTTCACCGGCAAGACGGACGGCTGGGTGAGCACCTGGTTCGGCACCAACTCCATCCCCTATGCGATCGCGTATCTGCTGCTCATCATCTTCTTCGCCTACTTCTATTCCACGATCCAGTTCAACCCGGTCGAGGTGGCGAACAACCTGAAGAAGAACGGCGGCTACATCCCCGGCTTCCGCCCGGGCAAGCCCACGAGCGAGTTTATCCAGAAGGTCCTGAACAAGATCACCCTGTTCGGTGCCATCTATCTGGGCATCATCGCAGTGGTCCCCATCCTGATCGCACACTTCTCCAAGGAGTCCTCCCTGACGGGCGTCTCCCTGGGCGGCACCTCCATCATCATCGTTGTCGGCGTTGCGCTTGAGACCATCCGTGCCCTGGAGGCTCAGCTGCTCATGCGCAACTACAAGGGCTTCCTCGACTGAGAAAGGAGATATCCATGCGACTGATTCTCTTGGGCGCACCCGGCGCAGGCAAAGGAACACAGGCAGAGATCCTCAGCAAGCTGATGGACGTCCCGACGATTTCGACCGGGAACATCCTCCGCGCGGCGATGAAGGCCGGCACGGAGGTCGGTCTCAAGGCGAAGAGCTACGTGGAGTCCGGCAAGCTCGTCCCCGACGAGGTCATCATCGGCATCATCCAGGAGCGCCTCGCGCAGCCCGACTGCGCCAACGGCTACATCCTTGACGGCGTGCCCCGCACGATCCCCCAGGCCCAGACCATGGAGGACATGGGCATTGAGATCGACTGTGCGCTCTCCATCGAGGTCGACGACGACGTGATCGTCCGCCGCATGTCCGGCAGGCGCACCTGCAAGGACTGCAGCGCGACCTTCCATGTGGAGAACAACCCCCCGAAGGTCGAGGGCAAGTGTGATTTCTGCGGCGGCGAGCTCACGATCCGCGCGGACGACGCGCCGGAGACCGTGAAGAAGCGCCTGGAAACCTACCACCGCGAGACCGAGCCGCTCAAGGCGTTCTACGCCGAGCGCGGCAAGCTCCGCCTGGTGGACAATCAGCCCGGCATCGAAGCGACTACCGAAGCAATCCGGAGCGTTCTGGGGATCTGACATGTCGGATACGATCTACATCAAATCCGGCTCCGAGATCGAGATCATGCGTCAGGCTGCGAAAATCGCGGCGGGCGCGCGGTCGATGGGCCGTCAGGCCGTCCGTGACGGACTGACGACCCGCCAGATCGACAGGGCGGTGCATGAGTACATCGTCAAATCCGGCGCCCGGCCGAGCTGCCTCGGATATGAGGGCTTTCCCGCGGCAACCTGTGTTTCGGTCAACGAGCAGGTCATCCACGGCATCCCGGGCAGGCGGGTCGTCCGAAACGGCGACATCGTCTCCATCGACCTGTGCGCGACCTACAAGGGCTTCATCGGCGACTGCGCGGGGACCTACCCGGTCGGGGAGGTCGGCGCGGAGGCCAAAAAGCTCATCGAGGTGACCCGGCAGGCCTTCTTCGAGGCTCTGCGCTTTGCGAAGGCCGGCTACCGCATCTCCGACATCGGCGGCGCGGTGCAGGATTACGTGGAGGGCAACGGCTTCTCGGTCGTGCGGGACTTCGTGGGCCACGGCATCGGCCGCGGCATGCACGAGGCGCCGGAGGTGCCCAACTACCGGGCGCCGCGCACGAGGCCGAATCCGCGCCTGGTCAAGGGCATGACCATCTGCATCGAGCCGATGGTCTGCGCGGGCGACTGGCATGTGAACATCCTCGACGACGGCTGGACGGTCGTCACGGCGGACAAATCGCTTGCCGCGCACTACGAGAACACCATCCTCATCACCGACGGCGAGCCGGAGATACTCACGATGGCAGACGATATCTGACAGGAAAGCGACTGGAGGAAACTGCTTTGGCAAAAGACGATGTAATCGAGCTCGAGGGCACGGTCGTGGAATCCCTGCCCAACACCATGTTCAAGGTGGACATCGGGAAAGGCCACATCATACTGGCGCACATTTCCGGAAAGCTCCGGATGAACTTTATCAGGATCCTTCCCGGCGACAAGGTCACGGTGCAGATGTCCCCCTATGACATCACCCGCGGCCGCATCGTGTGGAGAAGCAAGTAGGAGGTATAACAAATGAAAGTAAGACCTTCCGTGAAGCCCATGTGCGAGAAGTGCAAGATCATCAAGCGCAAGGGCAAAGTCATGGTGATCTGCGAGAACCCGAAGCACAAGCAGCGTCAGGGTTAATCGCACCCCGCAAGTATTCATCAACTCCCGCATAGACACGGAGGCTCCCTCCGGCGGGAATAAGCCCCGCGTCTGAACATGCGGCAAAAAATCTGAAAGGATGATTAAAAAGTATGGCACGTATAGCCGGCGTTGACCTGCCCAAGGACAAGAGAATCGAGATCGGACTCACCTACGTCTATGGAATCGGCAGAACCAGCGCGAAGAAAATTCTGGACATGACCGGGATCAACCCCGACACCCGCGTGAAGGATCTGACCGACGAGGAAGAGTCCAAGCTGCGTGAGTGCATCGACCACAACTTCATCGTCGAGGGCGACCTTCGCCGTCAGACCGCGCTTGACATCAAGCGCCTGACCGAGATCGGCTGCTATCGCGGCACGCGGCATCGCCGCGGCCTGCCTGTGCGCGGCCAGCGCTCCAAGACCAACGCGCGTACCCGCAAGGGTCCGAAACGCACCATCGCGAACAAGAAGAAGTAAGGAGGGATATGGATCATGGCAGCACCGAAGAAGAAAGTCAGAACGCGCCGCAGAGAGCGCAAAAACATTGAAAAGGGCCAGGTTCATATCAGCTCTTCCTTCAATAACACCATGGTCACCGTGACCGATACCCAGGGCAATGCGATCTCCTGGGCGTCCGCCGGCGGCCTGGGCTTCCGCGGAAGCAAGAAGTCTACCCCCTTTGCCGCTCAGACCGCCGCTGAGACCGCCGCCCGCGCGGCGATGGAGCACGGCCTGAAGACCGTCGAGGTCTTTGTCAAGGGTCCCGGTTCGGGCCGTGAGGCCGCCATCCGCGCCCTGCAGACCGCCGGTCTCGAAGTGACGATGATCAAGGATGTCACCCCCATTCCCCACAATGGCTGCCGTCCTCCGAAACGTCGTCGTGTATAAGAAAGGGAGGATAGACTGTTATGGCTAAGAACAGAGAGCCCATTGCGAAGCATGCCAAGTCCCTTGGCATCAGCCCCGCCACCATGGGCTATGCGAAGAAGACCACCACCCGCAACACCAACACCCAGACCCGCCGCAAGAAGAGCGAGTATGCCCTCCAGCTTCAGGAGAAGCAGAAGGTCAAGTTCGTCTACGGCGTTCTGGAGAAGCAGTTCCGCGGCTACTATGAGAAGGCCGTCCGCATGCCCGGCAAGGCCGGCGAGAACCTCCTCATCCAGCTCGAGTCCCGCCTGGACAACGTGGTGTACCGTCTCGGCTACGCGGCGACCCGCCGCGAGGCCCGTCAGATGGTCAACCACGGCCACTTCACCGTCAACGGCAAGAAGGTCAACATCCCCAGCTACCAGGTGAAGCCCGGCATGGTCGTCGCGCTGAAGGATTCCAGCCGCAGCATCGAGCGCTTCAAGCAGAACCTCGAGATCTACCACGTTGTCCCGAGGTGGCTGGAGTTTGACGAGAACAACATGATTGGCAAAGTTGTCGCAGTTCCGACCAGAGAAGACATTGATCTGCCCGTCGAAGAGCGCCTCATCGTCGAGTTGTACTCCAAGTAAAACAGGAACCCTCAAATTGGTAAGCTGAATCACCGCAACTGCCCTGAAAAGGCGCAATCTTATAAGGAGGGTACAATACTTTTATGATTGAAATCAAGAAGCCGCGCATCGAGTGTATCGAGACTCCGGCGGACAGCTCCTACGGCAAGTATATCATCGAGCCTCTGGAGCGCGGCTACGGTACGACGCTTGGCAACTCTCTCCGCAGGGTACTTCTCTCGTCTCTCCCCGGCATTGCGTGCACGAGCATCCGCATCGCCGGTGTTCAGCATGAGTTTTCCACCATCCCCGGCGTGAAGGAGGACGTGACCGAGATCGTGCTCAACGTCAAGAGCATCATCGCGCGTCTGCACTCCGCCGGTCCCAAGACCGTCTACATCGAGGCCTCGGGCGAGGGCCTGGTCACCGCGGGCGACATCAAGCCCGACGCCGAGGTGGAGATCCTCAACCCCGAGCAGCCCATCGCGACGCTCGGCCCGGACGGCGCCCTGAACATGGAGCTGGTCCTTGACCACGGCCGCGGCTATGTCCCGGCGGACCGCAACAAGGACCCGCAGATGCCCATCGGCACTATCCCGGTGGACTCCATTTTCACCCCGGTGCTGAAGGTCAACTACACGGTGGAGAACACCCGTGTCGGCAACCAGACGGACTTTGACAAGCTGACCATCGAGGTCTGGACGGACAAGACCATGACCTCCCGTGATGCGATCAGCCTCGGCGCAAAGATCCTCTGCGACCACTTCACGCTCTTCACGAATCTCTCCGACACGCTCGGCGGCGCATCCACCGTGGTCGAGAAGGTCGAGAAGGAGCCGGACACCATGCTCAAGATGACCATTGAGGAGCTGGACCTGTCCGTGAGGAGCTTCAACTGCCTCAAGCGTGCGAACATCAACACGGTTGAGGATCTGGTGAGCAAGACCCAGGACGAGATGATCAAGGTCCGCAACCTTGGCCGCAAGTCCCTGGAGGAGGTCGAGCACAAGCTCACGATGATGGGCCTGTCTCTCGCCAGCGACGACAACAACCAGTAATAGGAGGAACTGCAATTATGCCTGGAACCAGAAAGCTCGGCAAGACGACTTCCCAGCGCATGGCGATGCTCCGCCAGCAGGTGACCGATTTCCTGGCCGCCGGCCGCATGGAGACGACCGTGACCCGCTGCAAGGAGATCGCCCCCCTGGCCGAGAAGATGATAAGCCTCGGCAAAGAGGGCGGCCTTGCCAACTACCGGCAGGCTCTGGCCTTCATCACGCGCGAGGACGTGGCCAAGAAGGTCTTTGACGAGCTGGCCCCCAAGTACGCCGACCGCAACGGCGGCTACACCCGCATCACCCGCATCGGCACCCGCCGCGGCGACGCCGCCGAGGTGGCCGTGATCGAGCTCGTGTGATCCAAAACGAGAAAAAATGGCTCAAAGCAGACGCTTTGAGCCATTTTTTCGGAATAATCAACCGCCGGTTGCGCAGTTTCCAGCCGAAGCTGCTGGCATGCAACGGCGTCAGCCTGTATAGTGGAGCCATCCAAACAACAGGAAAAGGAGAGAACACCCATGATACTGGCAGACAAAATCATCGACCTCAGGAAGAAAAACGACTGGTCGCAGGAGGAGCTCGCGGAGAAGCTGGACGTCAGCCGTCAGGCCATCTCCAAATGGGAGAGCGCGCAGTCCGTCCCGGACCTCTCGCGCGTGATCCGCATGGCGGAGCTCTTCGGTGTGAGCACCGACTACCTATTAAAGGACGACATGGACGCCCCGGCCCCGGCCGAGAGCGCCGCCGTCCCGGGCGGGGCCGCCCGCCCCGTGACGATGGAGGACGCCAACGCCTTTCTGGCCGTGCGGGAGGAGAACGCGAAGCGCGTGTCTCTGGGCGTGCTGCTGTGCATCCTCTGCCCGATCCCTGTGCTGCTGCTCCTCGCCACGGAGAAGTACGCCGCCCTCGGCCTGAACGAGGCCCAGGCGGCCGCGATTTCCTGCTCGCTGCTGTTTCTGATGATCGGCGCGGCGGTGGCCCTCTTTGTGATCAGCGGCATCCGCGGCAGACGCTTTGCGTGGCTGCGCGAGGAGCCCATCGACACGCTCTACGGCGTGGACGGCATGGTGAAGGAGCGCCGCGAGCGCTTCCACCCGAGCTTTGCCCTGCAGCTGACGCTGGGCATCGTGCTGTGCGTGCTGTGCGT